>CAZGUM010000018.1:31260-38982 GCA_964529085.1 uncultured Methylomonas sp. | reverse complement strand
TTTTTCCTGCTGGGATGCTCGAAAAAATCTTTCGGCAAAAATAGCGACTCCCCGGGCTTGCGTATATTTCGTGAGTGCTGCGAGCGAACGGGGTTTTAGCTTGTTGGTATTATCGAATTTGACGTTTCGGCCATTTTGCCGCAATCAGAAAGCCGACTGTAATCGCCGGCGCGGCCTAGACTGATTGGACACCGGTGTGAATGATTGTGCCAACGTGCTCGCCTCGTAGGGCTGCGGTGAGCCGCCCCGGTACAAGCCCATTCACGATTTGCACGTGCTCAAGGTGGCGCGCGGTTGCCATCACCTCAAGCAGCGCTCGGTCAAACGGCAACGTGTCCTGATGCGTTATCAGATCGGCGACAGTCGTCTCACGAACAAATTGTGCTTTTTCTCCGTCGGGGCCTTTGGGATCGCCGGTGTATAAGCCATCGACGTCTTCCACGATGGTGAGACCCGCCGCCCCTAGCGCGTCGGCCAGCAGGAATGCGCCGGTATCAGCCCTATGCGTCGGAATTCGCGAGTGGGGAAACTCGTGATGATGATAGGGTGGGAAGGCACTGCCGACGACCGCGCGCGCCGCTGAAAGGTGAATAGCGAGTTGGCTCTCGATGGTGGGGTGTTCGACGTAAGAAACTCCCTCCGGTGCCAGTAGAGACGCAAGAATATGACCGTTTTGACCAGCCTCGCTGGCAGCGAGCGGGGCTAGCGATCCAACCGGGAGGCCAAGGTCGAGACCGACGCTGTAGAGGTGTCGGGCACGGATACCCGCGCCGGTCAGGATTAACAGACGGTGCTCGGGTAATACCTTACGAATCTCGTCAATGATAGGCAAAATCGCCGCGGCGCCCCGGTCCATGATGGCGCGGCCGCCAATCTTGACAACCTGTAGCCAAGGCAGGAGCCGAATCGGGCGCACACCGGCAACAGGGCGGGTAAGCTCGTTGTCCTGTAAGGTTTGGCGCGCGAGTGGCGAGGCAACGTGCTTGATAGTATTTGTGTTTTCAGACATGGCAGTAACTCCCTAACTCGCAGTGATGATGGTGCCGACGTGCTCGCCAGCGAGGGCGCGGGTCAGATTGCCTGGGACAAGACCGTTCACAATTTGTACTTGACGAATGTGACGCGCAGTCTTCAATAAGTCGAGCATAGGGAATTCAAGAATCGAATCGTGAAGTCCCTTCGCTTTCATTTCGTCAACCGAGATCTGCGGAATGAAGGTGGCGTTTTTCGATGTCTTGGGATTTGCGGTGAAGAGACCGTCTTCGTCCTTGACGAAAACCATGGCTTTACAACCAAACTGTTCGGCCAGCAGGAAGCAGCCGGCATCGGTACGGTAAGGCGGGATGACGCCTTCTACGGGAGGGCGCGTCCAAAGTTTGTAAGGCGGCATGCCGCTAAAGATAACCGCATTCACCTCGGCAAGATAAAGCGGCACTGCCGAGAGTCCCGCCCCCTCAACTGCGGAGATCCCGTGCTTGGCGAGTAGTTGTCCCAGCATTATTGCATTCTGATCAGCAACCGAAGAACCTAACTGCGAAAGTACGCCTGCTGGTAGGTTAAGCCCGGCGGCAATGGAATAGAGGTGTCTGGCCCGAGTGCCCGCGCCGGTGCCGATAAGTAGTTTATGGGCTTTGCGGGCCTCGACAATTTCGTCCACCAGTGGGTAGACGGCCGCGCGGCCGCGGTCGATGATGCTCTGTCCACCGATCTTTATCACCGTGGCGTCCGGCAGAATTCTGAAATCCTCGGCCTCTTCCGCCGCAGCTAGAAGCTCCGCATCTGTCAGCGATCGCTGCATGAGGAGCTCTTCGAGCTTAGATGTTGTTGTGTCGGTCATGCTTGGGTCCCCTTCATCACCATGATTCACTGCAATAAGTTTCGGTGGAGTCTGGTATTGCTCCGACAACCCCGAGGTAAAATTTCCAAGGCTAGCTTTCGCGAGATAATTCAGCGCTTGTCAGACCTGCCTGAAATATCAGCATGTCTGCAAAACTAGTACAGACTACACCTTCATTCTATTACACGTTTGAGGGCAACACTACACGAAACCTTGTTTTTTCTAAGCGATTAGACGACTAGGTATGGTGGGTTAGATAGCCCTCTAGGTATTGATTCTGGGTCGGGTTACAGGATTTATTTGGGAAAGGACGGCGAACGACTCGTGATTCTGAAGGCTGGCTGCACAAAAAAGTGGCAGCAAGGCGACATTGAGGATGCACAAAACAGATGGAACGATTACAAGCAGTGAAAACGCCAGAGAGCTGACAAATGACTTTAACCCGCAGTTTCAAAGATACCGTGATAGCGGGCATCGGGCGGGTCACAGAGTTTCGCGATGCTTTGCTACGCGACGGAGTTGAATCTCTTTTGCCAGGAGATGTGGATACAGGCATGTGCGGGGTTCGGCTGTTCCCAAGTGTCCTTTGCCGTAGTTTTCCTTGCCGCAGAGCGGACGGATGCAACAGCCCAAGCGCCACATTACTGTTCGCCATCGTGCAAGCGGTAACCGACCCCGGCTTCTGTCAGCAAATAGCGGGGGCGAGTGGGGTCGGCTTCCAGTTTATGGCGCAATTGCCCCATATAAATCCGCAAATAGTGGCTGTGTTCGACGTAGCTCGGTCCCCAGACTTTTTCCAGCAATTGCCTATGGGTGACGACAAAGCCGGCATGGCGAACCAGTTCCGTCAATAATTGGAACTCGATGGGCGTCAGGTGAACTTCGCGTTCGCCGACAAACAAGCGGCGCCTGCTCAGATCTATCCTTAGATCGCCGGCATGGAAAGACATTTGCTCATTTAAGGCGGGGCCAGTCACGCGCCGGAGCAAGGCTTTGATTCGGGACAAGAGTTCGGCGTTGCCGAAGGGTTTGGTTAGGTAATCGTCGGCACCGTTATCCAAGGCCAGGGTGATGTCGCTTTCCTGATTGCGCGCGGATAAGACCAGGATGGGCAGATTCGACCACAAGCGCAGCCGGCGGATCACCTCCTGGCCGTCGAGATCGGGCAAACCCAAATCCAGAATCAATAAATTGGGGTGTTCGTTGCGCGCCGCGTTGAGGCCTTCCCGCCCGGTTGCGAAAGCCGACACTGCATAATCTTGGTGCTCCAGTGTCGTCGCCAATAACTGGCGAAACGGCGGATCGTCTTCGATCAGCAAAATTTTGGGTTTGTCGTGTTTCATTTATTCCTCTTCTTCCACGGCGATACAAGGCGGGCATTCCGCGCAAGGCAGCCGCAGATCGAAAATCGCTCCGCCGCCTTCGCGTTGCCTGGCAACGATATTTCCGCCATGAGCCTCCGCGATGGCCCGGCAAATGGACAATCCCAGTCCAACGCCGCTTTGCGCGCCCTCCGGATGCATTTGAAAAAATTTGTCGAAAATTTTTTCTTCGAATCCCGGCGTTATGCCGATGCCGCGGTCGGCAACTCGAATGCTGACGCCTTGCTCATCGGTCGAGACCGCGATGTCTATGGGATTGCCGACGGCAGAATATTTATCGGCGTTATCGAGCAAATTGACTAAGACTTGTTGCAGCAATACGGCGTCGATATGGATCAAGGCGTGGCTGTCGGCGATCTGAATATTGATTTGACGATTTTTCAGGGTTTTGTCGAGTCTGTGCAATGCGCTGCCGATGATTTCTTCCGTTTCGTACCATTGTCGATTCAGTGTGACTTCGCCGGCTTCCAAACGCGCCATTTCCAAGATTTTGGTGGTCAGATCGGCCATGCGCCGCGCTTCGTTGCTAATCGTCCGTACTAACTTTTTCCGTTTGTTGTCCGGCAGCCGCTCTTCGTCGGTTTCCAAGGTGCTGGCGGCGCCGACGATAGTTGCCAATGGCGATCTAAGGTCGTGGGAAATGCTGCTGAGTAAGGAGTTGCGCAAGGTTTCGGATTGAATTTTTAATGAGGCTTCCTTGGTTTGCTCGACTAAATATGCCCGTTCCAAGGTATGCACGATCTGGCTGATAAACGTGTCCAAAAACAAACGCTGTTCAGTTTGGGCGATGCTTTCGGCTGCGGCGGGCTCCAAGACCAAGACGCCAAGGCTGCGAATCACGCCCTTGAGCGGAAAATATAGAGCAGCGTTTTCGTTAAAGTAATCGCACCCTGGGCCGGCGGTTTTGCCATGGTTAAATACCCAAGCCGCAATCCTTAGGTCGGCGTTGCGCCAGGAAATCGACCATGGCGGCTGTATGGGGTAGCGCAATTGCCCATCTCGGCCGGCCAGCAGAACGGTATTTTTACCGCCGAACTCCGCATGAATATGGCGCACGCCGATTTCGACGATATCCGATTCTAAGCGGGCTTCCGCCAGTTCCTTAGTCAAACGGTATAGCGCGGAAGCGCGTTGTTCCCGGCGTGCGGCTATCCAAGCTTGGGTGCGTACGCGCTCGGCAAGGTTACTGGTCACGGTGCCGATCAGGAGCATGACGGCGAGTCCGACGATATTTTCCTGATCCGCGATCGCAAACGAGAAGATGGGTGGGGCAAAAAAATAAGCGAATGCGGCGGCACTGGTTAACGATGCCAGCATCGACGGCCACAAACCGAATCGTAACGCCACAAAAAACACGCCCAACAAATAGACCAACAGAATATTGCTGGGTTTGAGAACTCCGCGGAACGGCCAGTCGAGCAAGGTCAGCAGTAACGGTGTCAGTAGGCTGACCAGCAGCTTGCCGAACACTTTTGGGATATTTCGGGGCGAAGTTTTCATCGTGTGATGGCTGATGCTACTGGGACGCACTGAATGCTGTGCTGGCGTATTCCTGTAATTTTTTATCCTTTTCGTAGATCAGCAGCACTTTTAGATTTTCGGTTTCGGCGATTTGCATGGCTTGGGTTTCGCCGGCACACAGCAATGCGGTGTCCCAGGCATCGGCCCAGGTGGGGTCCTCGTGAATCACTGTCACCGAACGCAAACGATGAGTCACCGGCCGGCCGGTCTTCGGATTCAAGATATGGGAATAGCTAAGGCCATTTTCCTCGAAGAAATTGCGATAGGTGCCGGCTGTCATCACTGCCGTGCCTTTGGTCTCCTTGATGTCGATGATTTTCTGCAGTCCCCGGCCGGCGGGTGTTGGTGTTTCGATACCGATACGCCAATCTTCACCGTTTGCCTTGCGGCCTTTCACCATCATTTCACCGCCAATCTCGACCAAATAATCGCTAATACCTAAGGCATCCAGCTGTTGGGCCACCTGTCCGACACTATAACCTTGGGCGATGGAGGACAGATCGATTTTGATTTTTGGATCTTTTTTCCTGATCCGTTGCCGAACCGAGTCGATTTCCAGTAGCGGCATGCCAATATGCGGCATTAGCGCGGCGATTTCCTGGTCGTCAGGTACTCGATTCTCATGGCCGGAAAATCCCCAAAGATCGAATAAGGGTTTTATGGTTAAGTCGTAACAGGCTTCGGAATGCCGATAAATGTGGTTCGCAATAGTCAGCAAAGTAATGATCTCCGGAGAGGCGTCTAACCATTCGGCAGTTTCCTGCCGGTTTAAATATGATATTTCGGAATCGTCCCGGTAATTGGACATTTTGGCATCTATATCGGCCAGCACGCTGGCAATTTGCCGGCGGGCATCCTCCAATTCAGCGGAATGTTGGTTCAATACCAGCTTGATATGATAAGTCGTGCCCTGAGCGGCGCCGGATATTTCGGTTTCGCGCGGGGTATTTTTACACCCGGTTAAAAGCAAGCTGAGGAGTAGAAATGGAAATAACTTTTTCTTTTTGAAAGCTGTCGTTATATGGCGCATGACGATTAACCCGTCTTAGAACTGAAAGCCGTTAACGATATAGAGCGTGAAAATGCTGGCGATGAAGCCCAATAAAATGGCGGGCATCCAGCGTAAATGCAGGGTGAAGGTGTAGCCTTCACCTTCGTTCATATTGCCTTTCATTAAGCCCAATACGTGGAGGGCGGGCGCGGAACCAATGGCTAGCAAACTCCCGCCGACGCCCAGGGTCAAGGTTAACAATAGCCATTGGCCCATCGGAAAGGGCGGGTGCATGTTTAATACCGCAAACATCAATGTGCCGTTGTCGATATATGCCGATGACAAACCAATCAGCACGTTTGCTATCGTAGGGCTGATTTGGGTGAATAAATAATGAGCCATGGCATCCAAATAACCCAGGAAACTCAGGGCCCCGACAATCATCATTGCGCCATAGAAGAATAATAAGGTGTCCCAGTCGACGCCGGCGATACATTTAAATACGTCGAAGCCTTTTTGCGATTCAAGATAATCTTGTTTTTCATGGTCGGTTAAAAAATAATGAATTCTCGCTGATTTGCGCTCGGATTTCGTTAGATAATAAGCAAAAAATTGCAATATCGCAAAACCGAATATCATGCCCGCTATTGCCGGCATATCGAGAAAGACGTTAGATAAAATGGTAATGCTGAATGTGAGAATAAATATAAAAATGATGCGTTTGCTGCCGCGTTTTAAAACCGGCGTCTCGGGAGAAAAACTTGGTGTGTCTTTAGTCACCGCAAAGTGCATAATCGCTGCCGGGACCAAAAAATTTACCATGCACGGAATAGCTAAGATAAAGAAATCGGTAAACTGCAGCATATTCTGCTGCCAAACGAAGAATGTGGAAATACCGCCTAAAGGACTCATCGTGCCGCCGGCATTGGCGCCGATCACCGCGTTTAATCCGGCTAAACCGATAAATTTAGGTTGGCCTTTTCCTATCTGCAATATGATGTAGCCCATCAACAAACCTACTGTTAAGCTACTGATAACCAAAGACAATAAAAAGGCTAGCCCGCCGGTGATCCAAAACAATTGCCGATAACTATATTGTTTATTGGCTAATACAATACGCAACCCGTCGAAAATGCCTCGTTCGGTCATTGAATTCAAAAAAGTCATCGACACAGTGATAAACAAAAACAATTCCGCATAGGCCGTTAAATTGCTTTGGAAAACAACAGCGACATTCTTTGCTGTACCATATTCCGACGAATAATAGATAAAAATTACAAACCAAATTAAGGCGGATCCTAAAACCATGGGCTTGGCCTTGCTCAATTGGTGCAAATCTTCCGTCATGGCAAGGATATACGCAATAATAGTTACGGCAATCGCGAAATAACCGACAAAATGCGTCTTTAAATCCAATTGATTTGTCTCTATGGCTTCCTGAGAAAAGCATAACTCCGGAACTAGGAGAGCCAATATTAATACGGTTATCCGATATAAACTGATGTGCTGTGGTTTATTCACTTGATTTTTCCGGTTAATTAAATAGGTTTATATTTTGTTTATGCAATAATATAGGTGTGGCATAAATTATCGATATAATAGGTATTTTGGTGCCGGGTTTTATTCATGGTTATAGGATTAATTAAGCCGTTTATATTAATTTCGTGGTGTGGGGATATTAAATTTTTCGAAATAAAGATTTCGTTAAGATAGGGTTACCATGGTGCAATTCATTGTTGCTGATGGGTAAACAATGGAGAGAGCTGGCGGTTTTGTGAGAGGGGAAATGAAGGATAGGAGAAAAATCTTCTGCAAATGCCTTAATGCCGGGTCGGTTCAGTAGCCAATTTAAGCGAAAGGTATTGTCCGGCGATAAATCGCTGTTGATTTTTATGGCACGCTGCCAGCCATTTCGGAGCGGGTAGACACGAAACTCTTTCATGAAATGGCGCCTCGCGAATTTTTATATTTTCTTTATGTTTCCGCTCGGA
>CAZGUM010000018.1:0-31160 GCA_964529085.1 uncultured Methylomonas sp. | reverse complement strand
TTTCATGAAATGGCGCCTCGCGAATTTTTATATTTTCTTTATGTTTCCGCTCGGAATATTAACGACCTTTTTACGGCCTTATTCGTAGACTGTTGCCGTCTTCAACAACGCGGGAAATTCCATGAACGAGCGAAGTTACGTAGGTATAGACAACACGGATAAAAATGAGTGGATCGTGGTTTTGTGGTGCGATGGGAAAAGCGTTTTTTCCAGACCGTACCGGAACACGCCAGCGGAACTCGAGGCCTTGGTGCGCTTCATTACCGAACGTTGCGACAGGCCGAAAATCTGCCTGAATCCTGCGCACCCCAGTGCGTTTGAATTGGTGAAATGTATCAGCGGCATCGCCGGCGTCGAAGTGGTGTTGATGTCCAACGCCGGTTTAAGACTGCATTTGGATTGGTTGCCAAGCGATACCATGGCACCGGTATTTCAGGCCGATTCGCGCCGGGCTTATCTATTGGCCTGTTGCGCCGAACGCATGATTTGATGAGGCCATTATCCAAAACTCATTACACCTGGGACCAGGAATGAGCAATTTTACAGCCGTGCATCGGGCTTAAGACGGCTGGATTGCGCTAGCTCCCCCAATGCAATTCCAGACATACAGCGAATAACGGAAGGCGATGATGAATACGGAACGACCCGATCCTGATCAATTGCTGGCCCGCGTCGAGCGGGACAAGGCTAAAGCCAAGCGCGGTCGCTTGAAAATATTTTTCGGCGCGGCCGCCGGGGTCGGCAAAACTTTCGCGATGCTGTTGGCCGCCAAAGAGCGGCGTGCCGAAAATCTGGATGTGATTATCGGTGTTGTTGAAACTCACGGCCGCAAGGAAACCAAGGCCTTGCTGGATGGCTTGGAAGTGCTGCCCCCGCGCAAAATCGATTACAAAGGTACGGTCCTGCACGAATTCGATATCGATGGCGCCTTGAAACGCCGGCCGGCGATTATTTTGGTCGACGAATTGGCGCATTCCAATGCACCAGGCTGCCGCCACCCGAAACGTTGGCAGGATATACACGAGTTATTGGAAGCCGGTATCGACGTTTATACCGCGCTAAACGTGCAGCATCTGGAAAGCCTGAACGACGATATCGGCCAGATCTCGGGCATAAGGGTGTGGGAAACGGTACCGGACACGGTGTTCGAAGAGGCGGATGAAGTGGAGTTGGTGGATCTGCCGCCGGACGAATTATTGCTACGACTCAAGGAAGGCAAGGTCTATCTGCCGCAACAAGCGCAGGAAGCGGTGAATCACTTTTTCCGCAAAGGTAATCTGATCGCGCTGCGGGAATTATCGCTGCGGCAAACCGCCAATCGCGTCGACGCGCAGATGCTGGATTATCGCGAAGACAATGCGATCCGCGAAGTATGGCAGGTCAGCGACCGCATCTTGGTTTGTATCGGACCTAATGATCTGGCCGAACGCCTGGTGCGGGCCGGTAAGCGTTTGGCCACCAGTCTGCGCGCCGAATGGATCGTCGCTTACGTCGAGACCCCGCAATTGCAGCGGATGCCGGCCGTGAAGCGCGACGGCATCCTGCGAATTTTACGGCTGGCGGAGCAACTCGGCGCCGAAACCGTCACCCTCAGCGCGCCGGAGATGAGCGAGGCCCTGATTCGGTTCTCGCGCGAGCGCAATATCAACAAAATCGTGATCGGCAAACCCAGCCGGCGCGGCTGGCGGCGCTGGCTGATGGGTTCGGTGGTCGATGTCTTGATCTCGCATGCCCACAATATCAATATTTACCTATTGGGTAGCCCGCAGATCAGAGGGCGTACCGCCGAATTGCAGTCCGAATTATCCTTGCTGAAAAAAAGCCCATTGCCCGGGCTAAAGCAACGCATACCCTCCAAAACCAAAAAGCGCTACGGCGGTTATGTCTGGGCTGTTGTGGTTACCTTATTGAGCACGGCCGTGGGCAGTTTGATGTTCGAGCGCCTGGAGCTGGCGAATCTGGTGATGGTGTATCTATTGGGCGTGGTGTTTGTCGCTACCCGTTTCGGCCGCGGCCCTTCGATACTGGCATCGGTCCTCGGCATCGGTTGTTTCGATTTTTTGTTTGTACAACCCTATTACAGCTTTTCGGTGTCCGACAGTCAGTACCTGATTACCTTGCTGGCAATGCTGGTGGTCGGTATCGTCATTAGTAATCTGATGATTAATGTTCGCTCGCAGGCCAAGGTGGCGGCGCATCGGGAGCGGCGAGCGGCGGCGTTGTACTCGATGAGCAAGGAATTGAGCAGCAGCCAAGCGGAAGATGAAGTTGTGCGCATCGCCGTCAGGCATCTGTATTCGGAATTCAGCAGTCCCAACGTGATTCTGTTTCCGAATAATAGCGGACGCGTGGTTTTTCCCAGGAAACAGGGCATTGCTGAATCCTTGCGCGGCGCCGATCTGAGCGTGGCGCAATGGGTGCTCGATCATAACGACATTGCCGGACACGGCACCAATACCCTGCCGGGGGCAGCGGCGGTCTACTTTCCGATTCATAACGACGACAAGGTATTGGGCGTGTTGGCCTTGTTGCCGGTGAATCTGCGCCGGGTGTTTTTACCCGAGCAGCAGAAGCTGCTGGAGACTTTTTTACGGCAAATCGGCCAGGCGGTGGCGAGAATCCGCTTTTCCGAGCAGGCCCGCTCGACGCAAATGCAGATGGAAGCCGAACGCTTGCGTAACTCTTTGCTCAGCGCAATTTCGCACGACTTGCGCACGCCGCTGGCGACCATCATCGGTTCGGCGAGCGCACTGCTGGAAGACGGCGGGAAATTGATGCCGCAAGACAAACTGGAACTGAGCCGGGGCATCGTTGACGAGGCCGAACGCATGTCGAATCTGGTCAACAATATTCTGGACATGGCCAAGTTGGAAGCGGGGGTGCTGGAGTTGAATAAGCAGTGGCATCCGCTGGAAGAAATCGTCGGCACGGTGTTGACCTTACTGCATACCCAATTGACCGGCCGGCCGGTAAAAGTCAAACTACCGGAAGGCATACCGATGATATTGGCCGACTCGGTGATGATAGAGCAGGTGTTGATCAATCTGCTGGAGAATGCGGTGCGGTATACGCCGCCCGGCAGCGGACTGGAAATTATTGCAGAAATCAACGAATCCGCCGCGGAAATAATTGTTGCGGATCACGGACCCGGTATTCCCAAAGGGCAGCAGGAGCGCCTGTTCGAAAAGTTTTACCAGACCCGTCACGAAACCGCACAAAGCGGTGTCGGCTTGGGGCTCGCGATTTGCCGGGCCATTGTCGAAGTGCACGGCGGCCGGATTATTGCCCGGAATCGGGCCGAAGGCGGCGCCGAGTTTGTGATTACCTTGCCGCTGGATCAAGCGCCGCCCAGCGTGGAACCGGAAGAATGACAGAGGCCGGAAATACAAAAGCATACGGGCGGATACCGAATTTTTTACAAGTAAGTCGATTTCACTTTTTCGCCTAAATTAATGACTCATGGCTAAAACCGACCCCGTTATTATCGTGATAGAAGACGATCCCTCCATCCGGCGGTTTCTGCGCACCAGTCTGAGTACCCAAGGTTTTAACGTCTTCGAAGCAGCCGGCGGCAAACAAGCCATCGTCGAAGTCGGGGTGCGCAAGCCCGATTTGCTGATACTCGATTTGGGCTTGCCGGATATGGACGGTATCGAGGTGATCAAAACCGTCCGGCAATGGTCGGCCGTGCCCATCATCATCCTGTCGGCGCGCAGCAGCGAACAGCAAAAAATCGACGCGTTGGATGCCGGCGCCGACGACTATTTGACCAAACCCTTCGGTTTCGGCGAGCTATTAGCCCGGATAAGGGTAGCGCTACGGCATGCGAACCGGCCGCAGGAACAAAGTCCGAACGATGTTTTCGTTACCGCCAATCTGAAAGTCGATCTGCTCAATCGGGTGGTCAGCGTGGACGAGCAAGAAATCCATCTCACCCCGATTCAATACCGCTTGCTGACGGTATTGGTAAAGCATGCCGGCAAAGTCATGACCCATCAGCAAATCCTCAAGGAAGTTTGGGGGCCGTCCTATCAGGAAAATGCGCATTATTTACGGATTTACATGAGTCAACTGCGCCAAAAACTGGAAACAGACCCCACTCAACCCAAGTTTTTATTGACCGAGTCGGGCGTGGGTTATCGGTTAAAAGTCTGGTAACGGGCAAGTCGTAAGCCCGCTTAACGCGACTTTGCCGTCCGCAATGGGATGGACGCTACGAATTATTTCACTCGAAAGCGTGGCTGCGGATGACAAATTTTTACAACTTTTTTAGATGCGATTCCGTATAGTCCGCGCCCTGGCGCCTGTTCGGCCGGTGATCTTTGGTCAACGGCCGTAAAGCTTGCCATTTTTTCCGGATCCAAGAATTCGATTCATCCTCCCGTTACCCATGCGATTTTGCGATGTCCGCCGATAACAAAACCCAACCTTTAAGTGGATTAACCCTGAGCGCGATAGGCGTCGTCTTCGGCGATATCGGCACCAGCCCCTTATATGCCGTCAAGGAAGTGTTCCATGCCGGCCTAAGCACCGACATTACGCATATCCTGGGCGCGCTGTCGCTGATATTTTGGTCCCTGGTGCTGGTGGTCACCACTAAGTATGCGATTTTCATCATGCGCGCCGACAACAAGGGCGAGGGCGGCATCATGGCTTTGCTGGCCTTGGCGCTGCAAACCGCCAAGAACAATCCGCGAAAAACCCGTTTTATCGTGACCACCGGTTTAATCGGCGCGGTGTTGTTCTACGGCGATAGCATTATCACCCCGGCCATTTCGGTACTGAGCGCGGTGGAAGGTCTGCAAATCGTTGCGCCGCAGTTGGAACACTATGTGTTGCCGGCGACTTTTGCGGTCTTGGGCGCTTTGTTCCTGATTCAGTCCAGAGGCACCGAGGCCGTCGGTAAATTGTTCGCGCCGATTATGTGTGTCTGGTTTGCGGTATTGGCGCTGATGGGGGTGATTAATATTTGTCAGCAGCCCGAGGTGTTAAAGGCTGTCAATCCGTATTATGCGATCAGTTTGTTAGGTGCGCTGGGTTGGAAAGGCTTTTTAATCATGGGCTCGGTGGTGCTGGTGATTACCGGCGCCGAAGCGCTGTATGCCGATATGGGGCATTTTGGCTTGAAGCCGATACGTTATGCATGGTTCAGCTTCGTATTCCCGGCCTTGTTGCTGAACTATTTCGGGCAAGGTGCGCTGCTGATCGGCCATCCCGATGCGATCGAAAATCCGTTCTATCTGCTGGCGCCATCCTGGGCGCTGTATCCCTTATTAATATTGTCGACTCTGGCGACGGTGATCGCCTCGCAGGCGGTGATTTCCGGCGCGTTTTCGCTGACTCGGCAGGCCATTCAACTGGGTTATTCGCCGCGCATGAACATCCTGCATACCTCCGGCGACGAAATGGGCCAGATCTATATTCCGGCCGTCAACTGGCTGTTGATGTTCTCGGTCTTTGTGCTGGTGGCGGGTTTTAAGTCGTCTACCGCACTGGCTTCCGCCTATGGCTTGGCAGTTACCGGCACCATGATTACCACGACGATATTGGCCTTCATCGTCATTTCCGAATTGTGGCGGTGGAACAAAGTCACCAGCATCCATTTTCTGTCGATTTTTTTGACGCTCGACATTTTGTACTTTCTGGCTAACAGCTTGAAAATTCCGGAAGGCGGCTGGTTGCCGTTAACGGTCGGCGCTGTATTGTTTGTGGTGATGACCACCTGGATTAACGGGCGCGAGTTGTTGGCCAGGCATATGGATGAAAAGCGGCTGATGTTCGAAGAGCTGGAGCGTAGGATTCAGGGCCGCAGTCTGGCAAAAGTACCGGGTACCGCCATTTATTTAGCTAAAAACCTGCACGGTGTGCCGCAAGTTTTACTGCACAATCTGGAGCATAACCATGTGCTGCACGAACAAATGATCGTGTTGACGATAGTCACCAAGGACGAGCCGTATATCGATGAAGCGCATCGCTTAAAAATTAGAACCTTCGGCGAGGCGGGCAATTTTTTCCGGATCAAAATGTATTTTGGCTTTCAGGAGCAGCAGGACGTGCGCCGGGCCTTGCAGTTATGCTGTCACGAAGGCTTGACCATCGATCAAAAAATGGCCTCGTTTTTTATCGGCAACGAGCGGCTCTCGTTCCGCCGCCGCAGTCCGATGCCGAAATGGCGCAGGGCGCTATTCAGATTCTTGCTGCACAATGCTTCGAGTGCGATCGAATATTTCAAAATTCCGGTCGAGCGTGTAATCGAGGTTGGGATTCGGATTGAGCTTTAGAGCCGAGGAGGGACGCGGAAGGTTTATGCAAATCTACGACTATTCAAGCTGAGGACAATGACATTCAGTTTTGCTTGAGTTCGATATGGTGTTGCCGGCATTCGCGAGGACTTAAAATATGGCACAAAATACCAAGCAAAAATTTACCTGAACCTGACGGCCGAGGTTTTAAGACTGTCCCGGCTGAACACCAATATCAAGTCGGCGGAACTATCGCTGGGAAGAAAGCGGATGCTTTCATCGCAATGTCAGGAAAATACTTACGACTTTCGGGAATGCCGTGCAAACGGAGTCCTATACGGCCACAAGGTAGAGGAAGATTTAGGTTCTATACCGGCCACGTTCACCGCATACGACAGGCAAATTAAAATTTGATTGCGTTTTAGAACCGGTAAGGTAAAAAGTTAAGCAATTTTGCCGGATATAAAAAATAACTGAATGAGTTTCCAAGGTTATTACTCACCAACGTGTGCCAAACTCGCACTTAGGTATTTTGCCGAATCAGCTGTTGCTGAATATAGCCCGCACCCATCGGCATCACGCCATGCATTTCACCGGTGTTTTCAATATCGACGCCACCTTCAACTTTCAGTTCAATGCCGGAGCGAGGCCGGCGCTGCGATGACTTCGGTGTCCGGCGAGTTAAGATTGAATGGCGGCAATCTGAACGGCGTTTATCTTTACAAGCCTTGCGACCGCTAGGGCTTTATATCATTGTGTTAGGTATTTCAAATAACCATGACCGATCTGGCGCAACCGGGTGCGCCGGAAATCACTATTTCCAAATAAGCGGGAGAATTTTTTGACCGAGACTATCGATAACAGCATGGTGATGCGCTGTGTGGCCTATCAAAAAGGCGTAGGCATCGGCGACGTGACCATCGAAGACATCAGCGAAGTTCTGCTCAATGAAGATACCTTCGTCTGGCTGGGTTTACGCGAGGCCAACACCGAGATACTGAGGAAAGTGCAGCAGGAATTCGGTCTGCATGATTTAGCCATCGAAGATGCCTGCTCGGCCCATCAGCGGCCAAAAATCGAGGAGTACGGCGATTCGCTGTTTATGGTGTTGCATACCGCCCAATTGGTTGAAAACAGCGTCGAATTTGGCGAGACGCATATCTTCATGGGACCGCGTTTTCTGGTCACGGTTCGTCACGGCGCATCGCAAACGCTGAGTAAAGTACGGGAGCGCTGCCAGGCTATGCCGCACCAACTGAGCAAGGGGCCGGGTTTTGCGTTGTATTCGATTATGGATTTTATCGTCGACAATTACATGGTGGCGATTGCCGGCTTGCAGGACCGCTTCGATTTGCTGGAGTCGGCGATTTTTCAGTACCGGCCCAGCCGGCAAACCATGGAAGACTTGTACCAGTTAAAGCGCGAGTTATTGTTACTGGAGGGAGCAATCAATCCGGTGATCGACATTTGCAACGAATTGATGCGCTTTCACGGCGGATTGATTCATAAGGATGTAAGAGTTTATTTTCGCGACATCGCCGACCATATCAAGCGTGTCGATCAAGCTATCCAGGGCATGCGCGAGATGTTACTGGCGGCGATGCAGGTGCATCTGACTTTCGAAACGGTGCGGCAGAATGAGGTGGTAAAACGCCTGGCGGGCTGGGGGGCGATTTTGGCAATACCGACCATGGTATTCAGTTGGTACGGGATGAATTTCCGGCATATGCCCGAGTTGGATTGGCCTTACAGCTATCCGCTGGTGGTCGGTGGCGTGGCGCTTTGCAGTCTGGCGCTGTATTTGCGTCTGAAACGGGCCGGCTGGCTGTAGGTCGAAGCAATGAACGGCGAGCGTCCCAATCCAGATCAATTATTGGCGCGCGTCGAACGGGAGAAGGCCAAGGCCAAGCGCGGCCGGCTGAAGATTTTTTTTGGTGCGGCGGCAGGGGTTGGGAAAAGCTTTGCGATGTTGCTGGCGGCGCGTGAGCGGCGCGCGGAAAATCTGGATGTGCTGGTCGGTTTAATCGAAACTCACGGCCGCAAGGATACCGAGGCTTTGCTGGAAGGGTTGGAAAGTTTGCCCATCCGCAAAATCGAGTACAAAGGCACCACACTGCATGAATTCGATCTGGACGCGGCTTTGAAACGGCGGCCGGCGATCATCCTGGTTGACGAACTGGCCCACACCAATGCGCCGGGCTGCCGGCATCCGAAACGCTGGCAGGACATTCGCGAATTGTTGGAAGCCGGTATCGATGTTTATACCGCGTTGAACGTGCAACACCTGGAAAGCCTGAACGACGACATCGGTCAGATTGCCGGCATTCGAGTGTGGGAAACCGTGCCGGATACGGTCTTCGAAGACGCCGACGAAGTTGAGCTGGTGGATTTGCCGCCGGACGAGTTATTGCTGCGGCTCAAGGAAGGTAAGGTCTATCTGCCGCAACAAGCGCAGCACGCCATCCAAAATTTTTTCCGCAAGGGTAATCTGATTGCATTGCGGGAGTTGGCGCTACGGCAAACGGCCAATCGCGTCGATGCGCAGATGCTGGACTACCGGGAGGACCATGCGATTCGGGAGGTTTGGCAGGTCAACGAGCGGATATTGGTCTGCATCGGTCCTAATTTGCTGGCCGAGCGGTTGGTGCGGGCCGGCAAACGCCTAGCCACCAGCCTGCGCGCCGAATGGTTGGTGGCTTATGTGGAAACGCCGGAATTGGCGCGGTTACCGGCCGATAAACGTGACGGCGTGTTACGGATTTTAAGGCTGGCGGAACAGCTAGGCGCGGAAGCGGTGACGCTAAGTGCGCCGGACATGAGTGCAGCGATCATCCGTTTTTCCCGCGAGCGTAACATCAACAAAATTGTAGTCGGCAAGCCTAGCCGGCGCGGCTGGCGGCGCTGGTTGCTGGGCTCGTTGGTGGATGCGTTAATCAGCCGTGCCCATAACATCAATATTTATCTGTTGGGCAGTCCGCAACTGGGCGAGCGCGATGCGCTGGATGCCGAATTATCGTTGCTTAAAAAAAGCTCGTTGCCCGGATTGCGGTCGCGGATACCCGCCAAAACCAGGAAACGATACAACGGTTATCTCTGGGCGATAGCGGTTACCGCTATCAGCGCAGCCTTGGGCTGGTCCATGTTTGGCCGCCTGGAGCTGGCTAATTTGGTGATGGTGTTTTTAATGGGCGTGGTATTTATTGCGACCCGCTTTGGACGCGGGCCGTCGATTTTGGCGGCGGTGTTGGGCGTGGGTGTGTTCGATGTGCTGTTCGTGCAGCCGTTTTACAGCTTTTCGGTGGCCGACAGCCAATATCTGATTACCTTGCTTGCCATGCTGGTGGTCGCCATCGTGATCAGCAATCTGATGGTTAACGTGCGTTCCCAGGCCAAGGTGGCGGCGCATCGCGAACGCCGCGCCGCCGCGCTGTATGCGATAAGCAAGGAATTGGCCGGGAGTCAGAGCGAGGAGGAAATCGTGCGGATTGCGGTGCGGCATTTACACGCCGAATTCAGTAGCCGCAATGTGATTCTGTTTCCGGATCGCAAGGGCCGGGTGAAATATCCCAAGCAAAAAGCCTTGGCGCAATCGTTGCTCGGTGCCGATATCAGCGTGGCGCAATGGGTTTTGGATCATAACCAAACCGCCGGCCAGGGCAGCAATACTTTACCGGGAGCGGCGGCGGTGTATTTTCCTATCCACGATGAAGAGCGGGTATTGGGCGTACTGGCCTTATTGCCGGTTAATTTGCGTCGGGTGTTTTTGCCGGAACAGCAGAAATTGTTGGAAACCTTTCTACGGCAAATCGGCCAGGCCGTGGCGCGGATTCGTTTTTCCGAGCAAGCGCGGCTGACGCAAATGCAAATTGAAGCGGAGCGTCTGCGCAACTCGCTGCTCAGCGCGATTTCTCACGATTTGCGCACGCCGCTGGCTACCATCGTCGGTTCCGCTAGTACTCTGGTTGAAGGCGATCAACATCTACAGCCGCACGATAAGCTGGAATTGAGCCGGGCGATTGTCGAAGAAGCCGAGCGTATGTCGAATTTGGTGAATAATATTTTGGACATGGCCCGGCTGGATGCCGGTGTGGTGGAATTGAATAAGCAATGGCATCCGGTCGAGGAGATTATCGGTACGGTTTTGACGCGCTTGCAAAAACAACTGCTGGGGCGGCGGCTCAAGGTCAAATTGCCGCCCGGTATCCCGATGGTGCATGCCGACGCGGTGATGATAGAGCAGGTGTTGATCAACCTGTTGGAAAACGCGCTACGCTACACGCCCGCCGGCAGCGATTTGGAGATTGAGGTCGAAATCGGCGCAAGCGCGGTGGAGATTGCCTTGGTCGATCATGGTCCCGGTATCCCGCAGGGAATGGAAAGTCGTTTGTTCGAGAAATTTTATCAAGCCCGTCATGAAGCCGCACAAAGCGGAGTGGGCTTGGGCTTGGCGATTTGCCGGGCCATCGTCGAAGTTCACGGCGGTCGCATTCATGCCCGCAACGGCACGGATGGTGGCGCCGTGTTCAGCTTCAGCCTGCCGCTCGATCAGCCGCCGCCAGTGATGGCGTTGGATGAAGACGAAAGATGAACATGGTTGTGGATGGAGATTTCTCGGGCATGCTCATTACCGCGGAACTCAAACTGCCAATTTATAATTTTTGCGTATTAAGCAGCTTCTTTTAATCGGTCAATCGCCTGTCGCAAAATCGTTTTCATGGCGATGCCGACATGTTGCCAGTGACCGACAATTTGGCGGCGAATACTGTTAGTCATTTGGCGTGGATATGTTTTTCCCCGCTTGTCCCGAACCAAAGCTGCTTGGTCAAGAAGCATAAAAAGCCTCGCTTCGTCTAAATTTTGCCGGAACCGTATTTATGGCAAATCACCTTTTGCCTGAGTCATATCCCATAATCAGTAGGGTAATAGGCAGCTAATTTATCGTGTAGGCTAATGTTTTTTAATGAATTTTCAATGCGGCCTGCATTTTGCTGTACCGATAACGGCCCCTTGCTATGGGGTTGTCTCGCCGGTGGCGGTTCGGCAAGGTTGAGATTGCCATTCGGGAGATTTATCAGGAAGCAGTAAATATTGAGTATCGGACTCTGGGGGGAGGACGCTCAACAACTGCTTTTACCGAAATCGTTAATCAGGAAATATTGATATGAAACATGTTAAAAAAGCTGTCGCGCAGATTTTGACCGGTACCGCATTAGTCTTGACGGCATCCCACGCCGGCGCCGTGAGCGTGAGTTCTTCGCCGGAGACATTTGCCGCAACCGGCACCATCACCGACATTAACGGGGCGACCACGACTATAGGTACCAGCTTAAATAATGCCAACGGCCATATTTATACCGTGGGCGCGTCGCAATCGGCTGTGTATCATGATTACACCACTGTTAAATCCTGGGCGGATTTGGCAATCGATTTGGGTTGGATGCATAACGTCGATTGGGTGCAAATCAACGTGACCGATTCAGGTACCTACAACATCAGAAGCCAAGTTTTGGGTTACAGAAATATCGCAACGGCCGCAGATGCGACAAATTCCGCAACCGTTCTGGATAACTCTATCCATCCGGCGTTCTCCATCTGGTCATTGGCCGGCAATACCTTCACCAGCAGCGGCTCCTCCAACAATCCAACCACGGTGCAAAGTCCTTTGGCCTATGGATACACTTCCGGCGGCAACAACAGCACAATGGGATTCAATCAAGTAGCCGCACCGTCGGCAACCAACAACAGCAAGTTTTTATTGGCTGGCGGTGTAAACGGTATTGTCGGTTATTCCAATTCCGGCGTATCCGGTTGGTATAACGGCAACGGCGACCTGGTCGGCTCAGGTTCCGCCGGCGCCTCATCGGGTACCGGCGCCAACGGTTTCCTGTATGCCGATTTAACGACCTATCTCGCGGCCGGTAGCTATCTGATCGCTTCCGGAGGCAGTTGCGTCGATGTGGTGGACTGCGGCCCTTACAGAACCAATTTGACCACCGGGGCGAAATCCTGGGGTACCGGTTGGTACGAGTTGAAAGTTGCCGCAGTGCCCGTTCCCGGCGCAGTCTGGCTGTTCGGTAGCGCCATGGCAGGCATGATCGGCTTTGGTCGCCGTAAACAAGCTTTGGCAGCCTAATCGCGCAAGTTAGGGTTAGTAGGGGTGGGAGGACAATCTTGCCCCTATTTCTATCCCAACGGCATTTGGCAACTGTTTAAGGCTAAGTACGCGCCGGTGGTTGAAAGATTGCCGGTACCGGCGCCATGACCGATTAACGCTGACCGGGCATGGGCTAAGGTTGCCTGGGTTTTGACCTTGAGCCGTTGTAAACACGCCTGCGAAAGCGACAAGCATTTTTTCGATTTATAACATGGGTAAACATTATGAAATTTCTCGCAAGATTGTTAGCCGTCCCCGGCTTGGCGAGCCTGGCTTTGGCCTCTCCGGTACAGGCCAACACCTTACTGCTTTCCGGGACGATTTTCAAAAATACCGGCGGTACGACTTTCGACACCTGGAATTTAAATTTGCAGGTTTCCGGTAGCTTTACTGTCGATGTCGGTGCCTATGAAGCCTCGCAGAACAATATTGCCACCGCCGGCTACGCTACGGCCGACATCAACGGCGACGGCGAGCTGACTTGGCTGGATCCCGACACCTATTTTTACAAAAACGACGGTCATTTGGATGCGGTCGACGCATTGGTCCGTTGCGATGACGTCGCCAATAATTGCGCGCTTTATCAAAACGGTTTGACTGCCGCGACCAGTCCCGTCGTGGTCACAACCCATTTGCAATCCGAAGCGCCAACCGACGGTTCGATTCACTTTCGCCGCGATCCGTGGTACGACGTAAACGCTTTGGCGGGCAATTATTCGCTGTTGATAGCCGATTACCGGCTCGATCCGGCCGAGGCGGCCGCCGGCATCAACCCGAGCGATAGCTTTTCGCCGCCGACCAATTATGTCAACCCGATTCTCGATCACGCCGATTACCAAATAAAACTAAGCTCCGATACCCTGAATTTTTCAATTTCCGGCAACACCATTACCGTTTCCCAGGTGCCATTGCCTGGAGCCTTCTGGTTATTCGCCAGCGCAATAGCCGGTTTGCTTGCCACGGGCCGGCGCAAATTCGCACACACTTGACTTAAAAACTACCTTGGCGGGCAAGGGCTCGTCCCTGTACGGGAAATTTCGGTTTCCCGTATTTTTTTGCCGGACGATTTTTGTTCGCGGTTCGTTCTGCGGTCCGCTGCGATTATCCGGCGCTATTAACGCCTTAAGCCGGGTAAAATGCCGCAACAGACCCATTTCCACTCATTATTTGACCGGCAATGAATCAAGCACTGTCTCAAAAAACCGGACGTAACGACCCTTGTCCATGCCGTAGCGGCAAAAAATACAAGCATTGTTGTGCCGCGCATGCGGCCGTCGATCCGGCAGGCGCCGATGTCGAGCTGCAGCATTTGCTGGAAAGCGCGCGTAATCATGCCTACCGGCAAGGCAATTTTGCCGCCGCCGAGCAATGCTATCGCGACGTGCTGGCGATTAAGCCTAATAATGTCGAGGCTTTGGCTGGCGTCGGACAAGGTTTGTGTTGGCGGCATCGGCGCGCGGCAGGCCGGCAATATTTGGTGAAGGCGGCTAAGCAGATGCTACGCCGTGCGGAAAAAATAGAAGGCCGGGTATTGCTGGAATTGGCGGAACAACTGCAAATGTGGGGTGATTTGGATGTGGCGCTACAATTGGCCAGGGCGGCGGTCAAGCGCATGCCGGAAAATCCGTCGGCCCAATTCGGCCTGGCGGCCTGCTTGCATCGCCTGAATCACGCAGACCAAGCCATCGCGGTCTTGAGTAAAGTGTTGACCTTAATCCCCCAAGATGCCGGATGCCAAATTTTGATGGCGATACTGGAGTTCGACAAAAAGCAGTATGTCGAAGCGCGGCACCGATTGGAACGGGTGTTGGCCAGCGAAACCGATCCGAAACAACTGGCGCGGGCCAGCTTGGAATTGTCCAAGGTTTACGACAAGCAGCGGGATTATGCCGCCGCATTTGCGATGTTAAGCAAGGCCGGTACGCTAAATGCGCAATTGCCGGAAACTCGGCAGATCGATGCCGATTATATTTTCAATAAAATCGCCTTATTTAAACACGGTTACGACGACGGTCTGCTAAAACGCTGGTCGGCCGCGGATTTTGCGGACGATTTGCCGGTGCCGGTGTTTTTAATCGGATTTTTACGCTCCGGAACGACGCTTACCGAGCAGGTATTGGCGGCGCATCCGGAGGTATTGACCTCGGATGAGAATCAGCTGATCGAGGAAGTGCTGGCCGAATTGGCCGCGATCACCGGGATTCAACACAATCCGCCCGAGGCCTTGCGCCATCTGGATATTGATCAGGCTCGACGCCTGCGTCGTTTCTACTGGCAACGCGTAAGCGAAGAATTTACTCCGGCGGCTTTGCAAAAGCGTTTTGTGAATAAAGTGGCGTTGAACAGCATCGAAACCGGCTTAATCAGTTCCCTGTTTCCGGAAGCTAAAATCCTGTTTGCATTGCGCGATCCGCGCGATATTTGTTTGAGTTGCGCGATGCAGTCTTTTACCGCGTCTCCGGCCACGGTGAACTTGAGCTCTTGGCAGGGTATCGCCAAACAATATGCCGCGGTAATGGATTTGTGGCTGAATTTAAGGGAGCGAATTGCCCCCGAATATCTGGAATTGCGTTACGAAGATGTAGTTGGCGATTTTGAAACCAGCTTCCGCCGGGTGTTTGCTTTACTAAATGTAGCCTGGGATCCGCGAGTGATTCAATATCATGAAAAGGCGGCGGGCCGCTACGTTGCGACTCCGAGTTTTGCTGCGGTATCCCAGCCATTATACAATTCGGCCGTAGCGCGCTGGCAGGGCTATGTCGAATATTTTCAGCCAATCATGCCGGTGCTCGCCCCCTATATCGAAGCATTCGGTTACCGATAGTTTTTACATTATCGGCTCGGTTCGCTTAGCAGTCCGGGCCGATTTTTCCCGGCATCAAACTAAGTTGGAGTGTTGTTAGGGCAACAGTTGCTTTAGCTTTGTATATCTTATTATTAGATTTACATTTCTATATATATCGTTTTCAATCGTTTTCCGGCTTTCTTATCATGCCGCCCATGGTCACCGGTGTTTGCTTGTGACTCTACATCATCAACCCAAGGTAACCCACCAAACCAGAGGAGGCTATATGGCGATTGAACTCAACAGCCATGCTGTCAAGCAGGGCGACAACAAGGAAATCGCCTTGCAAATCGCATCGATATTGCAAGGTATCCGTTTCGGCTCGGTCGAAGTCGTCGTTCATGACGGACGGGTCGTGCAAATTGATAAACGAGAGCGGTTTCGGCTCGGTCCCCAAAAAGAGTCCGCATAGACAATAAGGCTATTTCCTAACGGATAAAGATCGCTCTGCTATTTTTATCCGTTAAGCCGCCCGGCCCATGGATGGGGCGGAGCGGCAAGGCTTGTTTTATAAACAAGAAATCAAATCCCTAACCCATAAGTAAAAACATGAAACGTCACTTATTCAATTCGGTGTCGGCATCGGGCGCCCTAGGTCTGATACTGGCATGGTCAGGTTCGGCGGCTGCCGAGGATTATTACGTAAAAACCAAAGGCTATCGGGTCGAGCCGGAGCCGGATCCGCCCAGCTATGTGCGTAATTTAAGCAAAACGCAGTTCGAGCAATTTCGCGACGTGAAATGGCTGGATGTGGGGCTGGATTTTCGCACCCGTTACGAATACCGGGAGAACGACTACCGTCCGACCGGCAGCCGCTTCAAAAACGATCCGGATAACGTTTGGTTGTTGCGGACTCGGGCTTATATCGGTATCCATGACATTCTTGACCCGTTCCGCTTCGTGGTGGAGGCGCAAGACTCGCGCAGTTACAACAGTTTGTACCCCAAGACCAGTCAGGACGTTAACGAATTCGATCTGATTCAGGGCTACGGCGAGTTGTATTTTGAAAATGCCTTGGGTCACAACCGGCCGCTGAGTATTCGCGCTGGCCGCCAGAGCTTGGAACTGTTGGATAGGCGTTTGATCGGTAACAACCAGTTCCGCAACACGACCAATAACTTCGAAGGTTATCGGGTGCGTTTCGGCAAAAAGCAAAACAACTGGGATTTGGATACCTTTGCGCTGCAGCCCGTCGATCGGATCATGAACGAATTCGACCAACCCGACGAAGATACCTGGATTTACGGTGCGGTGTTGAGCATAAAACAGTGGTCGGAATTTGTAACGATTCAACCGTATTTTTTGGGTAGAAAAGTGGACGGCGACCCTTTGAACCGGGTCAGCGCCAATCGTAAAGCGGATATGGATATTTATGCGCCTGGCCTACGGGTTTACGGTGTGGTTCCCGATACCGGGTTCGACTACGATACCGATATCAACAAGCAATTCGGTCGTTTTGGCAAGCTGGATGCCACTAAACGTAATGGAGAGGTATTGCAACAAGACGATGCGATCGCGTACTCCCTGGAATTGGGTTACACCTTCGATCACGACTGGAAACCCAGGGCTAGTGCTTATTACGGTTACGGCTCGGGTGACAAAAGTTCCAGCGACAGTACTAACCAGAATTTCGATGTGTTTTACGGATTCAATCAGCCCTGGTCGCGTAACGATTATTTTTCATGGAATAACATCCACGCGCCCAAAGTCCGCTTGGAGTTTACGCCCTATAAGGATGTGCAAATCGATACCGGTTACAACGCCTATTGGATGGCCAGCGACGGCGGCGGCTGGAACCGCGCCGGCTTAACCAAAGCAAACGGCAAGACCTTTTTGGGGCATGAATTCGATATTCGCTTACGCCATAAACTCAACCCCTATGTGGACTGGAGTTTAAGCTATGCGCGCTTTACGCCGGGCGATTACACCACGTCGCAAAACGGCGTTCTGCAATCGGCAACGGCAACCGGCGCGCCGTTTACCAACGAGCCGAGCAACTTCTTCTATTTCGAAGTCTCGCTCAACGCGTTTGGCGACGGTAAGCCTACCTATAAGTAGAGCATTGCAAGGTGCCGGGATTTTTCATCCGCATCCCGGCCTTGCTCGAAATGCAGCGTGGCTGATGCCATAGGAAACGCGAGATGTATTTGAGGCGTTATTGCTAAACGCCGGGGCTATTTCCGGAATTTAATATCTAATTATTAGATATTAAATTCTAAATATATCGTTTTTATTGTTTAATTGCTTTGCATAACATAAATATCGTGGCCAAACAAAACCGAGCTTGCCGCGAGATTAACCCGATAATTACTTTTCAGGAGCAACCATGAAATTATCTCAATCAGTAAAGCCTTTACTATTCGGCATCGCGTTGGCCTTAACCGGCAACGCGCTGGCGGAACGAACTCTGCTGAACGTATCTTACGACCCGACCCGCGAGTTGTATAAAGAATACAACCAGTTATTTACTAAATACTGGAAAGGCAAAACCGGCGAAGATGTGACCATTCAGCAGTCGCACGGCGGCGGCGGCAAGCAAACCAGAGCCGTTATCGACGGTCTGGAAGCGGATGTAGTGACCTTGGCGCTATCCGGCGACATCGATCAGATCGCTGAGAAAGCCAACTTGTTGCCTAAGGATTGGCAAACCAAATTACCTAACAACAGCTTACCTTATACCTCGACCATCGTGTTTCTGGTTCGCAAAGGCAATCCGAAAGCCATTAAAAACTGGGACGATCTGGTAAAAGAAGGTGTATCGGTAATTACCCCTAATCCAAAAACCTCGGGCGGCGCCCGTTACAATTATCTGGCGGCCTGGGCCTTTGCGGAAAAGAAAGACGGCAGCAAGGACGCCGCCAAGGCTTTCCTGACCAAGTTGTTTAAAAACGTGCCGGTACTGGATTCCGGCGCGCGCGGCTCCACCACGACCTTTGCCGAACGCGAAATCGGCGATGTGCTGATCACTTGGGAAAACGAAGCCTATCTGGTGTTGAAGGAATTCGGCGCGGATAAGTTCGAAGTCGTCACCCCGCCGTTCAGCATCCTGGCCGAGCCGCCGGTGGCCGTGATCGAAACGGTTGCTAAAAAGAACGGTACGCAAGATTTGGCGGTCGAGTACTTGAAATATCTGTACACCAAGGAAGCCCAAGATATTATCGCCAAAAACTTCTATCGCCCTACAGATAAGGAAGTGGCTGCGAAATATGCCAAGCAATTTCCAAACTTGGAATTGGTTAGCGTAGGTCAATTGGGTGGCTGGGGCGCAATCCAAAAGGAACATTTCGACGATAACGGCGTGTTCGACAAGATATACGGACGTTAAGTCCAGTTAGATGGCGGAGGGTGTAGCGATGGTGGAAAATACAATCGAATTGATTCGGGAAGATCTGGAACGCGCTTTGTATCTGGATCTGGACGAATTCAAACTGGAAATTGAGCAACAGGAAGTGCTGAGCCGGTTTATCGGGCTGCGCATGCGCAGCGAGTTTCAACCGATATTCGATGCCGGCAAGTCCGAGGGCTTGCTGGGCTACGAAGCCTTGCTACGCACTTCCACCGGTCTGGAAGCGGTGAGTCCGGACTTTGCATTCAGTTGGGCCGACAATCAGGGCAGGTTGGTGAAGTTGGATCGGGTGGCCAGAACCTTGCACATGCTGAACTATCTGAATTTGCCGGCGGATAAGGGATTGTTGTTTTTGAATGTACATCCCAAATTGCTGGTTAGCGTGAATACGCACGGCAAGGTGTTCGAGCACATTTTGCATCTGCATTCCGTGCCGACCACGCAGGTGGTGTTGGAAATCATGGAAAACGCGGTGGAAGCCGATCAACAGTTGCTGGAAGCCGTGGAAAATTATCGCGATCGCGGTTTTCAGGTGGCAATCGATAATTTCGGCAGCCGGCATTCCAATTTGGATAGGTTGTGGCGGCTGTCGCCCAGCTTTGTGAAGCTGGATTTAAGCATCATTCATCAGGCGCAAACCGATGCCAAAATCCGGCGGGTGTTGCCGAAGTTGATCGAAATCGTCCATGCCCTGGGTGCGCAGGCCATTATCGAAGGCATCGAAAATGAAGTGCAGCTGGATATCGCCCTGGATGCCGGCGGCAAATTATTACAAGGCTATTTTCTGGGCAGACCGGCACCGGCCGCCCATTGGAACAAACCCAGACACTTGCATCAGGACAACCCGTTAATGCCCGGCGCGCCGCATCATTTCGGCAGTTTCAGCGTCGCCGCCCAGCACGGGATGTAAGCTCTAGCGGCGAATTAAATCGCCTCCAAGCCTAATGACAGCGTTTGCCGGCTTCGACGGGGTCTAGGTATTGCGGCCGCTGCTAGTCAAGGCCGCCCGCAATAAGCAATCCGTGTGACGTTCTCTCCTGTGGCAATCCTGCTAACCCCGCTGTTAAGGCGGGTTTTTTTTGGGCGCCGGCAGCGCGTCCGCCGCCTCGGTTTGGATAAATAATCCGCTGCCGGTCGCCTAACCGCGTTTAAGGCCTACACTAAGTCTGTCGTTCTTTCAGAGGAAAACCGCATGCCGTCCTGGTTCCCGGACAATTCGTTATCGATAGGCCGTACGCCCCTGGTACGGCTGAATCACATCAGCCGCGGATTGCAGGCGACGCTGCTAGCCAAGATCGAAGGCCGCAATCCGTCTTATTCGGTGAAGTGCCGGGTCGGTGCGGCGATGGTGTGGGCGGCCGAACGTCAAGGCTTATTGACGCCAGGCAAGACTTTACTGGAAGCCACCAGCGGCAATTCCGGGATTGCGTTGGCTGCCGTGGCTGCCGCGCGCGGTATACCCATTACCTTGACCATGCCGGACAATATGAGCGCGGAACGCCGCAAATTACTGCTGGCTTACGGCGCCGAGCTGTTGTTGACCGACGGCGCGTTGGGCATGCAGGCGGCGGTCCGGAAAGCCGAGGCTATCGCCGAGGCCGACCCCGAACGCTATTTGTTGCTGGAGCAATTTAAAAATCCGGCCAATCCGGCGATACACGAGCAAACCACCGGCCCGGAAATCTGGCGCGATAGCGGCGGCATAGTCGATATTTTCGTGGCGGGCGTTGGCACCGGCGGTACGATTACCGGCGTGTCGCGTTATCTGAAACGCAGTTGCGGCAAGCCGGTAATCAGCGTTGCCGTCGAACCGGCCGGCAGTCCGGTATTAAGCCAGACTCGCGCCGGTCTGCCGCTGCAAGCCGCCGCGCACAGAATTCAGGGCATAGGCGCCGGCTTCGTCCCCAGGAATTTGGACTTGTCGTTGATCGATCTGATCGAGCCGGTTGAGGACGACGAAGCGATAGCCTATGCCCGGCGTTTAGCCAGGGAAGAGGGTATCTTGGCCGGTATTTCCAGCGGCGCGGCGGTAGCGGCGGCAGTTAGGCTGGCTAAATACCCGGAACACGCCGGCAAGACAATTGTCATGGTGTTGCCGGATTCCGGCGAACGATATTTGAGTTCGGCGTTGTTTGCGGCTTAGCCGCGGCAATTTAACCGCTGGCGCCTCTGTTATGACATTATTCGATGCTAATTTCGAATAATGTCGTTTTCTAATATACCGGCCCGTCGCTACCATCGCCTTGTATCGTCAACTACAAGGAATGGACTATGCCCCACCGAAATAAACTGCTGTTATTAAGCGGTGCGTTCGCAATCATCGCTCTTTCTACCTCCGGCGCAAGCGCTACTAACGGCTATTTCGCCCACGGATACGGCGCCCGCAGCAAGGCCTTGGCGGGAGCGAGCACGGCATTTTCGCAGGACGCGATTGCGGCGGCGGTCAATCCGGCCGGCCTGGTTTATGTCGGCGACCGGGCTGATATAGAGCTGGAATTGTTCGCGCCGTTTCGCGAATATCAAGTTAACGGAGGTGCCTCGCCATCCTCCGTATTTCCGCTGAATCCCGGCACACAAGAAAGCGAAAGCAATTTCTTTCCGGTCGGCACGCTGGGCTGGAGCCACAAACTGGACGAACAACAGAGCATCGGTCTTACGTTGTACGGTAACGGCGGCATGAACACCGACTGGCGGCAAGTGAACAATACCTCACCGTATTGTGGCGGCCAACCCGGCGTGTTTTGCGCCGGCCGTACCGGGATCGATATGGCGCAGGCGTTTTTGGTAGGCACCTACGCGCGTTCTTTCGATCATGGCCGTTATGCGATCGGTATTTCGCCGATTTTTGCCGCGCAAACTTTCAAGGCGCGTGGTTTGGCTAGCTTTGCCGCTTTTTCCAGCGACCCGAATCATTTATCCGACAAAGGCCGCGACTACTCCTTCGGCGCCGGTTTTAGAATCGGCGGGCAGGCGGAGTTGATACCCGGTTTGCGCTTGGGCGCGTCTTATAAAAGCCGGATTTATATGTCCGAGTTTGAACGTTACTCGGGATTGTTCGCGCAGCAAGGCGGGTTCGATATCCCGGACAGCTTCAATGTCGGCCTGTCCTGGGATGTAAATCGTGAGCTGACCACCAACTTCGATATCGAGCACATTCGCTACAGCGAAATCAAATCGGTCGGCAATACCCTGCAACCGCTGACGCCGGGCAGCTTGGGCACCGGAGCGGGACCGGGCTTTGGCTGGAACGATATGACGATTTATAAATTCGGCGCGCAATGGAAACAAAACGCGGAATGGATTTGGCGCGGCGGCGTCAGTTACGGCCAACAACCGATCGAAGGCTCGGAAGTGTTGTTCAACATTCTGGCGCCAGGCATACAGGAATGGCATTTGACTGGCGGCTTCAGTCATGCCTGGAGCAAACAGGACGAGTTAAGCTTTGCGTTCATGTATTCGCCGCAGAAAACCATCACCGGGCCGAATCCTTTGAGTCCGGGCCAAACCATCGATCTGTCGATGACGCAATTTTCATTGCAATTCGCCTGGTCGCGGCGTTTCTGATTCAATACCCGGTTTTTGCCTATACAGACGCATGAATAATTTGACTATCCTAAGCTCGCTGGCCGGCGGCGCACTAATCGGTTTATCCGCGGCATTGTTGCTGTTTACCCATAAGCATACCGCCGGCATCTCCGGAATAGCGGCCGGGATTTTGCCGCCTTGGCGAGCAGGGACGGCGGGTTGGCGCTGGTGGTTTCTGGCCGGCCTGCTGGCCAGCGCGCCGCTGTATCGCTTGAGCGGCGCCGGCATCCCCTTGGAGCTGGACGCCTCGCCGGGCGTACTGGCGATTGCCGGCCTGCTGGTGGGTTACGGTACCCGGCTTGGTGGCGGCTGCACCAGCGGGCACGGCGTTTGCGGCATAGCGCGCTTGTCGGTGCGCTCCATCGTGGCGACGCTGACCTTCATGCTAGTTGCAGGCATTACGGTGTTTATCGTTCGTCACCTAATCTGAACGGGAAGATCTTGATGAAAAATACCGCGCATTTATTCGCTTACGGTTTGTTGTTCGGATTTGGCTTGATCGTCGCCGGCATGAGCAATCCGGCCAAAGTCTTGGCATTTCTGGATGTGGCGGGGGCGTGGGATCCCAGTCTAGCCTTGGTGATGGCTAGCGCCTTATTCACACTAGGAGTGGCCCGCTATTTGATGCATCGCAATCACGAAGCAGCAGACCGGGAACAAGAACCATCGGCCGCCGTGCCCATGGGCATAGACGGTAAATTGATAGCCGGCGCGGCGATTTTTGGAGTCGGCTGGGGCCTGTCCGGCTTCTGTCCAGGGCCGGCTTTGCTGGGATTGACGGCCGGCGTCTTGGGTAACTATGCCTTTGTCGCGGCGATGTTTGCCGGGTTTTGGGTATTCCGACTGTTACACCAGCGTTAACGGGCAGCCGTCCTCGGCTGCCGGCCTTTGCTACATCCTTCGGCACGGCTTAATCCTCTCATTTGACCTAGTCCGTCACCATCATCGGTTTAGTCGGCGGATTCGATCCGCGCGAGTGCATCGCGGAGTATGCCGTTGCATCGGCATTGTTTCGCAAGTGGGCTTTTGCGGTTTTAATATCTCGATTAAAGATATAAGTTTCAATTTATATCATTTCACAAGCTATTGAGCATTCTTTACTATCTCTACCGGATATAACGCCCTAAACCGTATCTGCTTAGAGAAACTAAATGACGCAAAGCAACATCATGCCGGGATTTCGACCGGCGCTGGCTTACACCTTGTTCTACCTGATGCTGGTGGTGCTGATTCCGTTGAGTACCCTGGTATTCAAAAGTTTGCATTTAGGTTGGGACGAGTATGTGGACATCATCACTAATAATCGGGTGGTATCGTCGTTTCGGGTCAGCTTCGGTACGTCCTTGATCGCGGCCTTGGTGGCCGGTGTGTTCGGCTTCGTAATCGCCTGGGTACTGGTGCGTTATCCGTTTCCCGGTAAACGCTTTCTGGATGCGTTGATCGATTTGCCGTTCGCTTTACCGACCGCGGTGGCGGGCGTGATATTGGCCACGATATTTCAGCCTAGCGGTATGCTCGGTAAGTGGTTGATGGGTACCTTTGGGGTGCAGGTAGCCTACAAACCGTTAGGTATTGTGGTGGCCCTGATTTTTATCGGCATTCCGTTCGTGGTACGGACCATAGAGCCGGTTTTGCAGGAGTTCGATACCACCATGGAAGAAGCGGCATCCAGTCTGGGCGCCACCCGCTTGCAGGTGTTTACCCAAGTTATATTTCCCAATATTTTTCCGGCTTTGCTGACCGGCGTTTCGCTGGCTTTTGCGCGCGGCGTTGGCGAGTACGGTTCGGTAATTTTCATCGCCGGTAATCTGCCTTATGTCTCGGAAATCGTGCCGTTGTTGATCATCACCAAACTGGAACAGTACCAATACGCCGGGGCCACCGCCATTGCTTTGACCATGTTGCTGGTGTCGTTCTTGTTGTTGCTCATTGTCAATTTATTGCAACTCTGGGCGCGCCGTCGCTCGGGGCAAATCTAGGAGAAATCATGCATGCTAATATTCATGTAATCGGCGACGCCAGCGGTCAGGCCAATTTCAAAGCCCTGCACGACCCATTTTGGGTGCGTTGGAGCCTGGTCGGCGTGGCGGTAGGTTTTATCGCCTTGTTTCTATGTGTGCCGTTGGGCTTGGTATTGTTTCAAGCTTTTTCCAAAGGCTGGCAGGCCTATTGGACCGCGCTGTCCCAGCCGGATGCGATCGCGGCGATGCAGCTTACTTTATTGGTGGCACTGATTACTGTGCCGTTGAATACCGTGTTTGGCGTGGCGGCCGCTTGGGCGATTACCCGTTTCGAGTTTTGGGGCAAAAGCCTGCTGACCACGTTGATCGATCTGCCGTTTTCGGTGTCGCCGGTGATTTCGGGGTTGATATTCGTATTGATGTTCGGCGCCCAGGGCTGGTTCGGTCACTGGTTTGCCGCCCACGAGATTAAGGTCATTTTCGCGGTGCCCGGCATCGTGCTGGCGACGATATTTATTACCTTTCCGTTTGTGGCGCGGGAATTGATCCCGTTGATGCAGGAAATGGGCTGCGAGGAAGAGGAAGCGGCGTTATCGCTCGGCGCCACGGGCTGGAAAACCTTTTTTCTGGTCACGCTGCCCAATATCAAATGGGCCTTGTTATACGGCGTGTTGCTGTGCAATGCCAGAGCCATGGGCGAATTCGGCGCGGTGTCGGTGGTGTCCGGACATATCCGCGGCGTGACCAATACGCTGCCGCTGCATGTCGAAGTCAGTTACAACGATTATGACGTGATCGGTGCATTTTCCAGCGCCTCGATATTGGCCTGCCTGGCGATCGTGACCCTGGTTTTGAAAAGCTTTTTGGAATGGAAGCAGGCCAGGACTTAATGGCGAACGGCAAATCTTGCCATTCGCCCCCGAACCAAGAAGCAGGTCAGGGGTTTTGCATAAGCCAACTAATATGAATTTCGAGAGATAAACATGAGTATTCTGCTAACCAACATCAGCAAAAACTTCGGCAAATTTGCCGCGCTGTACGACGTCAGTTTGGAAATTCCGGAAGGCGAATTGGTCGCCTTGTTGGGTCCTTCCGGCTGCGGCAAGACCACCTTGCTGCGGATCATTGCCGGTCTGGAAACCCCGGATTTCGGCAGGGTGTTGCTCAGCGGCGAGGACAAAACCGAACAACATGTCAGCCGCCGCGGTATTGGCTTCGTGTTTCAGCATTACGCCCTGTTCCGGCATATGACCGTGTTCGACAATATCGCCTTTGGTCTGCGCGTCAAGCCGCGCAAGGAACGCCCGAATGAGGCCTTTATCAGCAAAAAAGTGCACTCTCTGCTGGAGCTGGTACAACTGGATTGGCTGGCCGACCGCTTTCCGGATCAGTTGTCCGGCGGACAGCGGCAGCGGATTGCTTTAGCTAGAGCTTTGGCGGTAGAACCTAACGTGTTATTACTGGACGAACCCTTCGGCGCCTTGGATGCCAGCGTGCGCAAGGATTTGCGGCAATGGCTGCGTAATCTGCATCATGAATTGCACGTCACCAGCATTTTCGTGACCCACGACCAGGAAGAAGCCATGGAAGTGGCCAGCCAGGTGGTAGTGTTGAATCAGGGCCGCATCGAGCAACAAGGCGCGCCGGCGGATATTTACGATCATCCGGCCAATGCCTTCGTTTCCAAATTCATCGGCCAAACCAATATCTTCGATTTGTCGGAAAGCGAGAGCAACTGGCTGCAACGCGCCGGCATTTTAGCCGAAGAGCCCAAAGGCATTTTTGCCCATGTGCGGCCGCACAACATCGATATTGTGAAAGCCGACGAGGCATCCGGTTCGCCCGTGACCCTGAAGGACTGGCAGCATTTGGGGGCGACGATACGCATCGAATTGTTCAATCCGCAACACAACGGTTCCGGTGCGACATTGTTTGCGGAAATGCCTAACGAACGTTTTCGCGAGTTGAATTTACATAAGGGCGACCGGGTGGCTGTGCATATCAAACAGGCGCACTGGTTTAATTGATAACGGGAAGGACAGGCTCGGGCTATCGGCAGCGTAGCCCGGCATGGATGCAAAAACGGTTCGGTAGTGCTGCCGATCGCTCAAATCACCCCACGGTAAGGCCGGTATGAATCTTAATCAGCTTGAATTATTGCGAGCCCTGCAGGAAACCAATTTCAACCAATCCAAGGCCGCCGAGAAAATGCACGTGGTGCAGTCGGCCGCCAGCCGCCAGCTACAGTTGCTGGAAGAGGAATTGGGCTCGCCGCTGTATGAGCGCCATGGCAAAAAACTGCTGGGATTGACGCCGCTGGGCGAGCGGGTCATGGAACAGGTGGATAGGATCAATCAGGCGAAAAAAAATATCCAGTCCATCGCCGACGACTTTCGCGACAATCGCAACGGCACCTTACATATCGCCACCACCCATACCCAGGCCAAATACCTGCTACCGGTGCCGGTGCAAAAGTTTCGGGAAAAATACCCCGGCATTACGATTTACATGGTGCAGTCGTCGCCGGAGGAATTGATAGAGCAACTGCATCATCACAAAGCCGATATCGCTATTTGCACCGAAAAACTGGACGAGGACGACAAACTGGTAGTGACGCCTTGCTATGAATGGCAGCACATCGCCGTGGTGCCGCGTCACCATCCGTTGGCGCAGGGCGACATCACGCTGGGCCGTCTGGCTTCGTTTCCGATTTTGACATACTCGCAGGGTTTTACCGGCCGCTCCAATATCGAAAAAGCCTTTAAGAACGTTGGTAAGGAGTTGGACATTACCTTGTCCGCCGCCGATTCCGATGTGATTAAAACCTATGTGCGGCTGGGTTTGGGAGTGGGGATTATCGCCGGCACTTCTTACGAAAGCGCCGACGACGAAGATTTGGTGGCGCTGGATTTATCACATCTGATTCCGCGCTCTGTGACCAAGATCGCGTATTTGAAGCAATTGTATTTGCCGACCTATCTGCAATATTTCATCAGCGAATTGCTGGCGCGGGCCGGGCAAAACAGCTAAGCATATTCCGGCGAACTGTTGTTCAAGCCGGTAACACGGATTTGGTTTGCGCCGGATCCACCGGCCAATCCGCGGCATCCACCGAGTCCAGCGGCAGGTTTTGAATTTCGGCTTGCCAGCTGCGGATAAATTTCCCGTGCGGATCGTATAAACGGCTTTGTTTCGCCAGATCGAAATGCCTTTTGCCGCGCGGATCGGCGCCAACGCCTGCCAGATATTGCCAGTTGCCCCAGTTGCTGGCGACATCGTAATCCAGCAGTTGCTGCTCGAAATAAGCCGCGCCGAACCGCCAATCCAGTTCCAGTTCGTTTACCAGATAACTGGCCGCTATTTGCCGGCCGCGGTTGGACATAAAACCGGTGGCGTTCAACTGCTTCATGCAGGCGTTTACCAACGGGAAGGGCGTATTGCCTTGGCACCATTTTTGAAAGCGCTCCGCGTAAAAACAAGTCAAAGGCTTGCGCTGCGTAATACCGCGAAACGCAAACAAGCGCTTGCCGTACTGGTGGGCATACCATTGAAAATACTCGCGCCACAGCAGTTCCAAATATAGCCAATAGGTCGATTCGTTGGCCCCGTGATCGTGTTCGTAGCGGCGTAAGTCGGCGTGAACCTTACGCACCGACAGATTGCCGTGGGCCAGCCAGGGCGAAAACTTGGTGGAGTTTTCCCAGCCGTCCAATTCGTCGCGCAAGTCTTTGTAACGGCTGGCATAGCCGCTATGAAAATAAGTTTTTAGGCGTTTGTTTCCCGCTGTCTCGCCGCCGTGAAACGGCAGATCCGGGTCGAGCGCGTAGCTGGCCGGCAAATACACCGGAAAATTCAACAGCCAATCCGATTTAGGTTCGGGGCAGGGCGGCAGCGCATCCGCCGCCGGCAAGGGATGATCGACCGGTAAGTGCTCGACCAGTTCTTTAAATTGAGTGAAGGTCGGCGGCAATTGGGTAAACGGCAAGTCTTTCAGGTTAAACAGAGTGTGCGTATCCGACTCGATAAAACGCAAGCCCGGTATGTGCTGCTGCAGTGCCAGCCACTGCTGCCGTTCCTGAAAGCCGCAATGGCGGCTACGATAAATCACCGATACGCCGTGTTTGGCGACCAGCGCGCCGATGGCCGTCACCGGCCCGTCGTAACAAACCAGCAGGCGTTGCCCGGCTTGCTGTAGATTCTTATCCAGGTCTTGTAGGGCTTCCTTCAAAAACCGCCAACGCTGGGGCGAGAGTCTGGCCAGGCCGTATTGATTGGGGCTCAGCCATTGCGGGTCCAGACAATACACGCACAGCAACTGATCGACGACCGCGCCGGCTTGTTGCAGGTTGGCGTTATCGCGAACCCGCAAATCGTTACCAAACCAGTAAAGTCCAACTCTGCGCATCGATATTTCATCCTGAATAAAAAGTACCGGCGTTTCGCCGGCGAGCGCTAAGGCCTATCGCTTTATTTCTCCGATAACAAGGCGCCGATCTTTGCATCCAGCTGTTCCGGCGTCACCTCGCTGGAAAAGGCGGTCACGGCAGTGCCATTGCGAGCGATCAAATATTTATGAAAATTCCATGCCGGCGCCTGACCGGTGGCCTTGCTTAGTTTTTGGAAAAAGCCGTTCGCCGCGGCGCCTTTCACCTGACTTTTTTCCAGCATCGGGAAGGTGACGCCGTAATTGATGTAACAGACGTTGGCGGTTTTTTCCGCTTCGGCGAACTCCTGATTAAAATCGTTGGACGGAAAGCCGACCACCACCAAGCCCTGATCCTTATACTTTTGGTACAAGGCTTCCAGACCTTTGAATTGCGGCGTGTAACCGCAGTTGCTGGCGGTGTTGACGACCAGGATAACCTTGTCCTGAAAAGCCTGACAAAAATCGATTTGCTCGCTGGAGCGTAATTTAGTCATTTTGTAATTCAACAAATCGGGGCAAGGCTCTGCTTCGACTATGGACAGTGAACACAGCCACAGGCTGGCGGCTAACAATAGAATCTTCATCATCATTCCTCCTGATTGACTGTTAGCATACCAGCTTAGGGGCAAAGTCAACCCGGTCCGCTTTGCGGTTTACCGTGTCATGGCAGGGCATGGCCGGTTCCTGCAATCAGTGGGTTTGCAGCATGCCTTGTTTGATAATAAAGTCGGCTACCGCGTCCAAACCATTGCCGGCTTTGATGTTGGTGAATACAAACGGCCGCTCGCCGCGCATCTTTTTCGCGTCGCGGTCCATTACTTCCAGCGACGCGCCGACGTATGGCGCCAGATCGATTTTATTGATCACCAACAAATCCGAACGGGTAATGCCGGGGCCACCCTTGCGCGGAATCTTGTCGCCGGCCGACACATCGATCACGTAGATAGTCAGGTCGGCCAATTCCGGGCTGAAGGTGGCGCTGAGATTGTCGCCGCCGCTTTCCACCATCACAAAATCCAGCTCCGGCCAGCGCTCGCAGAGTTCGTCTACCGCTGCCAAGTTCATAGAGGCGTCCTCGCGGATGGCGGTATGCGGACAGCCGCCGGTTTCCACACCTAAAATCCGCTCTTCCGGCAAGGCCTGGCTACGGATCAAGAACTGCTGATCCTCGCGGGTGTAAATATCGTTGGTGACAACGCCGATCTCGTAATCGTCGCGCATCTTCTTGCACAATGCGTCCACCAACGCCGTTTTGCCGGAGCCGACAGGGCCGCCGATGCCTACTCTTAAAATTTGTTTGTCAGTCATGTTTTCATCCAAGGTAGCCCGGATGCAATCCGGGGTGACGGTTGCTCAAACCTCGATTTCGCTTGTGCTGCATCGAGGCTACATTATTGTTATTTCACGATCTGAATAGCCGCGAATACTGCATCTCATGCCGACTGCTGGCCAAGGCCAGACCAAAACAACTGCCGCCGATCTCGGCATCGCTCAGTTCTAAAGCCCGCTCCACCAATGCCGGCAATTCGCCGGCCAGACTTTTTAATAGCCGTTGCCCGGCCACTTGCCCTAAGGGGACCAGCTTGACCGCGCACAACACCTGATTCTCCAGCCAGCCCCACAAATAGCCGGTGATGGCATCGGCTTTGCCTATTTGCCAACGGGCCGCCGCCAACGCAAACAAGGTTGCTAAGGTCGCGTCGGAGCGTTTTAGCCAGGCCTCGGCCTCGGGCAGTTCCAGATTTACCAACAAGCGGGCCAGGGCCTGGCCGGTTTGCCTGTCCTCGGCGCGTAGCTCGGCGGTTTCCCGGCAGGCGACCAGGGTTTGGCTCCAATTTTCAACTGCCGTTATATCGTGTTCGTGCCAAGCGTCATAAAGCCGCGCCAGAAGCGGTGCATCAACCAAGCCCAAACCGTTTTGCAACAAGCCTTGCAGCCAGTCGGCGGCCCGCTCGGAAGACGTAATCCAGCCATCCTCCACCGCCCGCTCCAGCCCTTGCGAATAGCTGTACATGCCAATCGGCAAGCCGGGGCTGACCAGTTGCAGCAGCCTTAACAGCGATAAATCAGTGACCATGACTATGATACGCACCGCTTTCCGGTTCGAAGGGCAGGGTGTGATGTTCCACTGTCAACCCCAAACCCACCAGCATCTGATCCAGCACGTGATCGGCCAGATAACGCAGTTCGTCCGGCAGAATTTGCAGGGCGATATGGCGGTTGCCGAGGTGGTAACAGGCTTTAGCAAACAGTAATTGATCGCTGCATTTCACCACCGACAAATGTTCCGGAGCGGCATCGATGCGCACTTTGAACCCTTGGCCGTTGGTCAGGATTGCGCCGTGTTTCAGGGTTTGGCCTCGCGGCAGAAACACGCCGACTTGGAGGCCGCCTTTGGTGGTGGCCGGTTGCCGGGATTTTTGGCGGGCCTCGAAGGGGAGGGTGAGGGTGTCGTCGGGTTGGTCTTCGGTGTTGGTGGTTTCGGTGAGTTTTAGCATTTTGTTTTGCTGTTTTGATTGTTGTGTTGCTGCCGCGGTTTATTTGAAGTCGGGTCTCGGCCCGACAGCCGAGTGACTTTTCTTTGTTTGGCCAAAGAAAAGT
>CAZGUM010000017.1:0-39151 GCA_964529085.1 uncultured Methylomonas sp. | reverse complement strand
TAGAATTAGCATAGACGCTATTGCCCATTTTCGCACGAATCCTTACGGTCACCCATCTTGTGCCGTGTCAATATCGTAATCGCTCTTTAGCGCTTCACATACAATATCCAATGCATCGTCATCGTCCTCAATGACCAGGATGCTTGCCGGCAATTGTCGTCGCTGTCCGCGTGAATATCCGACATTTTCCGTATCATGTAGAACTTCTGTTAAGTCATTTAGAGAGGTTACTTTGAAGTGATGCTCTTTCGCGAGAATTGGTGGTATTTCTGTGCCGCACGTTTCACTAAGCAAATAGATAGGCAAAGCATGCTTCACCAATTGCCTTGAATTTACCAGTTTCGTCAGTTGCCATATATCTACGCCATCGAATGAGTAATCCGAAATAATCACGTCATGTTCATCGCCCTTCAGGGCTTCGATGAAATCATCGGTTGTCTCAATAACGGATATGCTAATCCCGGTTACGTTCCTTAGTTGATTGGAGATTGCATTGCTAATTTCGTAATCGCTTGAAGCAACAATCGCTTTCATTTGATGGATCTCACACACTTATATTGGCGTTAATGTTTGGCGTAACTGACACTGTTACATCCCGCTCTGGCTTGTACGTGATACTAACGGTTGGGTTAATATCTTCATTGACGTGAATTGAGAATGCTCGTAACAGGGTCGCAATAATCACCATCATTTCCAACTCAGCAAAGTGTCGACCAACACAATTATGTACTCCCCCACCAAACGGGAGAAACGTGTATTTATGCCGCTGAGCAGCAGCACCGTTTAAAAAATGTTCAGGATAGAAGTCGTTTGGTCGTTCCCACCACCTACTATCACGATTGGTCGCATAAAGACTCATTATTACTGATGTTCCCACTGAAACCGTTTTGCCTCCAACAGTTATAGTCTCTGCCGTATCTCTACTAAGAGCGATAGCCTGGGGATATAAGCGTAATGTCTCGTAAAGCGCCGCCTTGGTATAAACAAGACGTTCAATGTTTTCTGGGGTTAGCGGGTCATCGTCGAGGCTTTGTATTTCACTGGAGATACGTTTATGGACGGACTCGTTCTTACCTATTAGGTAAAAAAACCATATCAATGCATTAACAGTTGTATCTTGGCCGGCCAAGAACAAGGTAACAGCTTCGTCCCGTAGTAAATCCCGCGACATATGAGAGCCGGTTCGGTCCCTACCTTTCATCATTAGAGAAATTAAATCATGCCCTTCTGGATCTATTTCATTGATTTTTGAATCAACATATTCTACGAATTGATTGATGGCTTTCTCCATCCTCCTGTTTTGTAGAAAAAATAGCCGTTTTAATTTCCCCTTCCCTAACTGCTCTGTTAATAAATGCGGAAATAGCCCTTTTACAATCGTGTCAACCGCGGTCATCATTAATTTTTCACGGTGCGATGATGTTGTTTGCCCGAACATAACTTGAATCAGAATGCGTTGAACGATTGATTTTAATTCTTCTGATATGTTTACTTTAGTAGCGCTCTCGTTTTTAAGCCGCGTAACAGCATTGCAGGCTTCTTTGAGCATAATCCCGTGCCACTCTGCTATGGCTTGCTTTGTAAAAATTGGCTGCATTAGTCGGCGCTGGTTTGTCCATGTAGCACCCTTGCTGTTAAACAGCCCATCGCCGAACATAGGCTTTTTTGCTTCATAAAGTGAGTCTCTATTCAACATCCCCTTAGCTTCTTGGTTGAATATTTCCTCGTAATGTTCCGGATTTGATGTAAATATAATTTTCTTATTGAAGAAATATGTTTGCACATAGTCGCCATATTGATTGTGTATAGCTGTTAATGCGCCTGTAGGGTTTGTTAATAATCTAACTAGATGAATAAGCATTAGAATGTCACTTTAAACTGACCTAAGACGGTGCGGCCAAGAATTGATTCGTCCCCTGGGAATAAAATAGGGTTTAATGTTGGTTCTTTCAGCGTTGAATTAAAGATGTTATTAACCCTGAATGTGAACTCAAGTGGTTTCGCAATCTTGGTTGATAATGTTAACCCTGCCGTGAAATAGCCAGCTAAGTTCCCGCGCGGATCATCGGATGGTCGTTTTCGCTCTCCAATCCAATTTAATTGAGTCCCTACCGCCCAACTATCAGTGATGTCCCAGTTTATCAGCCCTTTTGCCATGTGTTCCGGCATTAGGCCCGTATAAGAAGTAGATGGCAACCCGTGATAGCTGTAGCTAACAGCGACGTCCACAACGCTACTAAGTTTGTACTTTGTTTCAGTTTCAAAGCCTATCCCATCAATTGGGGCACCATTACGGAACCCGACCGGGGTCACACTTGTGGAGTTAGTGGACGTGATTAAATTTTCTTGTTTAAACCAATAAACATTGGCCGACGACATCAAATCAGACGACCATTTGTTTTCAACCTGTAATTCAACCGTGTTTACAGTCTCCGGTTTAACAGTGGTGCCTGGATTAAGTGGTAGATTTTTCTCAAAAAACGAAGGCGGTCGAAACGCGCGGCTGTAGAGTATCTTGGTAGTTAGATTGAAATTTACATTCCAAACCAATGCGACACGAGGACTGAATCCGGCAGAAACATCTGAGTAATAATCATAGCGAAAGCCTGTTGTTAAATACCAGTCAGGTGCGATATTCCATTCGTCTTGAATCAGTGCGTAAACGTTGGTTCGGCTTTTAGATGCCAATACTGGATCACTTCCGAATGCGGAGGCCTCTGTTAGTGGGATTTGCTGCACAAAGGTCGGGGTGATAATGTAATTGATTTTGTTAGTTCCATCAGAAATCCAGGTATAAATAAGTCCTGTACCTCCTGTAATCGTGTGTTTGTTTATTCCTGCGTAATTGAGTTGTGTAGTTAACCCTGTTGTACCTTGGAAACCAGACACAATATTTTTTGCGCCTAATGGTAATAACCCGCCGAATGTACCTGCCGGCAACAAATTAATATCTGTACTTGGGTTTTGTCCTAGGAAATAGAACGATGTTGCATTCGTCAGCGAATCAGTAATTTTACTATTTAGAGACAAATCAAGATTGTAAAGTTCATTGTTTGTGTGGCCAGTACCATCAAGTGCATATGCAGCTCCTATACCTGTTTCCACATGATTAAACCCTTGATACCCGGCTCGAAGCCTAAGCCTATCTTTATAGGCTACGTCTAACCGCGCATCGATGTCGCCTCGACCATTATTGGTGAATCCAGGGGCATTGGAGGCATGGGTTCCAAATTGGTTATCAATAACACTCTGTGCGTCTTGGTTAACCCGTCCTTGATAACCATTGGTGCTACCACCTTGGATGGCTACACTGTACTCTATGTCGCCTGATTGCTTACCGTATTCAGCCCATCCCTCATAAGTATCCTGATTTCCAAAATATCCACCTGCATCGCCACCTTTTAGCTCCTTGCCGGTTTTAAGCACAATGTTGATAACCCCAGTCATGGCGTCGCCACCGTAGAGCATTGAACCAGGTCCTCTGATTACTTCTATGTGCGCAACATTCTTAATCGGCATATTCCATTCGAATGGTTTTCCGCCGAAAAGCGTATCCCTCACAGGTACGCCGTTCACTAGCACCAAGACTTGCGAGTTATTCTCTGAAGAAATACCTCGAAAGCCAATTACTTTAACACCGTTGCGGGCAGACCCTACGTGAACACCGGGCAAGTATTCGAGAACATCAGTCAATCTTCTAGCGCCTATTCTCTCAATATCGTTGGCGGTAATAATAGACGTAACACTAGGACTTAGGCTTTGCGGCAAAGGATGCCCTGATGCTATTGATTGCATTTGTTCAGATCCGTAAATCAGCCCGAGGTCATCGTCTGTTTCGGCGAATACTTTTTGTGTTAGACAAAGACATATCAACAGATATTTCACTGATTGGGATGGATTCATAGTAACAAATGGTTAAAGGGTGATTAAATTTGATCTATTACGATATTTAATTCATTGCCCATTGAATCTATTGCGCATTCAGGTGGTGCGAACGTGAGTCTTATCGGTATTGATAAATCTTTGTAGGTATCTCTAAGGTATCGAAACAATGTATCTAACGTAGACCATTCACGTACTTTCTTGCGATAAGACACTAACAAAAATGCCCCGTCTTTCCATGTCAATCTTACAACTACGCGATACTTTTTATTTAGATCCTGAATAATATTGATTTCTCTTACGGCTGTTGTTTTAAAAAACTCAACAAGCTCGGCTTCCTCTATATTGTATGTATTGTTTTGATACTCCATTACGTTTTGCCAGATACTGTGAATTTAAGATAAATACCGCTGAACCAAGTTGGTAGCAATATAACATGTTTTTTTTGCGACAGTTAGCCAGATAGTACCTTGCATTATTGATGTTTTTACTTCCACTCTCTGAAGACATAGCTTCACACTGACTGGCCGATTGGTCGGCAACGCACAAGAGAGCTGTCCATCGTGCATATGTCTCTCGTCTCGATTTTAGCCGCTAAAATCTATCTCAAATCTTGGTTGACTTGCGCCTATTAGTTAAGCTAAACTCTACACACGTGCTATCGCGTTACCTACTTTGACGGGACTTATACATGTCGGAAGGCAATCAGCTTACATTTCTGGACAATAGCCAAGACGCTCTAACGCCTAAACATGAGCCTATTCCTATTGCAAAAAAGAAACCAGCTAAAAAACGAATCTCGTCTCATAAACCAGTTCCTCCAGATGCATACTCGAATCATCAGCTATGCCTGTTTCAAGATTTTTTGGCTAACACCAACGATGAACGCGATCAATTAGGCAATGCATTCGATCTTTGGGACAATGTTCCGCGCTTTTCAATCACACGTAAACGGCAAGAAGAAATGCGGCTTCCGACCGGGGCATTACCCATTTGCACAATCAACTTTAAATATAGAGGCAATGAATTTAAGATTCTTATACGGCCTGCGCGGCTAAAGGATCCAATCACTGGAGAAGAAAAAGAACATTATCCTGGAGCACGAGAGGAACTTGTCGAGCATGCGTTACGAAAAATCGCTGTTGATGACGGTTTTTATGATGTTGACGGCTTTCGTTCTGGATGCCGATTTACATTACACCGATTGCGCACCCATCTAGCTGATCAAGGACATACCCTCCGTTACGATGAACTAACAGAAGCGTTAGACATTTTGTCTCTTAGCAACATCGACATTCAAGGAGAAACAGACGATGCCGAGGTTTGCTACACACGGATGAACTATCTTTCCCTACTTGCGAGAGTAAGTAAAAAAGACCATTCAGTAAACAATGCACAGGACTCGAAATGGCTAATCCAATTTCACCCTCTTATAACTAACAGCATTTCCAATCTGACCTATAGGCAATTCAACTATCGGAGATTAATGAAATGCCGGACTCAACTATCGCGATGGTTAATCTCCCAATTGGTTCTTAAATATACTCAAGCCTCTTTGACCAATAACTTCGTAATGCGGTATAGCACAATCAAGAGAGACAGCGCCTTGCTCGAAGGCTATAAACGCGAACGTGATGCCATATTTACTCTTGACGCTTCTTGGGATGAACTGAAATCTCTCGGGGTTTTGACAAGTTACACCAAAGCAGAAGAGCGTGGAAAACGGTCTAAGATCGTTGATGTTATTTATACCATATTCCCATCACCACAATTTACAGCCGAACAAAAAGCATCAAACAGGCGTTTGATCGATGCAAAGAAATCTATCGAAGCGGGAGCTAGAAAAGCTCAATAGGACCAAGGGGGAATGGGTCGCGGGTTTACAAGATGCAGGGGGAATAGGTCGCGGGTTTGTGCTCGCTCGCCATAAATTAAGCAAACATCTAAACATCAAAAATTCCTTCTTGATCATTATTTGGCGTTTACAACGGATAGGGTAATTCAATTTTCAATCCATATAAGGATCTACTCTTTCAACCAACGCTAAAGGGGAATGGGTCGCGGGTTGTAACCTACTCCACCCAGGGGGAATAGGTCGCGCTTTCGGGAAATATTCAGGGGGAATAGGTCGCGGAAGTCAGGGGGGATGGGTCGCGGGTCATTTTTAGGCCCTGATTTTCACCCAATTTTCTCAAAGTGCCCAAGGGGAATAGGTCGCGGGTTGATGGAATGTCGGGGGGAATAGGTCGCGGGTTCATAAAAACACAGGGGGAATGGGTCGCGGGTTTGTGAGAATGAAAAATAAGCATAGATTTGGCACTCAATTCGCCAAAATAATTGCCGTATTTTTCGATCACTGTAAGGGGAATGGGTCGCGGGTTAAATTTACAAGACGTTGATTATATTAACGAAATGCAACGTATTCGCCTCCTTATTACTTATAAGCCTTATACAGCCTTTTTTTATCCGTACAGCTAAGAGAAAATTATGAGTATGTTAAGTGAAACCGAACAAGAGAATGTGACTAAGGCAGCCCAATGCGGCACATTACTCGTAAGTGATATTAAGGCGATATCGGCATCGACAAACCCTCTATTGGTCGAACTTAGCCTTAATGCTCTCAAGATAGCTTCTGAATTAGATCAAATTCTAACGCGCATGGAAGCTATCTCGAAAACAAACTAAAACAATCGGTAAGCTCTCCGGATGCACCCGGAAAGCTTACCTAACCACAACCAGCCTAACTAGGAGGCAAAGCAATGGCTAAGATACTTTTACATGGAAAACGGACAAGATCCAGAGCTGGACAACCAAAACGAAGTTGAAGAACAAGAAGAAGCGAACGATTCTGATGATATTTCACTACGCCCCGGCCCCAATGCCGACGATCAAGCAGACGTGGATCGATACATTAGCGCCGAAGTGCGCGCGCTTTATGATGTGTATAGCTACCGACACGCAGCGGCTATTTTGGCTAATTCCTTTCCTGAAGAACTTAAAGAAATTGAAGCGGCCTTGCTTGCCTTCAGCATTACGAAACGAGACATTGGGACACCAGGCGGCAACGAGTCAGATATGCCAAAGAAGTTTTCTCGAACTTTGCGCCCTGCTGGATGGGTTGAATCGCGAATTCAAGGCGATTTAACGGTGAGGATGCAAGAATACGACGAATTATTTCAGACAAATGGGAAGGTCAAAAAAGTGAAACGCGCTGAAAGCCCAACTCGGCTGATAGCGAATTTCATTGACGGGCACAAGATTGACTATGTAAAAGGTCGGGTTGCCTTTGACCTAGAATGGAACTCAAAAGACCAAACATTCGACCGAGATCTATATGCTCTTCGAGCATTCCATGAATGCGGACTGATTAGTGCCGGTGTCATGGTAACGCGAAGCGAAAAGTTGAATGTGGTTTTTGACAAGGTGCCTCAGCTTAATAAAGCTGGCGAAGAAATCGGAAAAACCGTAAAAGCTAAATACGGTGCCAGTACAACCTGGATGGGGAAACTCCTATATCGGCTCAATGCCGGACGGCATGGAGGCTGCCCCGTCTTAGTGTTTGGTATCACACCAAAATTGATTGAGGATTGGGAACAAACATGAAGAATAAACAAGCTGATGCAATGTCCGAAGCAGGTCAAGATCTGCTGAACTTGCACGGCGACAAACGGTTTCACACGATCCTTGCCGACCCCCCTTGGCAATTCCAGAACCGGACGGGAAAAATGGCACCTGAGCATAAGCGCCTATCCCGTTATGGCACGATGAAGTTGGAAGAAATTAAGGCGCTACCTGTAGAGGAACTGGCGGCAGACACTGCGCATCTCTATCTATGGGTGCCTAATGCCCTATTGCCGGAAGGCATCAAGGTTTTAGAATCGTGGGGCTTCACATACAAAAGCAATATAGTTTGGCATAAGATCCGCAAGGACGGCGGACCGGACGGGCGCGGCGTTGGGTTTTACTTCCGTAATGTCACTGAACTGGTACTGTTTGGTGTACGTGGCAAGAACGCCCGCACCCTGCAACCAGGACGGACACAGGTTAACTTTTTGGCGACACAGAAGCGCGAACACTCCCGTAAACCTGACGAGTTCTACGATATTGTAGAGTCATGCAGTCCAGGCCCTTATCTTGAACTGTTCGCACGTGGCCCTCGAAAAAATTGGTCTGTTTGGGGGAATCAGTCAGATGATTACTATCCCGACTGGCCGACCTACTCCAACCATTCTCAATCCGACAGGGTAGGAGATAACTCAGGCAAGTCGGTAACATCTACCGCTAATACTTGAAAAAATAAGTATTTCGATAACCTAGGGGGAATAGGTCGCGGGTTTATACGGTTGTTATGTAAGAGACTTTAACAATCAGTTAAAGTGACTCGTAATAGATTGACAGATAGGGCATTATGCCCTATTCTTCCCACTAAAGGCCGGGCGATTTGCCAAGGTCAATTACCGGAGAGTCCGATGTCCACAGCCGTCTCAATCATTAGTGATATAAATTCTTTTATCGCTAATACGCCAGAGCTAATATCAATACCCGACGATCAACAAACGGCACTAGTTAAAGCATATGATGCAGTACGCATAATTCACGCTACTATCATATGCAATGACAACAACATCCCACTGCGTGAAAAAAATATAATTCTGTATAAAGCAATCGAGTGGAAATTAAACGCCGGGACATTCTCGGGATCAAGAAAACATCAAAGCTCTGCGGGCTACTTAATAGAAAATTACTGTCGATGTACGCCTGGCGTCATTCCTATGTGGAGTCAACGAGGTGAATTTGTGATTACACTGAAAGGTATTCAGGTAATCATCAAGTACACACCAAGTTTTTTTGCATCAACTAATCAAGTCAAAATCCACAGCCATTTTGAGTTTATTGCTGTAAGCAAAGACAAACCGTTTATATCTGAAACTGGTTATAAATCTCACTTCGATAACATTTACCCCGGAAAATGCGTCGATGAAGCCGCTGTAATTATCTTCTCATCCTACGTGAAGGAGAAAAAAACTCTCGTTTCTAATAAATTAAGCCAAGACTCGCCTGTTCCAAAGTGGGCCAAACCTTACATAATCCCTGATTCACATGAATTTGTAGAAGCAATTCTTCCAAAACATCAAGCGTTTCAGGTCAAGAAATGGGCCGATGAAGCGGCCAAAAAACTAACCGCTTATCAAAATGCAGAAATCATTAAACACCAAAGAGAAATTATCAAAGTTGGATCTCGGTGCAGAATCATCGAGACACGATTTCCGAAAGAGCTTGGTAACATCGTTATAATTTCAAAAACAAGCGAAACCTGTGTGTTCGCTTATGACGATAAACCCATACGATATAGGATAAACGCGAGAGGCAGGAAAGTTGTTGCATCAGACCCAAGGTGCGTCCAGTCACTATACGGATATGATCAACTTCAACTTCTGCAATGATCTTTCGATTTTAGCCGCTAAAATCACTGACACTAACCAAAACGATGGCATTTACAAAATGAACAATCAACCAGACGAAATAGTAAAGCGAAGATATTCATCAACCCCTTTTGATGGAAAAGTCGTTGAAATCCGTCCAGAATGTTTAACGCCTTTTAGCGATGCCTGGAGTGTGCCGACCGGTGATGAGGTTCGGGAAATAATCCGCCGAACTGGATTAACAGGTGGTCAGGTCGCTAAAAAAGTAGGACTTACTGGTAATGGTGCCAGTAGAACAGTAAGAAGATGGGTTAGTGGTGAGACTGATATTTCCTATGCTATCTGGGCTATTTTATGCGACTTTGCAGGTATCCAAGCGATATGGCGGGAAAGAGAACGAGATTAAACGCCAGAAAAAAGCATTTCACTTGTTAGGGGTATCAAGCGTTATGGCTTGACAAATAGGACATAATGCCCTATTATTTCCATCGAAGGCCGGGCATTCCGCCAAGGTCATTTACCGGAGATTCCGATGAGCATTACCGCAACTGCTGTTGAAGTCGTTGAACGTAACAACTTCCTACCAACCTATTTCAAAGAAAAATTTTGTCTAGGGGAAACACTCATTTATTCCTTTATGGACAAGCTGTTTGAAGAATATTCAGGCGGTTATTGGGAGTTCTTTACGCTTTCAAATGGTGGCTTTTATATGGCTCCGACAGGCTATGAAAATATCACCTGTAATGCCGATAATGGTTTTTGTGGTGAAATGTCGGGAGATGCCGCTGGTATTGTGGCAACTCTGTATACACTTAACGTAATTGCAAATAAAACAGCGCAAGACCACTTTATAGAAATGTACTATCGGTTGATCGATTACATTTCTGTTCACGAGGAAAGTGGCAAGATAAATGCCGCAATTGATTGAGTATTCATAAGTAACGAATATCCCTTTTATTGCGGAGGTAAGAAGATGATAGGTAGCCCCGGTATAACCGGGGCTTGCCGCGATGCTGTCACATTACGGCACAGGCGCGGGCCTGACTGATAATTAAAACTTAATTTCGCAAAGGTGGTCAATATGTCCGCAAAACTTTATAAGTTTCCAGATGTAGGAAAGGACCGACCGCATCAAGAAAATGTTGTCAAACCCACCGATCCTTTAGTCCATAGTTCTCCTTCATATGTGCACCGATTAGTGCATGTTGTCTGGTTAGTGCTTGCCGTAGTTTGGCCAATCTCTAAATGGCTATTCGCCGTTGATGTTCTATTTCAGTTAGTAAGGGCAATGTATTATCACAATACACCTGGCGTATTTGCTGGAGTGACGGCTATGATTCATGCTTCATTGTTAATTGCTATTACTTACTTTGTGGAATTCTACGGTCCACGGAAATTTTAGCCGCTAAAATCGTGTTTGACTCCGCCTATTAGTTAAGCTAAACTTTCGCCACGTGTTAAGCTAAACTCTTAACTCGCGACGGCTGTCACCGTCTTTCTTTCAACAAGGCGCGGAGCATAAACATGGGTGATAGATGTTTAGGAAATGGTTATGAAGAGATTAACCGAAAAACAATTCGAACAGGCGATTTCCCAGTTAGAGATTGGGGACCAGACCATCTTAATAGCGCGAGGGGTATTGGTGGAGGGAAAGTCACAAGCCGATTTTGCAAGAGCGATGAATATTACAAAGAGCGCGGTATCGCAGGCTGTAAATCGGGTGTGGAATGCTCACAAGGAATTAGCAGAAGTTCCGGACGGTTACGAGAAAGTAACAGTAATTTTACCTCGGCATCAGGCTTATCAAGTCAGAAAGTGGGCGAAGGAAGCAAAGGGATTATGAAAACCTTAGTGACGGCGAATCAGAAAGGCGGTGTCGGTAAAACTGCAACCTTAGTTCATCTCGCTTTCGACTTTGCCGAACGTGGTTTACGAGTTGTTGTAATTGATCTCGATACTCAAGCTAACGCATCGTACACACTAGGGGCTTATAAGTGTGGAGTAGCCGCTAGTACGCTTCTATCTGATTCCAATGTTGATTATTCTTCCTTGCCTTCCACTGGTTTGGTGCTTATCGAGTCTGATCCTTCTCTTGCGAATATGGAAAAAATGACTCTGACGGATGCTGGTACGAATTTTAATTCGGCAATAAAGAAGTTAGCAGCCGTGGGCTTTGATGTTTGCTTGATCGATACAGCTCCATCACTTGGCATAACAATGGGAGCTGCTCTACTTGTATCGGACTTTGTTCTATCGCCCATTGAATTAGAGGCATACAGTATTCAAGGTATCAAACGAATGGTTACGACAATAGCTAATATCCGCAAAGCTAACAAAAATCTTAAGTTTCTTGGCATGGTTCCGAGTAAAGTTGATAAGAGAAATCCAAGGCACATACGGCACCTTCAGGAGCTTACCCATGCTTATCCGACATTGATGACCCCTGAAGGTATCGGCATTGGTCTACGGAGCAGTATTGCCGATGCTTTGGCATCTCGAACGCCAGTGTGGAAAATCAAAAAGACAACAGCGAGAGTGGCGGCCAAAGAAGTGAGAGCATTAGCGGCTCATGTTCTTAATCAAATGGAGATCGGATAATGACAGATCAATTACATACCATCGCAAGCAGTGGGCTGGCCTTGCATGAAATAGGCGACCTTGCCGGCCTGCTTTCCGAACAACCAAAAGAAGCATCAGGTTATGCAGAGATTGTCATCGATTTGATTGACGAGGATCCGGCGCAACCGCGCACAGAATTTAACCCTGGCTTTTCGGCTGAAAGCATAGCGGAGTTGGCGGAATCGATTGGCAATAGCGGCCTATTGCAGCCAATAACGATCAGAAAACACCCCGAAATCGAGGGTAGATACATGATCAAGGATGGGGCGAGGCGATACCGCGCTTCAAAGCTAAACGGAGCCGAAAAGATTGCAGCAATCATCGAAGACGAAGGCGATAAATCCGCGGCGCGAGTAAAGATCGAACAACTGATTGTTAATCTCCAAAAGGAAGGTAATACCCCGTTAGAGATTGCACACACCATCGCAACAGCTTTAGAGGAAGGTATTGGGAAGAAGACCATTTCTTCTTTAATCGGTAAGAGCCCGGCATGGGTGACTTTGCACACTACATTGCTCAAGTTACCAGCGGAGCTAGATACGGCATACAAAGCCGGGAAAGTTACCGACGTAAATATTATTTATGAACTCAATAAGCTTTATAAGACGAACCAAGCTGATGTAATGGCTTGGTTAGATACGCCTGGTCAAGAGTTTACTAGAGGACAATTGAAGTTATTTCAGGAATATCTAAAGGACAAGAAGGAAAATATTGGTGGTATCCAAGATGCTAATAATGAACGAACTGATAACCTCTCCGATATTAGTAACGATGATCTTAATAGCGACCAAGTTTCTGACACTACCTTGACGGGTGAAGGTAATTCAAATATCGAAGTAGGCGAAAACCCATTAGTCTCAACTGGAGATGAGCAACTGCAATCGGCGGAGAGTGTCGGAACGTCTAACGATCCAGAGCTTAAGCAACAGGAAGATAGCGAAAAGAAAAAAACGGTCGATCCAAGCAAATTTAAAAAGGCTATCGTGCAAATATGGCATGACGGACGGCCTGGTAGGATCATGCTTGACAAAAGACCCTCCACAGAGGGACGCGGGCATATTAAGTATGACGATGATGGGCATGAATTAGAAGTCGATCTTGGTGAAGTCAAGCTATTGGCATTGTTAGAGGCTTAACTTTTAAAAGTACGCGCTGACTTCTCAGTCGGCGCGGTACAGTGTACGGCGCATGTGGGAGACAAAATGAAAAGTCCATTTTTATTAAAAACGGAGATATTGATATTATCGATTGTTTGGTGTTTATATTTTGTTTTTGAGAAGCTACTAAACAATTCTATAAACAATAGCGGCGTAAGTAAGGAATATATATCGGAGTTATACAGCTATACAATTGCTAATTCACTATTCGTACCGGCTTGTGCAATCTCTGCGCTTATTATGTACAGGGCTTATCTAAAGTTCGATAAGTAGATAAGCATCTTGGTTCTGGAGGCGATATGGTACTTGTAAATGTTCCTCAAAAAAGAGGTTTAACGCCAGATGTGGTGCGAGACATCGATAATGCAATTGATCCTGTTTCTGATCAATTGCAAGATGATCAAGGGGTAAATGCGAAAACTATTTATAACGTTGATGAGCTTCTGGATAGTGCTCAAACAGCGGAAAGAGAGCAGCAAGCCATCCTCGAAGTGTCCTCTGTTGAGCAAAGCTATCAAGAAGCTCTATTGGATTACGTTGAAGCAAAGCAAGAACAAGTAGATCGTGTTGAAGATAAGCTTGAAACCTTAATTGAAAAACAGCAGTCCAGGATCCAACAAATTCAATCCGCAAAGCCTGGCGTGTTAGTTTTGCCTGGTACTCGACGAGCATGGCAAGATCAACTTGCGCAACAACATTCAAGGTTACAGGTCATGCAAGCAAGGCTCGAAGCTGTTAGAGAAATTAGGGATGGAATGGGCTTGCATTCTCCAAAAATTGAAGAGCTTGCTGAACGAAAATTGCGAAGAAATGAACAGGAATTGACTAGCGACTTCGATAGCGTATTAGAGGCTCAGCGGAGACACAATATCGTTACTCGGAAATCATTCAAACAAAGTGACAGTTTAGGTGTTGCTCCAAAATTAACGTTAAACATTTCCCACGGTTCAAAATAGTCTATTTACGCCAGATAAAAGGATTATTTCTGGCGTTAGATATTGTTATCTAAAATTAGCGCTTTTTATTCACGGTAAAGCTTGACATATAGGGCGTAAAGCCCTATTATTTTTAGCGATGGCCGGGCAGTTCGCCAAGGTCAATTACCGGAGAAAACCGATGCTTAAAAGTAGATTTGATGTTGTAAAGGGACGCCGTATTATTTCTCATATCTGGGCCGACGATCTATCTCCCCGAATAGAATCATTAATCAAAGAAGTAGGCTATCTAGTAATTGGGCCTTATTTGGTTAAAAAATAAGGCTTCGACGGGAGTTCAAAATGCTTAAAGCAACAATTCTTGAAAATCAAAGGACATTAGATCTGGTATTGGCAAAGTATCGTCATTCTGGCGGTGCAATGGAGATTAAGTCTGTCTGCGATGGGTGGATAGGCGAAAATCAAGCCGTTATGTCTTGTATCGGGATTCTAGCCGACATGGGGCACGATAGCCTTCAAGCCGTTACATATTACCCAAGATCAGCGTGGAATGATTTACATGCGTAAGGTGCAGAATTTTAGCCGCTAAAATTACGCCAGAGTGGATATTGTTAAATCGAAGGATGAATAGCGTTCGAACCTTCGGCGTAGCCAGGGAAGGCTATGAGGGCACATAAATAAAGTAAGGCTTGACATATAGGGCATTATGCCCTATTATTTCCATCGAAGGCCGGGCAATTTGCCAAGGTCAATTACCGGAGAAAACCGATGAAATCCAAATCAGCTCACGCGCAATGTGCCGCCGCAATTAAAGCCGAATTAAAATCCATTGGTGTCAAAGCCAGTGTGAAGAGTTCTTCCTTCAGTATGGGTAACAGCGTTACCGTTACTGTTTTTGATCAGCCTCCCAAGGCTATAAAAGAAATCAAAGAAATTTGTTCTAAATATGAGTATGGTCACTTTGATGGAATGACCGATAGCTATAAGTCTGATAATCGCCGCGATGATATACCTCAAGCTAAATACGTTAGTGTCGAACATGAACTTACGGATGCTTATAAGGCGGAATTAATTTTAAAGATAAATGCTCGCTATGGTTTGGCTGTTACGCTTGATCAATACAACACAAACCCCTGGAGCAGCATTGAATTTAGATCAGACTTCGGCGCTAGTGATTTTGGTGTTGAATTGTATCTATTGAGCACAGGGGGGATTGATTATGAGGCGCATGATGCAGCGGAAAAAAGAGAAGCTGAGATCCTGACAATATTGCAAGAACAGTACGGGTTTTCATACTTTGTGAAAGATGGTTCGAATGTTTATGTTCATTTTTACGCCGATAGTCAGCGCTGGCAGGTGGGTATTTTGTCCTATTCTGATGCTGTCAGTATCGAGGACGATTTTACTCTGCCGGCGAAGGAGATAGCCGCAGCAATTGCTAAGGCCTATGATGAGCAGGATGCTTACGGCAAAGCCGAGACAGCTCGGTTAAATGCTGAACGCGAATATTACAGCCAGGTGATTACACCGGTTTCAATTGGAAATGAAAAATCGTCTGTTGTTGTATGGTTCCCTGGTTGCATTAAAAATGGGAACGCTAAGATAAACGACACGAAAATTATGGATGATCCTAGAAAATGCAATTGCGAAGTACAGAGGACCATCGTTCTAAAGGCTGATCATTTTGATGTTGTAAGTAATTCTCTTCTGGTCGACCGTGACTATCTATGGGGGGCCATTGGCGGTGTATTTATTGATACTAAATACTTAGCGCATGTCCAAAAAAACACCGATGAATATTACGCAATATGGCGGCAACATGGCATTACGATGGTAATACGGGTTGTTAATTCGGATACTGGCGAAGTCTTTTATGTGGACACGGAGCGGTATTCTTATGCGCGGTATGTTGGCCGTTCTGGAGAATGGTTCGCCGAACAGACTGCAACTAATATTCTTGCTCAATTTAGGGGTGTGGTTGTTCATTAGGAGCACAATCAAGCCGCATGGAAGCGGCAATTATTGAACTCCAGCAAATTCACAATGGGCACAACCACGCCGCCCGATAATTGCGTGTGTCATATGCAATTTAGCTTGACACATAGGGCATAATGTCCTATTATTTCCATCGAAGGCCGGGCATTCCGCCAAGGTCATTTACCGGAGATTCCGATGGCAGAACACAGTGTCAATCCCACCATTAACGATGATGTATGGCTTGAAGATTCACGTTTAGGCCGCTTTAGTCGTATTTCTACAGGCGTGGAAGATTCTACTTGGATTTGCAATACATGTGATTCCAATGGCGCCGATCCGTATGAGTATGGTTGTGATCATTGCGGGGAAGAGGCCGACGCATATTAGTCGCAGTTCGAAACCGGCTGGTCGGTAAGGCATTTCCGACCAGCGCATAATTAAGAGAAGGCCGGGCTATTTGCCAGGGTCAATTACCGGAGAAAGCCGATGAAAGACAATCGATTTAACCCACACTCAAATATAGCCACTGTTTTTTATCCTAGACCGCTTATTGTAAAGGCTAGTGATTCTTTGCCAGTGATTATGCCTTTCTTATCAAGAGCGCAAGCAGCCGAGATTGTTTCTGGCATGCTTCGTGGCGATGCTAAAGATTCATTTATGAGGATTGCCGTCGATTTAGCCGATGTAATTGCTTCGATGCCAATTCTTGAGAGTGATTGCGATCATTCCATTGCCTACCTGCATTACCGTGGTTTTGGTTCGGAATGGTTCATTACCGAGAAAGGCGGCAATGGTAATGGTATTGATCACGTCTTTGGTTGTACCGTTTCCAATGGTGATATTCATTCCGCCGTTTATGGTGTTATCTCACTTCGCGATCTATTGCGCCGTGGTGTTGAGTGTGATTTACGTTTTAACCCCTCAATGGTGCTGCATGTGCAGCCTTGCCATTGAGCTCACAACGGTTCCGCCCCCCATGACTAAAGCCGAATATAGAAGAGCCCGCCGTTTACTCAGGGACAACGGCAGTTACGCTTTACGTTTAGTTAGTGAAGAGCATTGCAATGTAATGACCTCGCTACAAGGCGGCAAGGATAAGCTTGCCGAGCGTGAGGCCGTTGTTAAGTGGTGTAAGTGCGAAGGCTACGATTACAGTTTTTATAACCTTATGTGAGTTTAATCAGCCGCACGGACGCGGCTATCTAATGTCAGTTATAGTTGAAGGTGTTGGTAATTAGGTCGCCAGTGCTTGACATATATGATTGCGAATCGCAGAATGGAGTAGGACGACCTCGCTTCAATTTTATTTCTGCGAAGTGCCCTGATGTCGCCCTTCAGGGCTTTTTTATTCCTGATTTCCACTCCCACTTAATTTATGAGTCCATTTAGCGATTATCTAATTTCTTTCCGTCTTTCCAATGAAATTCCCCAGGGTGAATTGGCTGACTTAATGGGTTGTGATCAGTCTTTTATTTCCGCATTAGAAACTGGAAAACGCTCCAGACCAAGTAAAGCTTTTGTTGATAAATTTGTAACTGTGTTCGACTTGACTGAGGCCGAGATTCTGCACTTATATGCGGTATTTGAGGCATCAGATAATAAGATAGTGTTAGATCCGGCTTTGTCGGAAGACGCTTTTATGATGTTCCATGAATTACGAACCAATTTGGCGAATTTGGCACCTATTCAGGTTAAGTTGATCAGAGATGTTGTTGTTATGAAGGACTATATTAACGAACCACAATCTAAAGTCCGACAAATCAGACAGCGTAACCGTTCTAGTTGATTCTATATTGCTTGGCTGGAAGTCAATTTTACCTCTGCCGTCTGTTAGGTGTGGCCAGTTGGATGTTTTAGCCGCTAAAATCACTTCCAGTGAACGCCTCATTTAAGCCAAACAGCGAATACTAGAAATGCAGTCACGGCAATTATTGTCATGCTGCCCGCGATTACGTTCAGAACGGCGATTTTTTTTGCATCCCGGATTGGCCCATTGATTCTGTTCAATGATGAGTCTATTTCAGTCCTGACTGTTTTTATGGTGTCCCTTGCGCCTTGAGCCATCATATTTTCCATTGACTCCTTACTGGCGTTCAACGACGCATTTACAATGCGCTCGGCTTTACTCTTTGCGTCTTCACTCCAGCGCATTGCCATTGCTTCCAGTTCTTGTTTGAATTGATCAAGCATATCCTGCTGTGCTTTGGCTCCATCCTGTAGCAGTCGATTGTTGATTGTTTGTAATATCAGAATGGGATCGTCGCGACCAACGGCGATGCCGTGTTTGGTCGCTATTTCTCGAATCAGGCTTTCGATTTGGTCGTCTCTCATTACAAAATCACCGCAGTTTCCATTTGATCGAACAGTTGGCGCTGGATAAGTTTTAGGCGTTGTCGCATCATGATTGTGTTTGTTTCTGCGGCTATCGCTTCCTCGAATGTCATTTTGTCTTGCAACATATCGCTTAGGTCGCGTCCGAATGTTTCGGCCTTTAGTTCCGGTATTTTTACAATAGCCGCAACACGTGTTTTATTTGCGGTATAGGCTTTCATTTGCTCGAATCCCTTGCCGTTGTCCTCTATTGGTCCCCAGTACGGATTCAGCCACACGACAAAATCGGCTTCCTCTGGATACTGTTGAACCAGTTGCCCGAAGCCGGCCACGGTATCTACTAATGCTTGTCCGCCAGTTACAACGGTGTGAATGACAAGGGTATGGCCCATTTCCTTTAGTAGCTGGGGTACTGCATTTGTCATTAGGTAATTCGATAGTGGTACGAATGAGCTTGCTCCATTATCGATGACTATATCGCTTTCGCTTGTGGCGATCATTTCGATTAGTTTGTCGAAATGGCGTGAGTTGATTTCATCGCCATCTAGGATGTCGAGTTTAGTGACGTTTAGTTTCTTGTATCCGTTGAGCGTAGCATTCACTGGGTCGGTGTCTACGCAAAGCGGGGTTTGTCCCTTGCTCACTTTGTATTGAGCGATCAAGGCGGCTATTAGGCTTTTGCCTACGCCGCCTTTGCCTTGTAATACCATGTGTATTTTTGCCATTAGAGCCAGTCCTCTTTATTGGGTGATGGATCGAAAATGAAGTTTTGTGTTTTTTGCGGGTTTTTTGGGGGTAAATTCTCGGGTGTCTTGTGTGCTGGCTGCCCTCCTTTTTTGGGTTCGGTCTGCGTTTTCTGTTCCTTTGTTGGCTTTTCTTGGTGCTTCTTGATCGCTTGGTTTGTGTACTTCAAGAACTGGTGATACCCAATCGTGACACGCTGAACTTCGTGCATGTGTTCCCAGATTGTTCGTATTGAATAGCCTGCGGCAATTGCTTCGCGAACGTCTTCCTTTACGGCTTGGAACATTACGAGATTTCGGTCGCGCTTTTTCACCGATTGCTTTTTCTTCACCCACTCCGCTAGCTGTTCTGGATAACCTTTATTCATTTCATTTCATTTCACTGGAAGTGCAGTTCGGTCAATTTTTGGGTCAATTTTTTGTCTATTTTGGCGTAAAAAAATAAGCTGTTTATAAAGATTTGTCCTTAGTTTATAGGATGTTATTTATATATGTCGATTATTTTTTTCTGTTTTGATCGTCCGTTTTGCTGTTTTTTGACATTATGGTGATAACATGTTGTGGAGTCACCGACCGTATGGTCGGGGCAGGATATGTGAAGTACATGTACCGGCGAAGCCGACACATGTTCTTCACTTCCCTTTATTCGCGCTACGCACTCAATGGGAATCCTGCTCTACGAGGTCAATCGGCTACCGCCGATAATTGAACATCAGAGGGAAACATGACAGAGAAGAAGGCGACGAGGAAAGGAAGTACCCCGATATACGTGTGGGTTACTCCAGATGAGAAAGCTGCGATTGAAGCGAATGCTAGACAAACCGGCCATAGCACATCGGCATACTTGCGCTTTCTTGGTCTTGGTTATGCTCCTAAAAGCATCGCCGACAACGAGAAGGTTATGGAGTTGGCGAAGATCAATGGCGACTTGGGGCGTCTTGGTGGGCTTCTTAAGCTTTGGCTGACTAATGATGTTCGGACTGCTCAGTTTGGTGAGTCCACTATTCGGGCGGCGCTTGCGCGTATTGAGGCGACACAAGATAAGATGGTTGAGGTAATGAAAGCTGTAATCATGCCGAAGGCTGATTTGTGATTTTAGCGGCTAAAATTCTGCTCTTATGATCGCGAAACATGTTCCGATGAAGTCGATCAAGAAAAGCGACTTCGATGCTCTTGTCAGTTACATATCTGACGATCAGGATAAGAACGAGCGTGTTGAATACACTTCTGTGACTAACTGCCAGTCGGAGGATTTAAAGGCTGCAATCATCGAAGTGACCGCTGTTCAAGGAATGAATACCCGAGCCGAATCGGACAAGACCTATCACCTTATTTTGAGTTTTCGTGAGGGCGAGCGACCTAGTAATGAGGTCCTAAAGGAGATTGAAAGAAGTATTTGCGAAGGGTTGGGGTATGGTGAGCATCAGCGTGTTAGTGCTGTCCATTGCGACACGGATAATCTGCACATGCATATTGCCATCAATAAAATTCATCCGACACGTTTAACCATTCATAACTCATATAACGACCATAAGGTTCTCGGTAAGCTGTGCGAGGCCATAGAGCTAAAGTATGGTCTTGAGCTAGATAACCATCAACCCAACAAAGTGGCGAGTGAAAACCGGGCCGCCGACATGGAGCGTCATGCTGGTGTTGAAAGCTTGCTCAGTTGGGTTCGGCGTGAATGTTTAGATCAACTCCATGCGGCTGCCTCTTGGGATGAATTTCACAAGGTGCTTCGTGAACACGGCCTTACGTTACAGGAACGAGGGAATGGTTTTGTCATAGCTGATCATGATGGCTTGATGGTTAAGGCTAGTACCGTTGCGCGTGATTTATCAAAGGGTAAGCTTGAGGGTCGTCTTGGTGAGTTCGAGTCTCTTTCTAAGGGCTCAGGTGACGCTTCGCAATCTACTGGGCGGTCGAAGGCGTATGAGCCGATACCGGTTGGAACCAGGATTGATACAACGCTGTTATTTGCTCGGTATAAGAATGAACAGGCTAATCAACGGGTGTTGCGTGCTCAGCAATGGAAGTCGGTGCGTGAAGAGCGGGCTCGCACGATAGATGCCGCAAAGAGAGCGGCCAAGTTAAAGCGGGCTGTGATAAAGCTCTCTACGAAGTCTCGCATTGAAAAGAAGATTCTCTATGCATTGGCAAGCAAGTCTTTATTGGACGCCATTCAAAAGGCTAATCAGCAATGCCAGGCAGAAAGGCAGGCAATATTTGAACGTCACAGGCCGCAACAGTGGGCTGATTGGTTGAGGCGTAAGGCGTCTTCTGGTGATGTTGATGCTCTCAATGCTTTACGAGCTCGGGATGCTGCTCAAGGATTGAGTGGGGATACTATCGGTGGCGTAGGGGGGGCGAGAGTACGTCATGGTGTGAAGGTTAAGCTGGATGGAGTCACAAAGAAAGGCACCATAATTTACCGCGCTGGTTCTTCGGCAATTCGCGATGATGGCGACAAGCTCAAAGTTTCCCGAGGGTCTTCCGCTGACGGATTGGAGACGGCTTTACGAATGGCGATGGAAAGGTACGGGAGCACAATCACGGTTGCGGGTAGTGTCGAATTTAAGGCACGAATTGTAAAAACGGCGGTAGATGCCGGCATTCCTTTGGTTTTTGCCGATCCTATTCTGGAGCGGCAACGGCTGTCTTTATTAAATAGCACTATGGTGAACAGAAATGAACAACAATCTGAGCGAGGAAGAAGAGTTGGAAGCGGCGTTGGCGGCGTTGGATCAGGAGTCTATGCCGGCAATGGAGAGCGATTCACTGGAACGAAGCGACGCGATGGATTCTTCGGATTCCTCAATAAGCCCAACGTTAGCGGCGTTGGGCGAAGACCGCCGCCCGAAAGCCGCTACCGTTTGCGAGACTTGTCCAGTCTCGCTATGGTTCGCTTCGCCGCAGGAGTTGAAATGCTACTGTCGGGCAATGTATCTGGTGGTGTGGAGCAGCAAGGATCCGAGCGTAATAACGCATTGCGACGGCCTGTTTCTGGGGCAGGATTGATTGTATCGGGTGAGGCAGACAAATATATTGCTGAGCGTGAAGAAAAGCGGTTAAGGGGTATCAATGTGCCGATGCATAGGCGATACACCGAGGGTGATGCCGGTACGCTATCTTTTGCTGGATTGAGACGAGTTGATGGCTCAGCTATTGTGCTTCTAAAGCGTGATGATGTTGTGTGTGTCTTGCCAGTCGATGAAAAGCTGGCGGCGCGGCTAAAGCGTTTATCGATAGGTGATGCTGTGTCTGTTGGTGAGTCTGGTGCAATAACGCTCACAAAAGGCCGTAGTAGATAGCCGCTTCCTCTCTTTGTTAGATATGCGCCACGGTTTCCTTTGTGTGCGCTATTCTGAAAAAAATATAAGGTATTTGCCTTTGTAAGTCATTGTTGATAGTATCTTTTCATAGATAAATAGCTTGTCAAAAACAATCAATGCTATAGGCGATGTTAACCATAACATCAGTTATAGGGTTTTTGCCTTTTAGCCGCTAAAAGGGGCGTATCAAATGAAAGATAAATTTAATAATGCAGTCGGTCCCCAGGTCCGCGCAGGTAAACCTCGGGTTGGAATAGTTATACCTGCGTTGGCTGTTACATCGTTAGTCGCTGGCCTTCAATCGGCCACTCAGTTCTTTGCAGATGAGTTCAATTACCAGTCAACGCTGGGTCTTCATTACAACCATATTTACGCACCTTGGGCTGTACTGCGTTGGTCTAGCGATTGGTATGGGTTATATCAGGACAGTTTCATGAAAGCCGGCAGTGTTGGTATGTCCGTTACTGCTGTCGGTTTACTCGGGTTGGTGGTTGCAAAGATGGTGATTGCCAATTCATCGAAGGTTAATCCGTTTTTGCATGGCTCCGCCCGATGGGCTAACAAGGCGGATATTGAAGAGGCCGGCTTGTTGCCTCGTTCTGTCAGTTTGTTTTCGCGGCTCTTAGGTAAAAGGCCCGAGCCCGTTTCAGGGGTCTATGTAGGTGCATGGGTCGATAAGAATGGTGTTACACGATACTTGCGGCATAACGGTCCCGAGCACGTACTGTGTTATGCGCCGACTCGTTCCGGTAAGGGTGTAGGTTTAGTTATTCCTACTCTATTGTCTTGGGAACGTAGCGCGGTTATCACCGACTTAAAGGGCGAGCTATGGGCACTAACGTCCGGTTGGCGGAAAAAATATGCCAGAAACAAGGTCATGCGTTTTGAGCCGGCTGCCCTGCAAGGTAGTGTATGTTGGAATCCACTAGATGAGATTCGGCTTGGTACGGAGTATGAAGTCGGCGATGTCCAGAATTTGGCGACCTTGATAGTTGATCCAGATGGTAAGGGTTTAGAAACGCATTGGCAGAAAACGGCTCAGGCTCTGCTTGTCGGTGTGATCATGCATGTTCTATATAAGGCCAGGGATGAGGGGGGCGAGGCATCTCTTCCTATTGTGGATGCCATTATGTCTGATCCTAATAGAGACATTGCCGAGCTTTGGGTGGAAATGACAACCTACGGGCATACATTTGGTAAAAATCATCCGGTGGTTGGCTCTGCCGCTCGGGATATGATGGATCGACCACCAGAAGAAGCTGGTTCTGTTCTCTCTACAGCCAAGTCCTATCTCGCCTTGTATCGCGATCCAGTTGTTCAGCGCAATGTGCGTAAATCTGAGTTTCGCATTAAAGATCTGATGAACTTTGATGATCCAGTCAGTTTATACATAGTCACCCAGCCTAATGATAAAGCGCGGCTAAGACCGTTGGTTCGGGTGATGGTGAATATGATCGTTCGGCTTTTGGCTGACAAGATGGAATTCGAGAATGGTCGTCCTAAAGCGCATTACAAGCATCGAATGCTGATGATGCTCGATGAGTTTCCTAGTCTCGGCAGACTTGAAATTTTGCAAGAGTCTCTGGCTTTTGTGGCGGGTTACGGGATTAAGTGCTATCTGATTTGCCAAGATATTAACCAATTAAAAAGTCGTGAAACCGGTTATGGTGCCGATGAGTCGATAACCTCTAACTGTCATGTACAAAATGCATATCCTCCTAACAGGGTAGAGACTGCTGATCACCTCTCCAAGCTGACAGGCCAAACCACAGTTGCAAAAGAACAAATTACAACTAGCGGTCGGCGAACCAGCGCGTTATTGGCGCAAGTCTCTAGGACTATTCAGGAAGTACAACGGCCCCTGTTGACTCCGGATGAATGCTTAAGAATGCCTGGTCCGGTTAAGGGAGCAGATGGTTTAATTGAGAAACCAGGGGACATGGTGATTTATGCAGCAGGCTACCCTGCTATTTACGGTGTCCAGCCTCTATATTTCAAGGATCCGGTGTTCCAGGCAAGAGCATCAATCCCCCCGCCCAAGGTTTCCGACAAGTTACTTAAGACGCATGAACCAAAGCGTGATGAGGCAATAAAGTTATGAAGCGGCTTACTTCATTGCTTGCCATGCTTGGTATCACATATCTCGCATTATGCGGAATTGCCTACGCCGTTGGTGCGCGATTCAATTCAACACGTAGCATTCCTGTTGGCCTCTACTGGGAAACAAACGACCCGGTGGAGAAGGGCGACTATGTAATGTTCTGCCCACCACAAAGAGAAGTCTTCGATTTAGCTATGACCAGGGGCTATATCGGTGCCGGTTACTGCCCTGGTGGATACGGATTCATGATGAAGAAGATTTTAGCGGCTAAAACGGATGTTGTTTCGATTGGTGATGAGGGTGTGCGAGTGAATGATGTTTTATTGCCATTTAGCGCTCCTTCTGCGATTGATGGGGCGGGACGGCCAATGCCGCGATTTCGGGCCAATCATGTATTAACTGAGTCTGAGGTTTTGCTTATGACGGATATAAACGCCGCTTCATTTGATGGTCGATATTTCGGCTTAATTGAACGCTCTCAAATCAAGGGCGTTATACGCCCGGTTTTCACTTGGTAAAAAGGAGGTTTTCATGCAATTGATTATTGCCGAAAAGCCCGATCTGGCTAAGGCCATTGTCGATGGTTTGGGCGGTGGGTCGCGTAAAGATGGTTACTATGACTGCGGTGATAGCTTTGTGACGTGGTGTTACGGCCATATGCTTCAACTGTTGGATCCAGAAGACTACGATCCTAGATTCGGCAAATGGAATATGGATGATTTGCCGATTTCGCATATTCCGTGGAAGAAAAAACCATCGAACGATAAGAAAGCCCAATTAAAGATCATCACCACCTTACTAAAACAAGCCAAGAGCGTTGTACATGCCGGCGACCCGGACGACGAGGGCCAGCTTTTGGTTGACGAAATTCTGGAATACGCGGCTTGCTCGTTGCCTGTTAAGCGCTTGCTGATCAATGACAACAATATCAGTGTTGTCAGACGGTCCCTTGCGAATATGAGGGATAATAGTGACTTCGCTGGGCTGTCGGCAGCGGCAGAAGCAAGAAGTGTTGGCGATCAGCTTTACGGTTATAACATGAGCCGGGCCTATACCTTGGCCGCCAATAAAGCTGGCTTTCAAGGTGTGTTAAGTGTCGGGCGGGTGCAAACTCCCATACTTGGCTTAGTCGTTAGACGAGATAGGGAGTTTGAAGCTCATACCAAGAGCTATTACTACAATGTCACTGGGCAGTTTGCATTTGGTGAGTTTTCGTTTCCGGCCCGCTATCAGATAGTCAATGTGGATCCAGTTGATGAAAAAGGCCGTTTGTCGAATCATGATCATGCGCAGGGAATTGCTGATGCAGTGAAAGGCGCAAAGTCCGTTATTGTTAGTGCGAATACCAGAAAGAAAGATCAACATCCCCCGCTTCCTTACAATCTGCTGAAGCTTCAAACAGATGCATCTAGGAAGTTTGGGTTCCGGCCCGATCAGACGAAGGACATAACGCAATCATTACGCGAAAAGCACAAGCTGATTACATACAATCGGAGTGATTGCGAGTATCTCAGTGAAGATCAACATAGTGATGCTCCGAATGTTTTGGCCGCCATTGCGGCGACGGCACCGACGCTAACACTTGTCGCGCAAAAATCCGATCCAGCGCTAAAGAGCCGTGCGTTTAATTCGGCGAAGGTTAGCGCTCACCACGGCATCATCCCCACCGAGGCCACAGCCGATTTTTCTACTCTGACTGATGGCGAGCAGAAGATATACATGCTCATTGCCCGAGCTTATATCGCGCAATTCTGGCCCAAACATCAATACGACCAAACCGATATTGTCATTGAAGCTGCTTCGCATCGGTTTGCCGTTCGCTCGAACGTCACTACCTTGGCTGGATGGAAGTCGCTATATCGAAACGATATAGGTAATGAGGATTTGGAAGGTGATGAAAACGATATTGCCCAGGATCTTCGCGTGTTAAAAGCAGGCGAGGGCGGCCATTGTACGGACGCCGTTGCAAGTAAGATGGAAACGAAGCCGCGACCACTGTACACAATGGCTACCCTGTTAACCGACCTTACTCGCGTCGCTCAATATGTACGGGATGATCGTCTACGAAAGCTCCTTATCGAAAAGGACAAGGGCAAGGAAGGCGAACATGGGGGTATTGGTACTCCGGCGACACGTGACACCATCATTGCTACTTTGTTTGATCGTGGTTATCTCACGGAGAAGGGCAAAAATATCATCAGCACTCCTACAGGGCGAGACTTTTACGACACATTGCCCGACCAAGCTAAGTATCCCGATATGACCGCTTTATGGCACGAACAGCAAAGAGCTATTCAAAGTGGCGACATCAATGCACTTACCTTTGTCACTGAGTTGATGGAGTACATTGGTACAGAGGTGGCTAACGTTAAGCAGAACGGCATTGGGATCAATGTTGCCTTCAATCCTTGTCCGGATTGTGGAAAGCCTTTGCGCCGGATCAAGAAAAAAGACAAAAACGAATTTTTCTGGGGATGTACTGGGTTTTCTGATGGATGCAGGTTCGCCGCAGATGATCAGGGTGGTAAGCCGGTCGAACGACAAACGCCTCTAGTGTCTCAACTTCACAAATGCCAATCGTGTGGAAAGGGCTTATCGAGGCGTCCAGGACGAAAAAAAGGAACGTTCTGGTGGGGTTGCTCGGGTTATCCAGAGTGCCGGCAGACTTACCCGGAAATTAAGGGGAAACCGGATTTTAACAAAAGACAACAGGGTGGAAGTGATGAATGACAATGACAGTGTAAATGCCTTAAATGTGGATACCGAATTAGTAATGGTGTCCGATACTGTAGATGTAGTGGCCGTGAAATTACTAGATGCGATGGTGCCCGGTGCTGTAGTGGATTTCGACCCGGACGAAGCCGAGCGCATTGGTGCTTTCAATGAGGATGCCTTAAATGAGGCCGATGCGTTGGAAAGTACGATCGATTCTACAACTAATGAATAGGTGGCTGACCAATGGCCAAGAAACCTAATTCCAAACCTATTTCAGATAGCGGGCAGCTTGATTTTTTCAATTTCTTTGATGATTGGTTAGTTCCTGAATCTGCGCCGGCTGGCAAAACAGAGGTGGTTGTCACGGAACGTCTGGAACCATCTCCTAACGATGCTAGGCATTTACTCGCATTACGTTTAGCGCAACGTCTAAGTGAAGATGGTGGTATTACATCAAAGATATTAACCGAGGAAGCTAATCGAGCGTTTGGCGGAACCCAGGCCGGTGGCGATTATTTATCTAAGGATGCTTATGACGCTTTAGAAGCCGCTTTTAACATCCACTTGCTCGGCACCGAAGACGCTAGTTGGAACGCATTGAATGCGGAACAAGCCAAGCTAAAGGTCGTTGACTTAACTAACCGGATTCAACGATTACCAACTCAAACTCGACGTGATGAAGAAATGGAGGAATTCCAGCAGTTCAGCACACCTCCTGCATTGTCTTTCGTCGCTAATTGGGTGGCGGATGTCAAGAAGGATGATGTTATGGCAGAGCCATCCGCTGGTACGGGTGACTTGGCTATATGGCCGAAAATGGTTGGGGCTAAACTGATTCTGAATGAATTGTCTCCCAGAAGACAAGCACTGTTGGGTGCATTGTTTCCCGAGGCAACAATATTTAAAGAGAATGCTGAGCAGTTGGATAACGTTTTGCCTACCGAGTTTAGGCCGACAGTAATTGTAATGAATCCACCATTTAGTTCTTCTGCTGGCCGTGTACAAGGGCAGAGGGACACTAATAATGGCGCACGACATCTCGAACAGGCATTAAAGCGCCTAGAGCAAGGCGGGCGGTTGGTGGCAATTGTTGGGAACGGTATGGCCGCGGATAAGCCGGCGTTTGCGTCATGGTGGAAGGATATACAAGCTAAATACAATGTAAGGGCCAATATTGGCATTTCCGGGCGGGAATATGCTAAATACGGCACCACGTTTGACAATCAGATTTTAGTAATCGACAAAACCGGAGCCACAACAAAGCCGATATTGACCGGCAAAGTAGATTCAGTGGCCGATCTACCAGCATTATTGGAGGGAATACGAAATGACCGTCACCAAATTCAATCAACACCCGATAAACACACAAGCCGCTCAAATACTGGGCCAGTATCAGATAACATTCAATCCGGAAGTCGAATTAGCGGCATTAGTGTTGGTGAGGACAGCACTAGAACGGAATCTTCTGGAGACGGGGCCAGTTCAAGAGCCGCTACTGTTGATGGCGAAATTAGCGATCCAGCCGAAGTTAGCAATGTCTCTAATGACGGAATCAGAGCCGGGAGTGGAATTCCCGATAGAGTTATCGGAAACGTTGGAGGAAGCAGCGGCGGAGATACTGGAGGAAATAGTAGCCTCACTACAAGCAACAGTACCGCAAGCGTTGCCGTAGAAGCTAAGGATGATCTAGCTACCGAATTTACTGATTCTGTCTTTGCGAACTACGCTCCACAGCGTCTTACTGTACAGGGCTCTAGGCCACATCCAGGCAAACTGGTGCAGTCGGCGGCAATGTCTGCTGTCCAACCACCTGCGCCATCATATGCACCATTATTGCCAAAGGGCTTGATCGAAGAAGGATTACTTTCGATTGCTCAAATTGAGGCCGTTGTTTATGCAGGACAGGCACACTCAGAAACTTTGCCGAATGGTTCAAGGAAGGGCTTTTTCATAGGTGATGGCACTGGTGTCGGTAAGGGGCGCGAAATATCCGGCATCATTTTGGATAACATGTTGCAAGGTCGTAAAAAGGCTGTTTGGGTTTCTTTTAATGAAGGTTTGATAGAAGATGCTAAAAGGGATTTTGCTGGCGTGGGTGGCGACCCGTCAGTGTTATTTTTCCAAGGAAAGACCAAAGCCGGTAATGCAATTACTCAAAAAGAGGGCATATTATTTACAACCTACTCGACGCTACGTGGCGGCGAGAAAAAACAGGCGAATGATTTAGGACAAAAGGGCGGTAAATCTCGCGCACAACAAATTATAGATTGGTTGGGTAAGGATTTTGATGGTGTTATTGCATTTGATGAAGCCCATAGCATGGGCAATGCTATTGCTATTAAGGGAAAACGAGGCGTCAAGAAACCTTCGCAACAAGCTATAGCTGGTATTAACTTACAACGCGAATTGCCTAATGCGCGTGTTACCTATGTGTCCGCTACGGGCGCTACCGAGATAAGCAATCTAAGTTACGCGGACCGTCTAGGTTTATGGGGCGAGGGTACGCCATTTGCCGACACAACTGCCTTTATCAACGGGGTGTCGAAAGGCGGCATTGCATCAATGGAATTGATCAGCCGGGACATGAAAGCGATGGGCATGTATTTAGCCAGGTCGCTGTCCTACGATGGCGTCTCTTATGAGCGGTTGGAACATCCGCTATCTGATTTACAAGAAGATATTTACAACGAACTGGCCGGCGCTTGGCAAGTCGTTTTAAATAACGTCGAACAAGCTCTTGAACTCACTCAAGCCGGTAAGAGTGGTCCGGGTAAAAGTGCTGCGATGTCTCAGTTCTGGGGCGCACATCAACGATTCTTCAATCAAATTGTCACTGCCATGCAGACGCCGGCAGTGATAGACCATATTCGCGAACAATTAGAGGCTGGTCATGCGGCTGTGATTCAGTTGGTAAATACAAACGAAGCAGCTCAGGAGAGAATTATCGCCGACGCTACGGCGAATGATGCCCCTTTGGAGGAATTGGATTTTACGCCTCGGCAAATGCTAATGGATTATGTCAGAAACGGATTCCCCGTAGCTGCTTATGAGCAAACACAAGACGCTAACGGCAACACCACCTACGTTCCAGTACGCGACTCGGAAGGGAATCAAGTATTTGATCGAGAGGCAATTGCTTTGCGCGATTCGCTGCTGGATACGTTGCACCAAATCCGTGTTCCTGAAAATCCATTGGACTCAATCATCAATGCTTTTGGTTCTGATCGGGTCGCAGAGGTTACTGGCCGTGGACGTCGGTTTGTTCAAACCCGCGACGATGAAGGCAATCTGAAAATCGTCGAAGAGAAGCGAGGCAAACATTCTTCTAGGGCCGATGCGGAGGCCTTTCAGGCTGACAAAAAGGACATTCTCATATTCTCGGGCGCTGGCGGGACTGGCTATAGCTTTCATGCCGATAATACAGCGGAGAATCAACGTAAGCGGATTCATTACATCTTGCAACCTGGTTGGCGGGCCGATGCCGCTGTGCAAGGGTTTGGGCGAACTCACCGAACCAATCAAGCTCAGGAGCCGCATTATGTATTGCCTACCACCAATTTAAAGGCACAAAAGCGATTTGTGTCGTCAATTGCTCGTCGACTAGATCAACTCGGAGCGCTTACTCGCGGACAAAGAGAAGCGACTAGCCAAGGTATGTTTACCGCTTCCGACAATCTTGAAAGCCAATATGCATCGACCGCGCTGAATAACTTTTTTCGTGATCTGTATCGTGGGACCACAAGCCTTAAGTTCCACGAAGTTACCAAGCAGATGGGGCTTAATCTGCTTGATGAAAATGCTTCATTGAATGAGAGCAATCTGCCGGCTATACCGCAGTTTTTAAACCGTCTGCTGTCATTGAAAACTGACATGCAGAATCAAGTTTTTGGTGAATTCGAGCAACGTCTTATTGAAGCCGTTGATTATGCAAAGCAACGTGGTTTGTATGATGTTGGTCTACAGACAATGACCGCTTTGAGTATCCAAAAAACGCGGGATGATGTTGCTTATGAGGATAGGAAAACCGGTGCCCAGACTCGTTATGTTGAGTTGGCCGTCACCAATGAAGTCCACTATTACAAGTGGGATGAGGTTAAAAAGTTCGTCAAGGAAAACCCTAAAGAAGGTGATCTAAGCGGGTGGTTCGTCTCTGAATTCGGAAAGAGCAAAGGCGATGTGTTTTATCTCGGAGACATTGGGGAGCGGTTAGATTCCGATGGTAAATCTGTCCGTCGCGGTATTGTTCATACAATCAAAAAACATGATTATCGATATATCGACAACGCTGACGTTATCAGTCGCGGGTATGACTATCGAGCAGTTAATTCAAATGGTGTTGGCTCTTATCAGAGGGTTACTCTCACTCGCGCAATCGATGAAAAGGAAGCGGAAAAACTTTGGAACGAACAAGTTGCCAGAGCACCGCAAACCGAAACAAAAACCGAACGCATGCTTGTCGGTGTCATTTTACCAATCTGGGATCGTGTTGAAGGCGCGGAAACCATTCAACGATTGCAAACAGACGATGGTGAACAATTACTTGGCCGAATGTTGGGGCCTAAGTCCGCCAAACAAACACTGAAAAATCTAGGCCTTGATTCCGGTCTTTCTGGAATGTCGGTGGGCGATTTGTTCGAATCAATCAAAAAGGGTAACAAAGCAATCCTGTCGAATGGTTGGGAGATTTCTACTGCTAAGGTGAATTTTGAAGACCGTATAGAGATTAAGGGGCGCAGTTCTTTTACCGACGCAGAGAAACGATTGCTAAAAGATCAAGGCGCATTTGTGGAGCGAATTAATTGGAGCGATAGAGTTTTTATACCTGCTGGCGAAAGCGGAGTAGGGGTTTTTGAACGCATCACTGCTTCAAAACCTGTTGTCGATCTAATTGAGAAGAATCGCGCTAAGGACTCCGAAAATAGTGAAAGTGACGATTTGGATATGCGTGTTCATGATTCATACAAACCAGTTGGTAACTCGACCACACTCACTGAGACTTCTGCCGAATCCACTTTTACCTCATATACAGAACAGCCTGGTCAAGACGGGATATATCAATTAGAGAACAGTAACTACGCGAAGTTTCAACACGGAATTTGGTATCGCTCATATCCAACACCAGAGGAAGCGGCTCAATCCGAAATGAATGTTCCTGGAAATATGATGCCATCAGAAAGGACGCCCGATCAGTCATGGGCGCTTTACTCTCATGGCATACAGGATGCGTTTGGTGAGATTGTTTTGCCAGGCGATAAGGTGCTGATCGACGAGATTTCCAATCCCATCACAACCAATGTAGTCGGCGTTGCCGTCGCTCCAACAAATGGCGTTATTCGTCAGGAGGATGTTTCAATGGATAAAGCAAAGAAACCGTTTCATGAAACAGTTGCCGAAAAACTAATCGAGCAGCTTGAACAAGGCACCGCTCCGTGGCAAAGGCCCTGGACCCCTGACGAAGCCGGTGGCTTTCTTCCATACAACCCTGTTACTGGCAATCGATATAAAGGCATTAATACTCTCCATTTATTGTCGGAGGATCGAAACGACAACCGTTGGATGACCTATAAACAAGCTGCCGAGCTCGGTGGGCAGGTTCGAAAAGGTGAGAAGGGGACTGGTGTTCAATATTGGAAATTTACCGATGAGCATACAAAACGGGATGATAACGGTAATCCTGTTTTAGACGGTGAAGGCAATCCGGTGAAGGTGGTCGTAAAGTTGGAACGTCCACGGGTTTTCTTTGCAACGGTGTTCAATGCTGAACAGATCGATGGTTTACCTCCGATAGAAAAGAAAGAGATAACTTGGGATCCAATTGAACGTGCTGAAAATATCTTGGCGGCTTCGGGGGCCGATATAAATCATAACGGTGGTGGCCGGGCGTTTTACAGATCGTCTACTGACAGCATTCATTTGCCGGAAAAGGGCCAGTTTCCAACCGCTGAAAATTACTATGCGACCGCGTTGCATGAGTTGGGGCATTGGACGGGACATGAAGACCGGCTGAATCGGGACATTGCCCATCCATTCGGAAGCGAGGCTTACGCTAAAGAGGAATTAAGGGCTGAAATTGCCAGTATGATCTTGGGTGAAGAGCTTGGTATTGGTCATGATCCTGGTCAACATGCGGCTTATGTTGGATCGTGGATTAAGGCTTTGCGGGATGATCCAATGGAGATTTTCCGGGCGGCATCCGATGCGGAAAAGATTCAGACATTTGTTCTCGGGCTAGAACAAACTCTAGTTCAGGAGCAGGGTCAAGTGCAAACCGCCGATCAGCGACAACCTCATGAAATGAAATTGTCTGAGTTTGCTGCTCAGGCCGTTGTCGAGCAGTTGGAGAATCATGGTCGAAAATGGAATGTTACGTTAGGTGAATATTCGGCCTTTTCCGACGCCGCGACTTCTGCTGATGCGGTTGCGGATGTTCACCGTGCCGCCGTAAACAATGCACTTTATCTGAATTCCTCTAAGAACTCGGAAGGCTCCATTGCGGCCACTATGCCTCCGTTGCCGGTACTGTTTGAGTATCCCGGTCTTGTCAGGGATTACGGATTGCAAAGTCAGTTGGTTGAGTTTAGGGATGTAACGCGCGGGGCCTATTCGGGACAGGTCGATCAAACGTTAATCGCGGAGGTTGGTGGTGTTCAAGTAGGGAAGCTGGATTACTCCATCTTTAACGGGATACCCGCAATCCAGATGGTCGAAGTGGAAAGTGAGCATCGCCGCAATGGGTACGCTACAGAGCTCGTAAAACAGTTACAACGCCAGTTTTCTGATACAGAAATCAACTGGGGTGGGTTAACTGCGGATGGAGCGCAATTTAGAGACAGCTTGCTAATAATCGAAAAGCCTAGTGAACATGCTCCAGATTTTGAGCGTCTTAATATCGCAATTGCAGAGCGTGACCGTTTACTTTCCGATGCGGAATACTTCAATGCTCTTGAGAACCCGTCTCAAGATCAAATTGAACAACATTCTAAGAAACTAGAACCGCTTAATAATTTGCATGACTTGATTTATGACTTGGAAAGCGAATTATCCAATAAGACCGCGACAGTCAGGTTAATTGATACCGAGAGTCTAACTATATCGAACAAGTCTATCAGTTCGGACAACCCGTCGAAGCCTACCGTAGCCGATCTTACAGCGGTCGAATACCAGGCACTGGTGAACGCCGATGACTTATATCAGCGCGAATTGGTTCGTGTCTACGGAGAAGACAAGGCGGGCGATGCGCGTTATCAACAAACACACGAAGATATTGAGGTACAACAGGCGGCGAATGCTTTCCATGTTGCTTCAGAACAGTGGAATAAAGCTGTTGCCGATGCACGTAAAGCGTTGGCCTCTGACAACGCCGTTTTACATGTTCGTGATGAACTCCCTGGAAACGCCGCGTTATCAACTGGATTAGTGGCTGATATTTCAACCGTTTTACAGCGGTCTGAAGAATGGACATTCGATCATTATCAGGACTTCGAAGGCGAGAGCCTGGATGCTGCTTTGCGTAAGGAAGGCTTGAATAGTCTTGCGGATGTTACTGGGGTTGTACCCGGCCAATTCTTTGACACCGCTATTCGTCAGCTTTCTCCTGTATTTGGCATAGAGCCAGATGATACTACCGTGACAAATGCGTACTTAGAACGTAAAGGGTTGGCCCAGGCGTTCCAAACAATGGCGGATAGATTAGTCCAGGATCAAACGCAACAGTTTTCATCGGCGGAAAACACGGTTGAGAAAGAGGGTGTTGAGTTAGATAGGCGTACTGTGCTCGATATGTTCCCAGAGTTGAATGGCTCCGATGGCAAACCAAATGGTTTTGGTATATCGAAAATTACTTTAATGCCAGACGGTACGGTTGTTATCGATAGTGACAGCAAGAAAGCAATCGTGGCCGATACATCGGCCCAGTCCGAAACCGGAGTCACACATCAGGATATTGCTGACTATTACGAACGTGGATTTATTAAAACGGTGGTATTACCGGAATCTAATAAAACTGAAACAGCTCAATTTGAAGGGGGCGTTATGCGCGATCCTGATGTTAATTCCACTGAACATCTTTTAGAGAATTCTGTGCGGAATATTGAGTACGCGCAAGAGGTCATTCCTGAATGGCGTGGTAGTTACGCTCAAGAGCAGGGCAATGGAAATGTTCGCCTTGCTCTTGATTTAGTTGAAAGGGGCGAAATCGATAAAGCGATTGATGCACTATGGTCAAACGTCGACCTAGAACATCGGTATGGTGGTGAAAACAGCGATGAGTTTCGTGACACCATAAAAGTAGTGGAAGAAGACTGGCGGAAATGGCAAGCCGATAATGGGGTTGGTCCAGCTGTCACACCGGCTATGAAACGGGAGTTTGATGCCTTGCCGCGCGATCTGAATCAGTTATCAGGTGCGACGTTCGAAGAGTATCAAAAGGCGGCGGAGGCTGCCCGATTAGAAGAGCAAGCCGTAATGAATGACCCGGATAGTACTGATGAAGACATATCCGCCGCTCGGGAGAAGCGGAAATCCGCCGATCTGTTGGCTACTGTAAACAATTCAGACTTCCAAAATAAGGTTTCTGAATTTGAGCAGAAACAAGCAGCTGCTAATTTGTCCGGCCTCGGTGCTGATAGTGTGCTGCCTGACCAACAAAACACAGGAAATGATAAGACCTATATTTCTGTGCCTTTCCGCGAGAAAGAGGAAGCTAAAGCATTGGGTGCCAAATGGGATAGGCAACATACATCCTGGTTCATTCCTGTTGGTGTTGATCAATCGGCGTTTTCTAAATGGTTGCCGTCGGAGTCCGGAGAAGTAAAAGTAACGTCAGTCGCTAATTCTGAGGTGGGTAAACCAACCACCTCCGATAAGTTATACCTCGCTGTTCCCTATTCGGAGAGAAAGGCCGCGAAAGAAGCCGGCGCTAAGTGGGATGCCGGCGCTAAATCTTGGTATGTGGGCCAAAATGCCAATATGGATAAGTTGCAACGTTGGTTGCCTGATAGCACTAAACCGCAGCAAGAACCGGCAATGACGCCGCGCGAAGAGTTTGCATCACTCCTGAAGGATATGGGGTTCGTGCTTTCAGGGAATCATCCCATTATGGATGGACAACGACATCGGCTCGAAACGGTTGGTGATAAGGCTGGTGAAAAAGCCGGTTTCTATGTGGCGCACTTGGATGGTCATCCGGCTGGCTTTGCTCAAAATAACCGTACCGGTGAAGCTGAAAAGTGGAAGTCAAAGGGCTATTCTCTCAGCGATGGAGAAAAGGCGGAATTGCAAGCTCAAAGCGCTTCTAAGTTGCAAGCAAGAGAAAACGAGATAAAAGCTAAACAGGATGCCGTCGCGGCGTCTATAAGACAGCTACTTGCTATCGCTCCGCCTGCATCTGCCGATCATAAATATTTGCAATCGAAGGAAGCCCGGCCAGGTGATCTTCGAATGGTGCCGACCGATTCAACAATGTTGCCTCCCGATTCGGTTGTAATGATTGGTAAAACATGGAAGGAGTCGAAGGAGTTGCGGGACTCTCACCCGGATAAACTGGTATTCACGGCTGGTGATTTGCTCTTGTCGGCGCATGATGTAAACGGCGTAATTCGATCAGTGCAATCTATCCAGGAAAACGGCATGAAGCGCTTTGCTGCTGGCGGTGCTAAGCAAGACATGTTTCATGTTGTAGGTGGGCATGGTGTTGAGTCTTTGGCGAAGGCGCCGGCTATCGTGGTGGGGGAAGGGTATGCTACGGCTGATACGTTATCCCAGTCCCTTGGGTATCCAACGGTTGCGGCGTTTGATTCTGGAAATTTACCACACGTCGCCAAGCTTTTACGTAGCCAGTTTCCAGATAAACCAATCATCATCGCCGGGGATAATGATTTGCATCAAGAACTGACCGAGGGCCGTAACCCCGGAAAGGAAAAGGCAGAGGCTGCGGCCAACGCTGTGGGTGGCATTGCTTTATTTCCAATTTTTGCGCCTGGTGAGCAGATCTATCCCGCCGATCTTGATCCTGTTACGCCTGCATTGGCAAAGGGCAATGGCCTATCGGACGCCCAGAAAGAAGCGATAGCGAAAATGAAATCTTTTACGGATTTCAACGATCTTGCGACGAAAAGCGTCTTGGGACGGGAAGGTGTTGAACGCCAGATAACAAATGTAGTGAATAAAATTGTGTCCGATCATCTTGACCGTATTGAGGCAAGACAGCAGCAAGATAATGTTCTGCGACTAGAACAGCAACAGCAACAGAAGCCTTTATTGCGTAAAGCGGCCGCAATGTAACTGTCCTACCCTTGCCACCATATAAGGTGGCGTTTTCAAGTACCCTCTTTTCAGAAGGGGGTACTTTTTTTTGCCATTTGTGTTTGTCGATTGCGTCGATGAGCCGCTAAAATAGCTGTAATTACTTGGGATCTTTAGCATGAATAATGCAATATTTGACTTACCTAAAACAAGGCTATGCGCCGCCGTTGTTTTAGCTTGGGGTTATTCTGATCAATTAAAGGTCGAAACCGCCACATCAGCGCTACAGGCCGCACTTGGTAATGGCTGGTCTTCAACAAGCGCATTTCAATTTATGGCCGGAAAGACAGCAAAGGCTGCTCTGGATACCGCAGATTCCGAAGAGCAAATTTCATTACTGGTCGCTTATCATCTCGCCAAAGTAGTCAGCCATGAGTTTGGTCTTGGTGCCGTTAATAAACCTGACCATATAGACCGAGCTGAGTTGATGGCTGCGCTTTCAGCGAAGCATTAACCTAGCTCTTCACAAGCGTTAGCTCACGTTTTTTAGGTTCCTGAATAGTTGGCCGTTCTGGCGATATTTCCAGATGAGCGGGCCGGGGCAGGTCAATATCAATACCATATTTCAAGAGCGCCGCTCTGTGCTTCTTGAGCGTTTTTTGTGAGTACAACGTTGAAATATCTTGGTCGTAAAACCAAAACGATGCCGTAAGCTTGACCGAGTGCGGTTCGTGGTCAGAAATGGATTTTAAAATCGACTTTGGATGCTCCGGTGGATAAACCGGATCCGGTTCAACTACCCAGCGTTGTACCGGGATCAGTTCGAACTTATGTGTCCTTGCGTGCTTCCAAAGAAAGTAAAAATCCCTCGCCTCTTTTTCAGTAGCGAATTCCGCTGCTCGCTCCCGACCGCATATCCTATGTTTAGCTGAAAGATATTGGCCGTACTCGTATTGGAAATGCCAAGGCCAAGTGTCGTCTTGAGTTGGGTCGTAAATGCCTATCAAATAACTTAATTTTAGAATATTCATACCTGTGGTACGTCAATCCCCTGGAATCTAAACGCGCGAAAACATGGTCGACACTCGCGTTTTAAGCACTTGACCGGAACCGCGAGTAGGAGAGATACTGTGCTTGCTTTCCTACGGCGAGGGATCTCCTTCGTTTGCAGTGCGGGGCAAGCAAGGTTTGTTCCGTGCTGCATATTCAACTAAGCCTGTCTTTACAACTTATCAAGCTCACTACGTTGTTGATTGATAGCCGCTAGGCCATCATCCACGGCAATACTGTACTGAGGTCCTAAACCGGCCACAGAGGGCTTTATTCCGATAAGTAAACCGTATGTTCGTTCAACTACAGAATGGGCGACGATTACAGCTTTTTCCCGTTCTGTGCGCTGTCGTCTAGCATCGAAAGCAGCCAATATAGTCGCCGTTACCCCGACAATTCCAAGCACCACACCACCTACACCTAACCACGTATCAATTGACATTCCCAAAATCCTATCTAAGTCTATTTGCGGAATTATGAGACTCGACAAGCGCTATTTGAATAGCTCTGTCTTTCGCCGTTTGAACTCTTCGGGTGATATTTCTCCTGAGTCCCGTTGGGACTTCAATTCCTCCCATTGAGCTTTTCGTTCTTGCTTTGCTATCCCTTCTCCCTCCCAAGGCGCATAGCCACAGGCCATAGCT
>CAZGUM010000016.1:18744-39450 GCA_964529085.1 uncultured Methylomonas sp. | reverse complement strand
CTCCCTAATCGAGAGGAACTAACAGAATGATCAGCGATATTCAACAAGATGCCGCGACGCGAATGGTGAAAAGTATAGAAGCGTTGCAAAAAGCGTTTACCAAAATTCGAACGGGGCGGGCCCATCCCAGCCTGCTGGATCAAATCAGCGTGACTTATTACGGCAACGAATCGCCTTTGTCGCAGGTTGCCAACGTGTCCGTTGAGGACGCACGCACATTGAAAGTAGTGCCTTGGGAAAAAAGCATGATCCAGGCCATCGAAAAAGCCATTATGTCTTCCGGTTTGGGCTTGAATCCGGCCACGCAAGGTACCGTGATCAGGCTGCCTTTGCCGGCATTGACCGAAGAGCGCCGTCGTGATCTGGTTAAAATCGTCAAAAACGAAGCGGAACAAGGCCGGGTGGCGATTCGTAATATTCGCCGTGATGCCAACGCCGCCATCAAGGATGCATTAAAAGAGAAATTGATTTCCGAGGACGACGCCCGTCAGGGTGAAGAGAAGATCCAAAAACTCACCGATCAATACATTAAAGAAGTGGAAAAGCATCTTGAAGAAAAAGAAGCCGATTTACTTTCCATGTAATCGAGAGGCGAGATGACTGCTGCTGATAACGATAAACCGGCAATAAATAACGGCAATCCCCGGCATATTGCCATCATCATGGATGGCAACGGCCGCTGGGCGCAAAAACGCCTGATGCCGAGGATTATGGGACATTATGCCGGCGTTAAGGCGGTCAGAAAAATTGTCGAATATTGCGCCAAGCAAAATATCGAAGTTTTATCGCTATTTGCGTTTAGCAGCGAAAATTGGCGGCGGCCGCAGGATGAAGTCAGTTTGTTGATGGAACTATTCATGAACACATTGCAATCCGAAGTCGATAAGCTCGATAAAAATAATATCCGGCTAAAAATCATTGGCGATAAAAGTGCGTTTCCGGAAAAACTTCAGGGGAAAATCGCGACGGCCGAAGCGCAAACCGAGCACAATACCGGTTTAACTTTGCTGATTGCGGCTAATTACGGCGGGCGTTGGGATATTACCCAAGCCTTACGGAAAATAGTCGTGGATATTCGCAGTGGCAGTATTGAGGAACAAGCGATTTCCGAACAATTAATAAGCCAGTATTTGGTAACCGCAGAGTTGCCGGAACCTGATTTATTTATTCGTTCGGGGGGCGAGGAACGTATTAGTAACTTTCTGTTATGGCAATTGGCTTATACGGAATTTTATTTTACCGATGCGCTGTGGCCGGATTTCGATCAGGATGCGCTGGACAAGGCCATCAATAGTTTTAAAGGCCGGCAACGACGCTTCGGACATACCGGCGAACAAGTGATAGATAACAGAGTTCTCTAGGGATTTTTCTATAACCATAATAATTAAAAATCAAAAACATGTTACTAAAACGTATCTTAACCGCGCTGGTGTTGGCCACCGTGGTCATCACGGCGGTGTTGCAACTGCCAAGTCTTTATTTCTCTCTTTTCATTGCAGTAATTACGCTAATAGCCGCTTACGAATGGATGGCTTTGACCGATGTAAGCACGCTTACCAGAAAAATATTTTTTGTACTGGCATTGATTGTGCCGATGCTAGGCGTCACCTATTGGACCGTATTACTGGAGTTATTAAGCGAGGCGATGGAATGGCCTGAAATTAAGGATTATTCCGATGCTTTGGAATGGTTTGTGATCGCGCCCGTGTTTTTTTGGGTATTGATTATGGTTTTAATTCGAAAAGCCGGGCCGCAATTACTTAATATGGAATTTAAACCCGGTTTTAAAGCATTAAGCGGTTGGTTAGTTTTGCTTGCGGCATGGATGTTCCTCAGTAAATTGCGAGCTTATTACGGTCCGGGCATGGTGTTGTATTTCTTGCTGTTGATATGGGCAGCCGATATTTCTGCGTTTTTTGCCGGCAAAACATGGGGTAAAGACAAATTGGCTCCGGAAATCAGCCCAGGTAAAACGGTGCAGGGGATGTATGGGGCTTTAGCTGCGGCGGCAGTTTGCGGTATAGGTTTTACAGTCTATGGCTGGATGACGGCCGCGGAATCTGAAGAAGCGCAATCCGGCATGTTGAGATTTCTGAATGGGCTCGTTTGGACCGATATGTTGATATTGTCGGTGATGACTGTACTAATTTCTATCTACGGCGATCTGTTTTTCAGTCTGATAAAACGCAAAAAAGGCGTCAAGGATAGCGGTAACTTGTTGCCGGGGCACGGGGGTATCTTAGATAGAGTCGATAGTATTATCGCTGCGGCCCCGTTTTTTTATGCTGGCATTTTACTGATTGGCAGGGTTTTTTACGCATGAAAGGTATTTGCATACTCGGTGCGACCGGTTCGATAGGTGTCAGCACTCTCGATGTCGTTGCCCGCCATCCGGATCAATACAAGGTCGTGGCTTTAACCGCCAACGGTAATATTGACGCGTTATATGAACAATGTTTGCTTCATCGCCCTGAATATGCGGTAGTGGCTAACGCGGATAATGTTCCAGCCTTCAAAGCTAAACTCGTGGGATCACCCATAGCCGACCTAAAGGTATTAGCCGGCGCCGAAGCCTTGACGCAAGTAGCAACCTTGGATAGCGTGGACGCGGTCATGGCGGCCATCGTCGGTGCAGCAGGTTTATTGCCGACCTTGGCGGCGGCAAAAGCCGGTAAAACCGTGTTGCTGGCCAATAAGGAAGCGTTGGTGATGTCCGGGCAAATCTTCATGCAAGCCGTTGCCGACAACGGCGCCACGCTGTTGCCTATCGATAGCGAACATAACGCAATATTCCAATGTATGCCCGGCGGCTACACGACCGGACACTCCGCGAAACAAGCCCGGCGTATCCTGTTGACGGCATCCGGCGGTCCGTTCCGGCAAACGCCGCTTGCCGATTTGGATACTGTGACCCCTGAACAGGCAGTCGCTCATCCGAAGTGGGACATGGGCAGAAAAATCTCTGTGGATTCGGCAACCATGATGAATAAAGGCTTGGAGTTGATCGAGGCTTGTCTGCTGTTCAATATGGATCCCGATGCGATTCAAGTAGTAATTCATCCGCAAAGCATCATCCATTCCATGGTCGATTACGTGGATGGTTCGGTACTGGCACAAATGGGCAATCCCGATATGCGCACGCCGATCGCCTATGCCATGGCCTGGCCGGAACGTTTTGATTCCGGTGTTACACCGTTGAATGTATTCGAAGTGGGACATATGGATTTCGAACAACCGGATCTACAGCGTTTTCCGTGTTTAAGATTGGCATACGAGGCTATTAAAGCCGGCGGTATCATGCCTACCGTATTGAACGCGGCCAATGAAATTGCCGTGGAAGCATTTTTAAATGAACGGGTACGCTTTACCGATATTGCGCGCATCATCGAATGCAGCATGGCGCAATTCACCGCGGATACTGCCGATACACTGGAACACATCCTGGAAGCCGACCGCCAAGCCCGGGAAGTCGCTCATGCTGTGATCGCGCAGCTCGCACACTAAGCAATGGAAACTTTGCATACCCTGTTTTATTTCATTGTTGCCATCGCAGTGCTGGTGGCGTTTCATGAATTCGGCCATTTTTGGGTGGCACGCAAGGTGGGTGTCAAAGTCATTCGTTTTTCCATCGGCTTTGGTAAGCCGCTAGCCACTTGGCGAAAATCCGTTAACGATACCGAATTTGTCATTGCCGCCATTCCTTTGGGCGGTTATGTGAAAATGGTTGACGAGCGTGAAGAAGCGGTCAAGCCCGAAGATTTGCCTTACGCATTTAATCGTCAGCCGTTGCTCGCCCGTACTGCCGTGGTGGCGGCCGGACCGGTATTCAATTTATTATTGGCAGTCGCTCTATTCTGGCTGGTGTTGGTAATTGGTGAACTTGGTGTCAAACCGGTGGTTGGCGGTGTTGAAGCCGGCTCTCTGGCCGAACAGGCTGGTTTTGTCAAAGGCGACGAAATTTTGCGTATTGACGATGCGGCGACGCCTACCTGGATAGAAGCTTTGGATCGGCTTTTGACCTTGGCGATTGACGGCAAAACGGAAATAGCAGTTCTGACCAAAGCTATTGACGATAGTCAGCAAGTTCGTTTACTGCACTTGTCGGAACAAGACACTCAAACTCCGGAAACCCTGCATAAACGCTTAGGTTTGAAACCTTGGGCGCCTAGCATTAAGCCCGTCATCGGCAAACTGATGGACGATGGCGTCGCGAAACAAGCCGGTTTGCAAAGTGGGGATTTAATTCTTACTGCCGACGGCAGTCCAATCGTCGATTGGCAACAGTGGGTCGATTATGTGCAGGCAAGGCCCGATGTGGAAATCAAATTACTTTTGGAACGTAATGGCGCCCAACTGCCATTAAACATTACGCCGCGCAAGGAACAACAGAGCGATGGCAAGGCGGTCGGTAAGATCGGTGCCGGGGTCGATGCACCTAAAGAGCTGCTGGAGTCGATGTTGGTCAAACATTCGCTATCGCCTTGGGAGGCCCTGCCGGTGGCGGGACAAAGGGTTTGGTTTTATGCGGTCACGACGTTAAAAATGATGGGGAAAATGCTGGTCGGCTCGGCCTCCGTCGAAAATTTGAGCGGCCCCATCAGTATTGCTCAATATGCCGGCCAGTCGGCAGATATGGGACTGACAGCTTTTTTAAAGTTTTTAGGTTTGGTCAGCGTCAGTTTAGGTGTCTTGAATTTGTTGCCGGTGCCGGTTCTGGACGGCGGTCATTTGCTATTTTTCGCGATTGAGGCAATCAAAGGCAGTCCTGTGTCCGAAAAAGTACAATTATATTTTCAGCAGGCCGGTATGCTGCTACTAATGCTGCTGATGGGGTTGGCGATGTTTCTCGATATAGGCAGATTATTTCAATAACGCTGAACAAAAGTGCTGCGTTATGGTCAACCGCATTCCTTTCAAATCTTCCCTGGTAACACCATGAAAAAAATTAAATATATTGTAGCGTTGGCGGCGGCGACTTTAATTAGTCCGGTTACGTTTGCCGATGAAGCGGCCATTAAAAAAGCTTTAAGCGAATTTATGCCGGGGGGGCAGGTCGATTCCGTTAAATCCTCCGAAGTCCGAGGCTTGTATGAAGTGACGATGGGCGGCAATATTTTTTATGCATCCGAAGATGGTAAATATTTGTTACAAGGCCAATTGTTCGATGTGGAAGCGAAGAAAAACGTTACCGAAGCCAAATTGGCTAGTGTGCGTAAAGCCTCGCTGGATAAAATCGGCGAGCAGAAAATGATTATCTTCAAACCCGAAACCAGCAAGCATGTCGTGTCTATATTTACCGACATCGATTGCGGATATTGCCGCAAGCTGCACTCGGAAATCGATCAATACATGGCGCAGGGTATTACCATACGCTACATGTTTTTCCCTAGAGCCGGCAAGGGTTCGGATTCCTACAAGAAGGCCGTATCGGTATGGTGCGCGGCGGATAAGAATAAAGCTTTGACCGCTGCGAAAAAGGGTGAAAACCTGGATGCAAAAACCTGCGAAAATCCGGTGGACGAGCATATGGCCTTGGGCGAAGCGTTCGGTATGAATGGTACGCCGATGATAGTCACCCAAAAAGGCAATATCCTGCCCGGATACGTGCCCGCACCGCAGCTGGCTAAAGTTTTGGCTAACGAATAACTCGTACAAAGCCGCCGGTGCCGTAACCGGCGGCCTATCGAACGCGTTTTATCTTATTGTCACCTCAACCCGACGATTTCTCGGTTCTGAAACATCATCGGCGGTTTTAATCAGTAAATTCTTCTCGCCGTGAGATGTCACCGAGACTTCCTTTACATCCAGCTTGCTGGGGTCGAACAGTTTGCTGACCTGCAACGCCCGCTCGTTAGCCAGTTTTTCATTTTTCTCCGCGTCGCCTACCGTATCGGTATGACCGATTACAGAAATATCAGCAGCTGGATGTTTGCCGGCGGCTTCGATAATTTTGGGGATTAGTGCCGCCGATTCTGCTGTCAGCTTGGTGCCGCCGGTTTCAAAATATAATAAAAATATTTCGGGTAATACGGGCTCGGAGGCCAGGGCTTTACCAAAGTCCTTATTGATCTGTTGTTGTTCGACCTTGAAGACCGTTTTGGAATTGTCCAGGGCCGCACCGTAACCAGCCTGTTCTACCAGCGTTTCACCGCCTGCGCCGTTGAAAGTGACTTTGCCGGTGGATCCGTCGTGGTCTTCCAGCAACACCAAATAAGACTTGGCACAGCCGGATAAAGTTAGCGCAATCGCGAATGTTAGGGTTTTGGGTAGAGAAATTGTTTTCATGGCGAATACTCGGCTTATTCTTCAATCTTGACTAAAAAGCGTGTGCCTCTTACCGCAATCACACCCGTGGGAGTTTTGACAGTGACGGCCTCGGGTTTGAGTTTTGCGATGACGCCGGATATATAGTGCAGGGTCCCTTTCAATAAGTTGGCGTTTAATTGTAGTTTGTCCTGTTGCGGTTCGAATTGATAGCCTTCTATCTTTAGTTCGGTGTTTGGACCTATCGACAAAATCGTATTGTCTTTCAGCGTTAGACCGGCAGAGCCGTTTTCGTCGGTTTTTATGACATTACCGACGTGTATCGGCGATCCCAAGCTGGCTTTAATCGGGCCAGCACTTTCTGAAATCGTCGTCTGCTCGTTAATGGTTTTGATATAACCGATTACGGCATCGTCGGCTGTTACCGGGTTTGATATGCATAGGGCGGCTAAACCGACGCCCAAATACGGGAGAAGATGTTTCATGATGGCCTCGACAAACGGTGGTTTTTGGGGAGATCAAAATTCGCAATCCAACGCAGAGGATTGAAATTTAGCTGATAAGTATAGACAGGGTTGGGCGGAAAGCGCGGACTTCGGTTTGCGGTGTTAATGGTCTTTGGGTTCGTTGACCGCTAACTCTACCCAAAAAGTGCTGCCTTCCCCTTGAATACTGCTTACCCCAACGCTGCCCTGCATAAGTTCGGCCAATTGCTTGGTAATAGCCAGACCGATACCGGTACCTTCGATATCGGTGTGTTCCGCCCCCAAGCGTTGAAAAGATTGAAACAGCAATTGTTGTTCTTGTTCCGCCAAGCCTTCTCCGGTGTCGGTGACCGAGATCCGTATTCTGCCGGTTCCGGCCTCAATGCAGCTCAAGCTAATTGTGCCGTTGGGGCGATTGTATTTGACCGCGTTGGATAGAAAGTTTAATAAAATTTGTTTTGCCCGCTTCGGATCCACTTTCAGCATTATGTCATTAGCAAGTTGATTGTCGATAACTAAATGCAGCCCTTTGTTGTGCACCAATGGCTTAATCAGCGTATGGCAATCGTTCAGCAGATCCGTTAAAGCAATGCGGCCGATATTCAGACTAATTTTACCGGACTCGATTTTTGCCAGATCCAGTAACTCGTTGATAAGGCCCAGCAAGTGCAGGCCTGCTTTGAGTATCTCGTTTACCGAATCGAGATGGGAGTCTGCCAGCGGATGCTCGGGATCGTCCATTTGCATGAGTTGCGCGAAGCCGATGATCGCATTCAGAGGCGTACGCAATTCGTGGCTCATCTGCGATAAGAACTGACTTTTGGCCAAGCTAACTTGTTCGGTACGATTTATCAGTTGCCGCATCACGCTTTGTTCCTCGGACTTTTGCAACAGCATTTTTGCCATAATCATCCGTTCGCCAATATCGTTGATCGTCAGCACCGTGCCCATTAACATGCCTTTACTGCCAAAAATAGGCGAGATAGTCAGATTGGCATTCATCGTGTGATGGTCGAATATTGATAGGTGGCAGCTGTTGAATTTTAGTAGGCCGTGTTTATTAACGCTTTCCTTAATTAGCTCGCCGATTCTATGAGGCTTGCCGTCAAATTCGACCCGAAAAATATCGTCGACATTGCGACTGCTCGTCTTCGGTAATTTACTGCCGACGATATCGAGCGCCGCGGCATTCATATACTCGATATCGCCGTGGTTGTTAGTGGCAATGACGCCGTCCACTATCGCGTTTAATGTAATGTAAGCCCGTTTTCGTTCCGCGAATAACGACTGGATTAATTTTTCGAAATGCCGCCAGCTACGTAGGGGATAGCTGCAAAACAATACCGCTATCGCTGTCGATGGCGCGAACCAATAGTGACTGGTGTGCAGTAAAACCAAACTGAACAGTAACAATGCGATAGAGAGGATCGATACGACAAGTGCTAACCAGCGCGGGGAAAACCTGGTGCTGATCTGAATTGCCAGACCGGCAATTGTTAAGCTAAATAAAAACTGCCAAAACCCCGGTAGCGGTTGCCAAAGACGTTGTTTGAGAAAGCCGTCCAAACCTGCCGCGACGAAATCCACACCCGTCATCGGCCGGTTGCCTATTGCCAAAGGTGCCGGTAAATCGCGCTCTATCCCGCTGGCCGTTAAGCCAACCAACACGTATTTATCGGCAAAAAAATGTTTGGTAATCGCCCCGATCAATACATCGGCATAGGAAACCCTGGCAAAATCCGCGTTAGTATCGAAAAACGGTAGCCAAACCCGATAATCGCCAAGTAACTCGCCTTGAGACTCGTTTGTGCGCAAACCCGGCAAATCGGTGAGTATTTCCGGGTGTAACAGAGAATAAATAGCCAAAGGCATCGCCGGCCAGCGCGAGTGGTTCAAGCCAACTTGCAACAAAATGCTTCTGCTGATGCCGTCCTGATCCAGATCGACGTTGGCATGTCCCAACACCGCGTTTTTGGCATACTCCGGTAAGGGAAGCGTCGCCACCGCCGTAGCACCGTTATGCTCGATAACAACGGGGAGTACTACCGGTGTAGCCGATGTCAGCGCGCGGGCCAGTTGCGCGTCGGCCTCCGGGTGCTGCATATCCGGTTCGGAGAAGATAAAGTCCAGGGCGATAACCTTGGGGTGGGCTGGTTGCAGGGTTTCGAGTAATCGGGCGTGGATATCTCGAGACCAGGGCCAGCGGCCCAGATGCTGTAGACTTTTTTGATCGACTTCGATAATGACAATGTCTTGCGACGCCGGACTCGCCAGTAATTTAAGTTGGGCGTCGTAAATCCAGCGATCAAAGCGCCATAGCGCATCCGTATAGCTTAGGCCGACGGTCAATAGCGCCAATAGCAATACGATAAGGGACTTTTCAAGTTGGCGCTTCGCCATGGCGTCTATTGATTAATTGGAATGGGTCCAAAGTATAGTAGTTTGCTTGGTAATTCATTAATAAAGAAATATGTCGAAAGGCTGCGGATAAATTTTGTTCTTTGGATATCAAGAATAACTGATTAGGTATGGCGCATAGGAACCTTTACCGAATAGGCAAACCTTTAGCGCTTATATAGCTTTAGCAAGGCCTTTAACCGGTAAAGTGTATCCAAGGCTTGCCGTGGGCTTATATGATCTGGGTCGAGTTCCTCCAATAAAACCACCGCAGGATGGCATTCCTGACTGGTAAACAAATCGAATTGATTCACTTCACTATGGTTTTGCTGTTCGATATACGCGGTATTTTCGAGTTGCGTCAGCTTATGCTTGGCGTTGGCAATCACCGATTGAGGTACACCCGCCAACGCGGCTACCTGCAAACCATAGCTCTGGCTGGCCGGACCGTCCTTAACCGTGTGTAAAAATACGATCTTGTCGCCATGCTCCATCGCATCCAGGTGGATGTTGTAGATATTACTTTGTTCTTCGGCAAGCGTGGTGAGTTCGAAATAATGGGTGGCAAAAAGCGTAAACGCCTGGGTTTGACGGGCCAGATAATCCGCACAGGCCCAGGCCAGCGAAAGGCCGTCGAAGGTGCTGGTGCCGCGGCCGATTTCATCCATCAAAATTAGGCTGTTGGCGGTGGCGTTGTGCAGTATGTTGGCCGTTTCCGACATTTCCACCATGAAGGTGGAGCGGCCGCCAGCTAGATCGTCGGAAGCACCGATGCGAGTGAAGATCTTGTCTATCGGTCCGCAGCGCAACGATTGTGCCGGCACGTAACAGCCGATATGCGCCAGCAGGACGATTAGAGCGGCTTGGCGCATATAAGTTGATTTACCGCCCATATTCGGGCCGGTAATCACCAGCATGCGCCGATCGCCGGAAAAGTCCAAGTCGTTGGCGACGAAGGGCAGGCTTGAAAGTTGTTCGACTACCGGATGCCGGCCGCCGATGATTTGAATACCGGGTTCCTGCGTCAAAAACGGTTGCGTCAGGTTCAAAGTTTCAGCCCTTTCCGCGAAGTTGACCAATACATCCAGTTCAGCCAAGGCGGTAGCGCAGCTTTGTAGATCGAATAAAGCATTGCCTAGCGTGATTAATAATTCGTCGTATAAGGCCTTTTCGAAGGCTAACGATTTTTCTCTTGCGCTAAGTACTTTATCTTCGAAACTTTTTAACTCCGGCGTGATGTAACGCTCGGCACCTTTCAATGTTTGTTTGCGGGTGTAATGTAACGGGACTTTATCGGCTTGAGCATTCGATATTTCGATGTAATAGCCGTGCACCCGGTTGTAATTGACTTTCAGAGTGGCTATGCCGGTACTTTGCCGTTCGCGCTGTTCCATGTCCAGTAGAAACTGGTCGGCGTTCTGGCTGAGATTGCGTAGTTCGTCGAGTTCCGGGTGATAGCCCGGCGCGATGACGCCGCCGTCGCGGATCAGCATCGGCGGATTGTCAATTATCGCTCGTTGCAGCAAATCAACTAACTCCGGATGTTCGCGCAACTGTACGCGCAAGGTTTCCAAATGCGTATTATTGCTGCCGGTCAGTTGCGATTGGAGCTCCGGCAGTACCGATAGCGTGAGGCGCAGCGTCAGCAGGTCGCGTGGCCGGGCCGATTTCAGCGCGATCCGCGAGCTGATGCGCTCGATATCGCCAACTCGGCGCAAGCTGGTCTGTAATACTTGGTAAAGTTCGTTTTCCAGCAGGCTGGCAATACAGGCATAACGGCCGTTGACCGCAGCTTGGTCGCGTAACGGTCTGTGCAGACAGCGGCGCAGGCAACGGCTGCCCATGGCGGTCGCGGTTTTATCCAGTACGCCAAGCAGCGTGTATTGCAACTGACCGCTGGGATGGCTATCCAATTCCAGATTGCGGCGGCTGGCCGCGTCCAAGCTGATGCTGTCGTTTGTATGTTCGACGACAATGCCTTGAATATGCGGGAGGGCGCTTTGCTGGGTATCGCGGACATATTGCAGCAGGCACCCGGCGGCACAAATCGCCGCCGGTAAATGCTCGCAGCCGAAACCTTGCAAATCGTGGCAATTGAATTGTTTTAGAATTAATTGTCGGCAACTATCCAAATCGAAATGCCAGGGCGGGCGTTTGCACAGTCCTCGACGTTCCTTGATTGCGCCCGGCAGCGCTTGGTCTTCGCTATACAATAGTTCGGCTGGACTCAGACGTTCGACTTCGCTGAGCAATTGTGTTTCGGTTTCCAGTTGTTGCAGCAGGAATTTGCCGCTACCAATGTCCAGGGATGCCAAACCGAAAAATTTGTCGAATACCGCCAATGCCACTAACAGATTGTCCTTGCGGTCTTCCAATAAGGCCTCGTCGGTGACGGTGCCTGGCGTCACAATACGCACCACCTTGCGCTCCACTGGCCCCTTGGACTTGGCAGGGTCGCCGATTTGCTCGCATATAGCGATAGACTCGCCTTGTTTCAACAGTCGAGCGATATAGTTTTCGGCGGCATGATAAGGAATGCCGGCCATCGGAATGGGTTGGCCGCCGGAATGGCCGCGCGCAGTCAGCGTAATATCGAGTAATTGCGCCGCTTTCTTGGCATCGTCGAAAAACAACTCATAAAAGTCCCCCATACGGTAAAAAAGCAAAATATCCGGATGTTGCGCCTTGATGCGCAGAAATTGCTGCATCATTGGAGTGTGTTGGGTTTTATCGTCTTGCTTGGCGCCTTGTATATTCGGGTTATTCATTTGTAAGCAGTTGATGCATCAATAATATTTTTTGTTGGATATAGCAATATCAAATTTGATTCGGCAAAAGGAGTAGATAGCCGCATCCAAATTTTGGTTTTTGTTGCCAAAACGATCATGTTTGCCGAACTCGTGCCGCTTCCTGCAAATCTGCTATCAGTTGCTGCGGGTCATCTTGATAGCGACGCATCAGATCCGGTGGGGCTGCCGTATGTTTGTCGTAAATTACACTCCAGCGACTAATCTCGAGTAGTACAGGCACCAAATCAAGCGCTTTGTCTGTTAGTTCATAAAACACTTGGCGCTTGTCTGCGGGCTTATGTTTGCGGATAACGAGTCCGTCCGCTTCCATTTTCTTCAGTCGCGAAGCCAGAATGTTAGTTGCGATTCCTTCTTTCGAAGTCATCAGCTCCCGGTAGTGCCGTTTGCCGCTTAGCATCAGATCGCGGAGTACGAGCAAGGTCCATCGGTCTCCGAATACTTCAAGGGCATAATCGATTGGACATCTATGTTCGAGCTTAGATTCGGACATCTGGCTTATTTACTTGCGTTTTGCAATTGAAGCAGGATAATTGGTTGCATAATGCAAGTATATCAATCAAGGCTTATTCCGCAACCAATGTCAATCAGGGGATCGTATATGTCGCCCACATATTCTACTGCCACCAATATGTCTTTGCTTCGGATTTACACAGCCCCTGGCATCATAGTCGGATCAGCGGCAGTGCCAATCGAAGTCCGTAGGCGCAGTAATCAAAACCCGATTCCGCAGCCAACGAAACAATGATTTGTAAAAGCTGATGTTCACTATCACTGGCTTGCAGTGCTTGGAGTTGAATTTCTTGCCAGCCTTTCATGGGTTTACCAACGTTAAACTGTTAGAAAGCTTATCCTAAACTGAAATATGCCGATATTCTGATTTACCAGCAAAGCGGAATGGCGTTATACACTGTCACCATTGACAGTTTAGAAGATTGTAAATAGCCTCTAACCTAACAAAGTTGGTAGGCGTTTCAACTGCCCCATATTTTGTTTTAAGCCAAAAGACACCTTTTTGATTGCTAAGCATGCCATGACCCTCGATATTTTCATTGCCGATACCGATGCCGACATTCAGGCTTGTTTTCCGGTGTTCAGCGAGCTGGGCACTGTAAAGCATTTGGCACCGGCCTCGACTGAAGTTTATCTGTTTACCGAACTTGGCAACTTGCCTTTATACAATCCGGGTTTGGAAAACTCGCCTCCGGCCATCGCGGCGCAATTACACAACGAAGTGGCTTCGGCGGATGCCTTGTTGGTCGCCAGCCCGAAATATGCCCACGGTGCCACCGGCACCATCAAAAACGCGCTGGATTGGCTGGTGGCATTCGAGGGCTTTGCTTACAAACCGGTCGCGGTATTGAACGCCACGTCACGCGCCCATAATGCGGACGTGGCACTTGTTGCCGAGCGCTAATACCGGCGAATCAGGCCTGCCAGTATGCCGGAAATAGCTGCTTTACTTACCGACGCATTAGCGGAAATCGAACGATTAGTAGCTCAATCGCCGGCAATGAAACCATACCTGGACAGTAGCCTCTATATCGACAGCCAACATCCCCTGGTCGTCGCACAAGCTGCAAAGTTGGCGGACAGCTGTGCCGATGAAGAAGAAATCGCCAAACGCTGTTTCGAATTCGTTCGCGACGAGATCAAGCACAGCTGGGACTATCGGCTGAATCCAGTGACCTGTAAAGCCTCCGAGGTGCTCGTCCACGGTACCGGCTACTGTTACGCCAAAAGCCATTTACTGGCTGCGCTGCTGCGCGCCAACCGCATTCCAGCTGGGCTGTGTTACCAACGGTTGACCTTGGATGGTGAGCAACCCCCATTTTGCCTGCACGGTTTGAACGCGGTTTACCTGCAGCAATACGGCTGGTACCGGATCGATGCGCGCGGCAATAAGCCTGGCGTGGACGCGGACTTTTGCCCGCCGCTGGAAAAGTTGGCGTTTCCAATTCTGCATCCTCTGGAACAAGATTTGCCCGGCATTCGCGCCGAACCCTTGCTGGCTGTGGTAAAAGCCCTAACCGAACACCGAACCGTCGAGCAGGTTTACGACAACTTGCCGGACTTTACCGCTACAAACCAATGAACCTCGAAACGACCGCTTATTCATGCATTCGCAGCTGACCATTCGCCACGCCGCGTCGACAGATGCCGACGACATCAGCCGGCTGATTCGCAGTGTTGCCGGTTTTTGTACGGTTAACCCAACCGGCGAAGGCGCCGAGTTGTTTTTTTCGAGCACTTCCGCCCAGGCGATTGGCGGTTACATCTCCAATGCCAATTTCCTTTATCTGCTGGGATTGTTTGACGATAAGCTTGCCGGCGTCGTTGCCATCCGCGATGGGCAGCATGTTTTTCATCTGTTTGTGGCGACCGCTTTCCAATACCAAGGCATCGGCACGGCCTTGGCGTTGCGAGCTATCGAATTATCGCTGGCTGCTAGTCCGCTGGAAACCTTCACTGTCAACTCCTCTCTGCCCGCCGTGCCGTTTTATAAGCGGCTAGGCTTTCAGCCGCAAGGGCCTGGCATCGTAGATAATGGCGTGGCGTTTGTCCCGATGCAGTTGACTGTCGCGGAGCGATACATGCTATACCGCAATACTTCGAGCTAAAAGGCAAAACCAAAGTGTGAGACGTTGGCGAGATCAAGCGTTATGATTTATCCGGTGTAAGCGGATGAGCCACCGGAAAACAGCCAGCACCTTACGTCGGCATGCCATGTTACAGTTTGTAGTGATCTTACTCTTCTTTGGAGTCGGCCAAGGCGCTGGGGTTTAGCCATATTTTGCTGAGCTACCCGGTGTTTTGGGATGTTGCCGCTTCGCATTTCAAAACGGGTTCGTTGGCGTCGTCGGTTAGCGCATGGAGTTTACTGTTGCGGTATCTATCGACGATGGGATTTTCGCGAAACAGCGAGCGCAAGTTGCGTCAGCGATATTAATAGATGGCTAATATGCCAGTGGCTGTTTCGACCATCACAGAAAGGGATGCCTTATATGCCGGCGGCAATATAGGCGTCATTCAAGCATTTTACGTTATTCCTGAGTTTCGCAGTTTGGGTGTCGGCGCTCTGTTGATTGATTAGGTTAGATCTTATGGGCAACAGCGGGGTCGGTCTCGCGGCTGTGGACGGTCGGAAAATGAGGCAGTATTTAACGACAGTTGGCTAAGCAAACGGGTACTTTGCATTAGATACCATGGAGGAAGGTTGATGAAATACACTAAATGGTCTGTCGTGATTCTGCTGCTGTTGCCGATTTCTGCGTTGGCTTTTTTCAAACCGGTTCGGGTGCTGATTCTGGAAGCATTCGGCGTCTATTGCAACAAACAAAACCTATGCGTAGACGATTTATCTCGGCTTGCTGCGGCAGAATCTCTATTTAAGGACTCGAAAAGTTATCTTGCCAGACAATGGAGCTTGTCTATCGGCGAGCCGAAGATAATCTTTTGTAAAAAGGCGAAATGTTAGTCTACATTCGGGCTGGCTAACAAGGCTGGCTTCACCTTGAGCAGTGTCGCTATAGCCATCGCGCCGCGGGGCTGGCAGCCACACTACTTGGCGCACGAACTTATTCACTATTGGCAGGCCGATCAGTTCGGCAGCCTGACGTTATTAATCGGAGAGCAGTGGCTGATCGAAGGCATGGCCTACGCTCTGAGTAACGATCCGCGTGTAGCACTGCGCGAACCATTTGAATCCTATCGTCAGCGGTTCAATGGCTGGTACAGGCTCAATGCCGATATCGTGCTCGAGGAATCGTTGGGTGGGGCACTTTAAAAAAATGGCGTCAATTAGGGCAATATCCACTACTAAAAATTGGCTTGGTACGATAAGTCTTAGTCAGTCATTTAGCCCGGTCGCTCAGGCTCTCAAACGATATCGATACTCACTATCATGATGAAATATAAAGGAATTATTTTCGACTTCAATGGCGTTTTGCTTTGGGATGCACCGCTTCACGTTCAGGCCTGGCAAGCGACGGCGCTACGGCTCAGAGGCTCACCCTTAAGCGACGACGAATTTGCAATCCATGTGCATGGCCGTACCAATAGCCATATATTGAGCTATCTCAGCGGCCGAACTCCTCAAGGGCAAGAGCTGCTTGAGCTGATCCAAATCAAAGAGTCTATGTACCGAGATTTATGCTTAAAAAATCCAGAAATGTTTGTCTTGTCACCCGGCGCCGAAGCACTGCTCGACTTGGTTTTTAGCAAGGATATACCGCGTACCATCGCGACAGCTTCCGAAAAAACCAATCTGGATTTTTTCATCCAGCATCTGCGTTTGGATAAGTGGTTCGATCTGCAACGGATTGTTTACGATGACGGTGTTCTTCCCGGTAAGCCAGCGCCGGATATGTATGCTAAGGCGGCAGGCAATATTGGTTTACTACCGCACGAATGCGTCGTTGTCGAAGATGCCATTTCCGGTTTCCAATCAGCCCATGCCGCCAATATCGGCCATATTGTCGGTCTTGGTCCGCTTGACACGCATAACAAACTTCTCGCCTGCCTGGGCGTCTCGACGGTGATCGAGAGTTTTGAGCAATTTCCGCGCGAGTTGTTAGTCAATACATGACCTGATAACCGTGAACGGTTCAATGCAAATACAGACCAAAAGACCGGAACCCATTCAGCGAACACCCGCAATACCCTGTTTTGCGATGCCTTGCAGTTTTTCTAATCGGAAAACCGCCCGGCGGTAGTACCGATGCTTACGCAATTATCCAAATCAGCATGATCACGGGTCGGGAAACGGCTATTAAGAAAAAACTCATCCGTCTGCTGTTCGACACTATCCGGGAGCGGATCGGCATTGCTCATCAGGACGTCCCGGCATTTATGAACGCCCTGCCTGCAATTGGGGATTCCGGGGCATACACGGCGACGAAGTGAGCTTGAACTACAAAATCAATGTCTAACACTTAAATGGTAAGTATCCATTAATCACTCATGTATATCCCTAAGCATTTCGACGAACCCAGAATTGATGTCATGCAGACATTGATACGCGATTATCCACTGGCGACGCTGGTCACCTTATCTGCCAATGGTCTGAACGCTAATCATATTCCGTTGCATTGGGTGGAGGACGAAGGTTCACCTTTTGGCAATCTGCGTGGACATGTCGCTCGCTCGAATCCGCTGTGGGCGGACTTCGATCCGCAAACCGAAGTGCTGGCGGTGTTTCAAGCAGAAAATGCCTATATTTCGCCATCCTGGTATGCGACCAAACCCCAAACCGGCAAGGTGGTGCCCACCTGGAATTATGCCGCTGTGCATGCTTACGGCAGGCTACGGGTGATTGATGATCCAGTTTGGATTCGCCGGCAATTGGAGGCTATGACGCAGGCATTCGAAGCCGGTTTCCCCGAGCCATGGTCCGTAGCGGACGCCCCGGCTGATTTTACCGAACGCTTGATCACACAGATTATCGGCATAGAAGTCAGCGTGTCGCGGCTGCAAGGCAAGTGGAAAGTCAGCCAAAACCAGCCGCCGGAAAATCAAAGCAGCGTGATCAATGCTTTGCGAGAATCCGCCCAGACGGCCATGGCAAATTTGGTCGCAGATGCAACCAAATCCTGAGTCCAACCATTGAGAGAAGTCGTCATAAACTCATGTTACGTTTGCCAGGCAACACTGTCCGACCTGGAGGCACTCACTCCATTATTCGACAGTTACCTCCGGTTTTACGGTAAACCCAGCGATTCGCATGTGGCGAAATCGTTTGACTAACATGACATTCGTATTTTTGCGGCGTGTGCGCTATTTGCTGTTCGGGTTGGCAATCGCATGCGTTGCAGCGTTGTCGGGATCCGTTTATCAAGCCGAAACAACCGCGGCCGACCTTGCCGCATTCCCGCCACCTGGGCGCATGATCTCAGTGAATGGCGTGAATCTCCATCTTGATTGTATGGGCTCAGGTTCACCAACGCTGCTTCTCGAAGCGGGCCTTGGGGAGAACTCGTTGAGCTGGTATCCGGTCCACGCCAAGCTTGCACAGACCATGCGCGTTTGCGCCTATGATCGCCCTGGACTGGGCTGGAGCGATCCCATAGATACGGAGATCCAGCCGGAAGACGTGGCTAAAAACCTGTATACGCTACTGAACAATGCGGGCATTTCGCCGCCGTTTGTGCTGGTCGGTCATTCGCGCGGCGGAATCTACGTGCGTGCTTTTTATCACCAGTTTCCCGAACAGACGCAGGGTATCGTTCTTGTCGATTCGACGCATGAGCAAAGCCCGATGCACCAGTATCCCTATGCCGTGTGGGACTACCGCAAACAAGCCATACAGATTGCAGTGGCCGAGCCGTTATCGCGAATTGGTCTCGTCAGGCTGCTGGGGATTGCCGATGCCGATCGCCGGCCGTCTCCGCTGCCGGCGGAAATCCTGGCCGCGAAGACGGCGTTACAGAACCGTACGGATACCGCTCATGCGGTGGTCAATGAAATTGCCGTGATGCGTGAGGGACTCGATCCAGCTACGCCGCCTCCAGGCAATTTAGGCGATCTGCCGTTATTGGTGCTAACCGCCGGCAATTTGGTAACCCTCGATATAGTCGCGCGCGAAGCGGAGAGATCGGGCAAAGATGTCGAAGCTGAAAAGGCGCTTGCCCAAATTCAACAGGCCGAACAGGACGATCTGGCCCGTCTGTCCAGCAATTCACGGCATATCATTGTCAGGAACAGCGGACATTTCATCATGCAGGACCAAGCCGACGAATTTGTCGGCGCCGTCAGCGAATTTGTTTTACGTATTCCTCTTGTCAATTTAGCACGCTGAGTCAGGCGAGATGGTTCGACGCTTGTTACAGTTGCGCTCGATTGATGAGGTTAAAAGTGGACAAAAAAATGGCAAGTGCGGCCTATGCGATGCGCATCGATCGGGTTTTCGATTACATAGACAAACATCTTTTCGAGCCGCTGTCGGTCAATGAACTGAGCAAACAGGCAAATTTTTCCAGGTTTCACTTTCAACGGCAGTTCTCCGCTTACACCGGACTGAGTACGACGCGCTACATTCAGTTATTGCGTTTACGTAAGGCGTCTTACCAACTGGTGTTTCAGGAGTTGCTTAGCATTACCGATATAGGCTTGGAAGCCGGTTTCGGCAATGCGGAATCGTTCTCCCGTGCGTTCAAAAAATGTTTCGGATAAACGCCCTCTCAATTTCGAAAGCACCCAGCATGGCAGCCTTGGAATGAGCGCATGCAATTACCCAAACGCATCAGGAGTCACAAGATGAACGTCACCACCGTCGATTTTTCAGAAACCCTAGTCGCAGCTCTGGAGCACCGCGGATTGCCCAGCTTGGTCATGGAAACGGTTAGAAAATTCATAGACTGGCGCAAGCAAAGCGGCTTGTCGCCGGTAGCCAGTAGCCGGACATTTGGCATCGCCTATGACGACCCGGCGGTCACGCCCGCCGAATCATTCAGATTCGATGTTTGCGGCGAGGTCAAGCAACCGGTGCCGGAAAACCCGCAGGGGGTTATTACCAAACAGATTCCGGGAGGACGTTACGCCGTGGTGCGTCATATCGGTTCGACTGACCGCATTAGCGACAGCGTTTATTATCTTTACCGGGACTGGCTGCCGGAAAGCGGTGAGGAATTGCGGGAGTTTCCGCTATTTTTCCATTACATCAAACGGGTGCCTGAAACGCCAGAACATGAACAGGTTACCGATGTTTATCTGCCTTTGGTATAAACGAAAGCGCCCGAATAGTTGAGCTACGATAAAACTTGGCGTTCGCATGATACAAGTGCGTAGGCAAAGGTTGAAGACTAAAGTGCTTGGAGAAATTTGGACGTCCCTTCGCCCTAAAATTGGCAAAACTTCGACGCCGATTGATAACCCGAAACGCTTGAGTGTGCGGATGGCTATTTCTGCGGGACGTAATGTCCGATGAGCTGGCTCAGTATAAAGGTCTTGGTCGATAAGCGTAAAAGGCCTATTGCAAGTCGGAATGCATATAACTGCTTCGTCAGCCCGATTAACCTGTGGGGAAGCCTTGCGGTTTGTCTGGCGCTTGGTATGTAACCATGGGAAAATACGGAGTAGGGCCTATTGGTTCGCCGAATGGCAACGTGTTTTGGCGGCAACCTAATAACGACATATTGAACCGGCCGGAGAGAAGTTGCACTAGTGTTTAACGGTCGTGAAGCCGTAAACCGTCCCCAGCTGTACCTGTTTACGCTAGGGATCGTTGATGGCAATTTGTCGACATCTATTTCCAAATTCCCTTAACGCCCTAGACAGTTCGATCAAAAGCTAATTTGAATTTGAAAGCAAGACTCAGAGTGTTCAAGAACTGAGGATTGGGTAAAGTAGCGGCGTGAACGAAATCCGGAGCCGACATGCCGAACCCGACTGAAATTGACTCTTTGCCAATAGAGAACGATCCTCGTTGGCAAGCCGTGCTTGCCCGCGATCACGCAGCCGACGGCAGCTTTTTCTACTCCGTCAAAACTACCGGCGTCTATTGCCGTCCGTCTTGTCCGGCGCGTACCGCCAAACCGGAAAATGTGCGGTTTCATCTTAGTCGAAATGAAGCTGAAGCAGCTGGATTCCGCCCCTGCCGGCGCTGTAAACCGGATCAACCTGCCTTGCGCGAACAGCATGCCGATAAAGTTGCCGAAATCTGCCGCTTGCTGGAAACAGCGGAAACCGAGCCTAGCCTTAACGAGTTGGCGACTATTGCCGGACTAAGTACCTTTCATTTTCACCGGCTTTTTAAG
>CAZGUM010000016.1:11182-18644 GCA_964529085.1 uncultured Methylomonas sp. | reverse complement strand
CGAGTTGGCGACTATTGCCGGACTAAGTACCTTTCATTTTCACCGGCTTTTTAAGGCGATCACTGGCTTGACACCTAAAGCCTATGCGGCAGCCCAGCGCAGTAACCGGGTTCGGACTCAACTGGCAAAAAGTCAGTCGGTAACCGCCGCCATTTATGATGCCGGTTATAACTCCAATAGCCGGTTTTATGAAAAATCGCCGCAGCTGTTAGGTATGACGCCATCCGACTATCGTGCCGGCGGCACCAATAGCCGAATTCGTTTTGCCCTGGGTGAATGCTCACTGGGTTCTATTCTGGTGGCGGCCAGCGACATCGGCATTTGTGCCATTGCGTTAGGCGACGAGCCGGAACGCTTGGCTCGGGAGTTACAAGACCGTTTCCCTCGGGCTGAACTGATCGGCGGCGATAGTGAGTTCGAACAATGGGTTGCCAAAGTGGTCGGTTTTGTTGAAGCCCCCGCCATTGGCCTGGATTTGCCGCTGGACATGCGAGGTACCGCATTTCAACAACGGGTTTGGCAAGCGTTACGGCAAATTCCAGTGGGCGAGAAAGTGAGTTATGCCGATATTGCCCAACGCATAGGCGCACCGAAGGCGGTGCGCGCGGTGGCCGGCGCCTGTGCCGCCAATACCTTGGCGGTGGCGATTCCCTGCCACAGAGTAGTTCGCTCTGATGGCGGTTTGTCCGGTTATCGTTGGGGAGTGGAGCGCAAAGCGGAGCTGTTGCGACGGGAGCGTCAAGCATGAGCACCGGCAATTCTGCCACTACCTGCGAACTTCAGGTTGCAGGATATTCTATCTGCTCACGTCCGCGACATCTTGGCCGTTTCAGAATCAGTGGAAGCCAACCGGTTGCATAAACGGCCTATTTGTCTCTGCTGCCGTCACGGCCCTTGCTCTTCGCCGGGCTGAATGCTGTGGCCGGACATTAGGCATTCCTGTAGCCAGTTCCCGGGCAATGGTTTAAACATGTCGTTAATCCACTGTGTTTGTCTTTGCATCCATTCCGAGCGAAATTCATGGTCTTGGCTGAGTCGTTTGAACAATTCCACCGCTGCCTCGGCATCGTTAATCTTGAAAGGCGGCGAGCCTACGGCCAATGCCGCCTTGCTAGCGGGCACTTCCCAGTTAACGCCCAGGACGAAATTCCCGGCCTGAGCAGCTTCCGCCAATGCGGTCGAGCAAAAGCCAAGTACCAATGCCGGCTGCGACAGCGGTGCCCCTTGGAAAGCCAGCTCAGCATGCGGCGCGTCGCGACATCGGGAAGTCATATTGCCTATTCCATAGGGATGGCCGAGACGAGTTTCTTCCGGATGTAACAGGATGCGGAAAGATTGGTCATCCAGATAGGCATCAAGTGGAATTGCCAGCCGCAGGAAGCCGTGTTCGAGGCTGCATCCGTAAACCGGCGTATGTGTTTGCGAAATCAACAGGATACGCCGTGGTGCCGGGATGAGCTTGGGAAGGCTTCTCGGTGGTTTCGCGCGGTAAGTGCCAATAGCGAGGGTATCGAGAGGGGTGTTGTGGGACAAGTAGGCGTCGCGGCTGGAATTTCCCCAAACCAACTGGACGTCAGCCCGTGTCGGAAAGAATTCGTCCGTTGGCAGGCCGTGCTGGATGCACAGGCTGCGAATCGGCGGTATTTCCCGGGCGCTTTCCACCGCGGCTGCGGAAAACAGATCGAAGTCGTTGTGCAGTAAAATCGCCCTGACCTCGCTGCCGGCGCCGGTCAGGGTGCTGTGCAAGGCGCTCCGCCAGAGTTGGCGGCGGGCCAAGCAACAGCGCACCGTCCAGGGCGACACCTCGGGGATAGTCGCCCGACTTTGTTTAAATAGGGCCAGGATAGCCAGTTGCCATCCCATCCGATCCGGGGCGGCGGGTAGCGAGCCGGGAATTGTGCCTTGCAATTTCGGGTGTATCAAAACCGAAACGGCTTGGCCCGTTGCCTGCAAGCTGGGTAGTAGCGGGGATATACTGCCCCAGCCGTTGGCACCCGCCAGACTGACCGCGCATACCGTGGCGGAGAGGGATTCGGAGTGGCGCGGCAGGCGCGCGCAAAGCCACGCATCGCGCAACAGCGCCGCCGTTGCGTGGGCAATTTGCAGCCAACCGCGCTTGCGGCGGGAAATGAAATAAATCTCATGGCGGGCCAGCGCGGCGTCGTCACCCCAGGCCCGACGCAGGCTTTGTTTGAAGCGGCTGAAGTCCATCAAGCGTCCCAAAGTTTTTTCAGGCGGCGATATTCGAGCCAGCGCTGAAATGCACCGGTGTTCGCCGGCCCCACGACTTTCGCCATGCTGAGTTTGGCGCGCGCTTTCAAGGTATCGGCCGATGTCCAACTCACGGCGCCGACATGCCGGTCGATGGCGGCGATTTCTTGCGGACTCGCCGGCGGGATAGGATGCGGCACCGCGCCGGTCGGCGGCAACCGGGCAACGGCCAGCAAGCTGCCGGCAAAGGCTGCCTCCAAGGGGTGCGCGCCGCAATCGAGGATTTCGAGGCCGGCACTCTGCAACGTTCGCCGCAGGGTATGGGCGGTGAAATAGCTTAAATGGGCCGAATGCACGAATTTGCGCGTATGCCAGCCGCTAGCGGCGTCCGGCACCTCGACGATCAGATGGCCGCCGGGTTTGAGTGTGTTAACGGCCCAATGAGCGAAAGCGGCGGGCCGGGGTAAATGTTCCAATACATGGAAAGCGGCCACGACATCGAAATAACCGGCCGAGGGAAATGCCTGGAAATGGGGTATCCATTGCACATCCACTCCCTCGCAGCGGATGCCGCGATGGGCGGTATCGTACTCTGAAGCGTATAGGGTGACATCGGGGCGGGTTTGAGACACTGTATGCAGAAAACTGCCGAAACCGCAGCCGACTTCAAATAGCCGTCCCGTTAGCGGCAGCAGCGGCGCTACGATGCGCAAACGTTGCTCGGCGATACGGTTCTCGAAACGCTGTTTGAAAAACAATTCCGGGTCTTTGCCGATGATCTCGGTTAGAAACAGTTTACGGTAATGACGGGCATAAAAATCTTCCAACGAGGCGGGCGTGAAATCCGGGGCCAGGTAGAGAAAGGCGCAATGTCCGCAGCGGCGTAAGGATTGGCCGGCTCCCAGGTATGTTTCAGGCCAGAACTCCCGTTGCCGGGTGGTGGCGTTGCATAGGCGGCAGCCGCCGATGTCGGGGACGAATTCAAGTTGCATGGTCCGCTGTTACGTATTGTTCGCCATAGGCCGTGGCCAGCCAAAGCGCGAGGGATACGGCCCACCATAAGGTGGTATGGCTAGCGGGGCGCGTCAGTTCGCGGCGCAGATCCGGCAGCGAAAGCAAGTCACTCGTCCAGGCGGGTAGTCTGTCCCATAGCGCGTCAAAGCGGATATGGTTTACCTGAAATTGTTCGGCATTGCCGAAACCGTGAGTTTTGCGGCGCCATATTACCTCGTCGGGCAGTTCGCCCGAAAACGCCCTCCGCAGTGCGGCCTTGCCCTGCCGATCTCCCATGCGCTCGATCGCCGGTAGTGCCAGCGCGGCGGAAACCACGCGCCAGTCCAGATAAGGTGAACGCAGCTCGATGCCGAAGCGCATACTGTTGCGATCAGCCAAGCGCAGGATCGTTGGCAGGTTGGTGGCTGTTACGTCGCGGCGCAGACGCTGTTCCAGGCTGACGTGTCGGTCCTTATAAATGGCGGCGAACTCGGGAGCCATTTCATTCCACAAGCCAGCGCTCATGGTGCGTGCGCTTGGACGTGTGTGGCGCAGAAGATCTCGGACGGCCCGGGCGGGTAAATCCCAGAGTAACCGGTTGGCGACCTGCCGCGGTTTGGCCGAGCCGTTACGCAGCATACGCAGCGCGGGCCGTATTTCGCCGCCGAGCAGGCGCTCGCGTGTCAGTTGGCTCATGTAGCGGGAGGTGTAGCCGCCGAAAAGCTCGTCCGCGCCTTCGCCGCTCAATACTACTTTGAAACCGTCGTCGCGGATCGCGCGGAATAGGCGATGACCGGCGAGGATTGATGGTGTGGCTACGGGTTCGTCGTGAGTGTGTGCCAACTCCATCAATTCGGCCTCGCTGGGCCGGGCATCGGCAAGGTGGATGAAATGGGGGGTGCCCGGCATGTATTCGGCGATAAAGGCCTTTGCTTGTAGCGTTTCATCGTGTTCGGTCATCTGACCGTCCCGATAGCCGTAGGTATAGGCGCCGGCGTGGCAGGCGCGGGTTTCCGTCCGGCTGGCTTGGGCAGCCATCGCGGTAATGATGCTGCTGTCCAGGCCACCCGACAGTAGCGTAACGCTGGGTGTGTCCGAGCGTAGCCGCAAGCGCACGGCGTCGGCGATCAGGTCGCGCAGTTCCTCCGGGTCTAGGTGCTTATCCGGGTCGCATTCCGGCCATTGGTGATAGCGCCGCCAGTGCAGATCACCGTTGCGGTCCAGACGCATGATCCAGCCGGGCGGCACGGCGGAGATGCCGGTGTAGAAAGTGCGGCAACTGTGGTCGGACACGCCGGTCATCAGGAAATCGAACACGGCTTTGCGCTCTGGCGGTGGGTAAGCGCCCATCACCTCGGCAATCGCGCGAATTTCGCTGGCCAAAATGGTCAATTGCCCGTCGCCCTTATTATCTCTGGCGTAGTACAAGGGCTTAACCCCCAAGCGGTCCCGGGAGCAGATCAGGCTGCCGCTGGTACGCTCCAGCAGGACGAGCGCCCACATGCCGTTGAAACGTTCGAAAGCGGCTTCACCCCAGATGCGCCAAGCCTGCAAAACAACCTCTGTGTCCGTATCGGTGCGGAAAACGCAGCCTTGAGTTTCCAATTCTTGCCGCAATTCGATGAAGTTATAGATTTCGCCGTTGAAAATCAGGATATTGCCGGTGACGGGGCAGGTCATGGGCTGGCGTCCGGCCGGGCTCGGGTCGAGGATGGATAGGCGCCGGTGGCCAAGTAAGGTTGGCGGGCAGGACGAATTATCGCCCGCGAGGGTGCAGTCCGCATCGTCCGGTCCCCTGTGCGCCAAAGTATCGAGGGCCGCGCGACCGAGCCGGGACAGATCGGGAGTTGCGGTATGGGCGCGCAGGGCGATTAGTCCGCACATCGCTTGTTAGCCTCCGGCTTGCCGCTTTTGGATTGCATGGCTGCGCCTATCGCGCCGAATGCCCGGCGGAATGATGCGGCATCCCGGCTCATGACGGTCGCCAGTACGATTAGGCTGGCCGCCGCCGGCACCGGCCAGGGCAGTAGATGTGCTTGAGAAATTGAACTCAAGGTAACGGTCAGACCGAACAAGGGCAATGTCACGGGAACGGCCATGCCGGCAAGCCGTGCTGAGATCGATAAGCTCAACGTTGCCCCGGTAACCCGGGCCCAAAGCACGGCATCCGCGGATTCCTGCCAGGCGCCGGCAAGTTGCGCCAATATGCTGAGTGCGACCCCGAAAATAATGGCCCGCGCCAATTTTTTTTCCTGCCGGCGGCCAATCAGCACTGCGGCCATGCAGCCACCCAAAGCGGATAGCGTCCAATCCAGCAAAACCGGTAAGCCGAGTTGTACCCATGCGGCCGGCACTTCCCCGCAGCCGTTGTCGCAGCTTAACGTGACGGCAAGGACTAGCAAGGCCATGGGCGCGAGTACCAGGGGAGCCATCGCGCGCACTGGAGATACCGCATCTTGACCATTGGCTTCGTGCGCTACCAGTAAGCGGTTGAACTGGCTAAGAATACCGGCTGCGCCGCCGAGTATTTGTCCCAGCAATAGATAAGCCGGCAGAAAGCTTATAGCTGTAGCTTCTATCAGGAAGGCCGTAAGCCGGTCGTTGGCCAAGCCGAGAAAACCCAGCAAGGAGAGCGTTAGCGAAGCTTTTAACATGCCCCAACTGCCGAGGCTGAAACTGGGGATCAGCAGTGTACTCAAGCGGGCGCCATTTTCCGTTTTCCGGCTCAAGCGGTGCATTACCGCAAGATTGGATGCCGCCTGGATTAGATAACCCATGCTGACGCAGCTGCCGGCCAATAATGCCGGAGACAAGGGTTGTTTTTGCAGCAGCCAAGTGAGACTGAAGTAAGCGGCGGCGGCCGGCCAGGCGATTTGCTGCATGACAAAACCGGTGTTATGACGCCCGGCAGCCAGCAATGGCGCGGAAAAGTTGAGCAACGCCAGCAGTGCGGCCGGCGCGGCGGCGGCCAGGTAAAGCAATCCTGCGTCCGTATTGCCGTAACGTATTGCCCAGAATACCGCCAGCGCGGAAAAACTCAGCAGGGTTGCCAGCAGACGGTGGCCGAGCGCCGAGCGCCAGGCCTTGCGCCAATGCGCGGTGTTCGGTTTTTCGCGCAGGAAATACAGGCTATAGCCGAGGTCGCCGACGAACAATAGGGCGGTAAGACTGATGTGGGCAAGGCCGACATGGCCATAGGTTTGCGAACCCAATGCGCGGAGCAGCAACAGTTGGAACAGGAGATTGCAGATCTGGCCGGTAATATAGATCATGGCGCCCGCTAGGGCGGGGCCGCCAAGACCGCCATGGGGCGGTTTGGGCGGAATATTGCCGGGAACGAGGCTTTCGGCGGCAAGCATTCCAGTATCCTTCATGGACGTAGCAAGCGCGCAGCGCAACGCGGTAAACCATTGCGCCATGGGGTCTTCGCCACACCGCGTACTTTTCGGCAAATTTCCCGGTTATCCTCGGCGGGCAGCGCCGCGAATTTTATATCGGTCAGGTCTAGACGCCGGGCGAACACCCGCAGATTTCCAGGGTAAATACCATCGTCAATATCGGCATCGAACGCAAGAACGCCGAAGCCATGGCGCTGTAAGAGCTGCGCTAGAGAGCCGATAGAAAAATAGTGGCGATGTCCAAAATGGAAATTGATTAGGCCGAGCCGCTCCCAGCCGTGTGCAATATCCGGCACTTCGATGACGAGCCAGCCGTTTTCGATGCGGTCGCCAATCCACCTCAGCAATTCGCCCGGATCGGGCAGGTGTTCCAGCACATGGAACAGCGCGTATACGTTGGCTTGAGGTAGCTTGCCGTCATACCTTTGGTAATCGGTGTCGATAATTTTGCCTGCTAGTCCGGATTGGCCGGCCGCGTAATCGGCGGAGAGTTTGCAGGGTTCGAAGCCGAGAACATTATCGATGCCGCTTTGCCGGCATTCGCGAATGAAAAATCCTAAACCGCTGCCGATTTCGACCACACCCGTTATCGTGCCGACACGCTCGCGGATGCGCGCCAGGCGATAGCAGGCTTTGAGCTTGTCGCGATTGTCGTGGATATGGGCCGGAGAAATGCGCTCGATATCTTCGTAGAACCTTCTGTATTCATCGCGATAAAAGGAATCAAGCGCTGCGCGGTTGAGGTTACGGCCGGTGTAGATCAGCCCGCAACCCGCGCATACTTTTACATTCACCCGCAACAAATACCGGTCGCGTGCCAGCAGCACTTCGCCTTGGGTATCGCCGCATGCGGCGCACGA
>CAZGUM010000016.1:1940-11082 GCA_964529085.1 uncultured Methylomonas sp. | reverse complement strand
ACCGGTCGCGTGCCAGCAGCACTTCGCCTTGGGTATCGCCGCATGCGGCGCACGACAGTTCCTGCCACGGATAACGGCGTATGGACAGCGATGCGCGAATTCGTTCAAACACTGGGAAGCTTGAGCTGCAAGGTAAGGAGTAGGTTATCGCCGAAAGACATGCGCGCCGCCCTGCGGATCAGTTCCGCGGCCGCAAACGGCGCAGTGCGTCTATAAGCGCGGGCGGGGTCCAACTGAGCATAAGCCGGTGCAGATAGACTTTTCGGAAAGTTGTTTCGGCGCGAGCGCGAATGGATTCATGCCAGCGCCAGCGTATTTGTAGCATGGTTACGCGCATATGTTGGCGCACTCGCGCTTCTTCCGGAAAATGACCCGCCAAGATTTCAAGGTCCCCCTTGTCGCGGCGCAATCTAACGGCAGGTAGTTCGCCGCGCGCGACAAATCCACATATATTCCAGCAATGATTGACGAATTCGCCTTCGCGGACGTTGAAGCCGGATAGTACCAGGTTATACATCAGCGTTCCCAAGTTCCAACCGGTGTTGACGTGGCCTCCGACCAGGACTGGCGCGTATTCGGGGACAATGAGAAAGAGCATGCCTTGCGGTTTTAACACGCGTCTGATTTCGGCGAGCGCCAATCCGGGATTCTGCACATGTTCCAATACGTGCGAACACCATACGGCGTCGAACGAGCCATCCGCAAAACAGGACATGTTGCATATGTCGGCGTTTGGCACCAGCTTGACGGTGTCCGGCATGGGCGACGACAGATAGGCCTCCATGTCGAATCCGGTTGCCGTAACTTGTTTGCCTTGAGTGGCGAAATATCTCGAGGCTAAACCGTTTCCCATGCCGATGTCCAATAGGGTGTGAAAGCGGAACTTTGATGTTTGTTCAAGCAAGTCGGTCATTCCCCGACGGGATGGCAGTTCAGGCTCGGCGCGTCGCGGAAAGCGTTCTGATTTTGCTGTCTGTTTTGTCATTGTCCGTGGCCGCTATTTTTGCAAAATGGTTGCGGACAAGGCTTCGTCGAAAGCCATGCGAGCCGACCAGCCGAGCTGCCGCCGCGCCTTTTCAGGGTTGCCCAGCTGGCTGGAGCGGTCGATTTTGCGCTGGCGGCTTGGGTCGCTCTCGATGCGAATCTCCCGGCCTAAGAGTGCTGCAATTCCGCGAACCAATTCTTCGACCGAGCGTTCGATGCCCGAGCAGATATTGAAGTTATCGTAAGCGATTGTTTGGCGGTTGTCGCGTAAAAGGGCAATCAGGCCCGAGGCGGTGTCGTCGGCGTGCAGGTAATCGCGTTTGGAGGTCAGATTGCCCAAACGTAGGATAGCGGTGCCGGTGTCGTTTCGCAGTTGGGCGGCGATATCCGGGATCAGATGAGCGTTAGGGTCGTCGTGGGCGATAGTATTAAAAATACGCGCCGCTCGGCCGATGCCGCCGGTACGCTGGGTCCAGAAACGTAATTGCGATTCGTTGCAGGTTTTGGCGAGGGCGTAATTGTCGCAAGGCCAAAGCGGGCTGTGGTCCTCACTCAGCTCGTTGTTTTCCCATGCATAGACTGCGCCGCTGGAGGCGACGGCAACCCGTCCGATACCGTTGTTTTCCGCGGCGCACAGTACGTTTTCGGTGCCGGTGACGTTGACATCCAGGCAGTAGGCACGTTGAGCTTCGCAGGTGGGAATGTGGTGCACGGCAGCCAAATGTAAAATAGCTACGGGGCGAAAGTTGCGGATAAGCTTATCGAGCGCGCTGCTGTCGCGAATGTCGCCGCATACCGCCAATGCGGCGGTTTCCGGCATGGGCAGGCCGCCGGACAGATTATCCAATACGGCGGCTTCCACGCCTAGTTCGCGCAATTGCGTCAACACCCGCCGGCCTATCATGCCAGCGCCGCCGGTCACTAAAACCCGGGAAAATGCGCTCATGAACAGCCGGCCTTTCGCGGTATTAGCAAAGTTGGACTCATTCGGATTTGTTCCTTTCGCTCGCTCGGTGCTCATGGCTAGGATAGGCCAAGGCATATTGGTTGGCTAGGATCAGGGCCAGATGCATCGAAAAGCCGTAGAACGGCAGGTAAAAGTCGAAAAGCCCGAAGCTGGGTAAGGCGAGTAGCCAAAGTAAAACCCAATCCCGTCCGCTACTGCCGATGCCGCGTTTATACAGCGGCATCCATAGCGAGTATATCAGCAAGGCGTAGGCCGACAAGCCGGTCAACCCGGTTTCGGACAAGATAGCCAGTAGCAGATTATGGGCGTGCAATTCGCCGCGGTCGAAGCGTCCGCCGGTGTAATCCGGGGTCAAAAACTGGAAGACTCCGGCGCCCAATCCGTACCAGGGATGAGTGCGCCAGGCCTCGAAAGCGCCGGCCCAGATGTAGGTGCGCCCCAGGGAGAACGCCGTCAGCGGACTTTCGTGAATGGCGCTGGTCAATTCGACATGACGCCGCCAGAGCATGAAGCTCAGAAAGGCGGCAAGCAAACCGATACTGCCGGCGATTTGCCAAGCGCCGGCTGCTAGGAGTTCCCGCCGCCGCAGCCACGCCATGCCGCCGGCAAACGCCAATAGCGGAACCAAGGCATTGCGGGATTCCGTTAGCAACAAGGTCAGACAGGCACCGATGACGGTCCACGACAATGCCGGTTTGGTTAACCGGTCTTGAGCATACAGCTGCAAGGTCAATAGTGCCAGCATGATCGCTGTTGCTCCGAAAATGGCCGGATGTTCGTAAATCCCCGAGATCCTTGGCAGATATTTAAAGGTCGCTTCCGGATGAAAGGCTAGAGAAAATGCCTTTAGGGCCGGATTGTCCACACGCACGCCGATGCCCAGCAGCAAGTTGCCCCATAGGGCCAGCAACGCCGCCCGGGTAGCGGCCAAGGGGAAAGCGGGAAAAGCCAGCGCGAGATTAAGAAAAGCCCAAAGCAGCAGTAACGCGGTGCCGTATTTTATCGCGAATTTCACGGCGATAGCGGGATGTTCGGACATCAGTACCGAGGCCGCCAGTGCGGTGATGCAGGCTAGAATGGCCAGAAACGGCAGGCGGAGTACCGGCGGTATGCCTTGCCGCCGCCACAGCCAGACCGATGCGGCGCCTACAAAGCCGCGAATGGCGGTCGCGCCCAGGGATACGCCGCTGCCCAGCCAGTCGGATATGACAACTTGTTGCAGGCCGAACAGCAGGTATACAGCCAGGCATAGCAGTACGGCAATGCCATTTGGCATGAGCGCGCCGACCGGTATGAAGTATCTGCGTAAATCCATGCGTCAATGCAGGCGGTCGGCGGTGGCTGTCAATCCGTCCAGAATGCGCCGGTAAGCGAAGCCGTCGCCGAAAGGGTTGGTCCAGGCCACCGGACGCCGGAGCAATGCCTGCGCCGCCGAGCGCAGTTCGGACGCTTCCAGGCCGGCAGGCAAGACGCCGCCGCTGTCGGTCAGAATCAGGGTGGCGTTCGGCAGCAAGGCCAGCATATCCAGATAGCCGACCGGACCGGTCAAGGTAATGTGGCGGTGACGCGCGGCCGCGTGCCGTTGGTTTTCGCCCAGGCGGGGATGTATGGGAAGCACCAACGGAAAGCCGGAAACTTCCTCAATGTCGGCGACCGCGTCCATCAAGGCTGCAAAGTGGGTAAGGTCATCGGTGTTCGACGGGCGATGATAGGTCAGTAGGCTGTATTCTCCCTTGCTTAAGCCAATTTTATATAAGATGCCGGAACGTTGCTGCGCGTGCTCCGCATATCCTTGGTTGGCATCGGCGATGGTGTTGCCTGCGATGTGAATGCGGTCGTAGCTGCGCAAGCGGGCTTCGACACGCGCGGCGGGAATGCAGAGTTTATCGGCCGTTAAGTCGCCCACCAGCGCGCTGTTAGTGTCTCCCGGCACGACAATAGCGGAGGGGCGCCGCATTAGCAATATCCATTCTATGCCGGTCAGCATACGCCCGATTTGTTCGCCGCGCGAAAGCGAGCCGATACCCAGGTGGTGGTCAGGCTTCGGCAGTTCCAATTCGTTGAAAAACACCCGGTTCATCCGTTCGGCGTAGTGCTGATTGGCATAGATAACGGAAAACGGCAAGCTTTCGCGGACGCTGCCTGAATCAGCGACGCAAGTTTGATGAATTCGGGGCGTGTACCCAAGACGTAAGTGTTGTGCATGGTCTATCAGTGTAATGTCTTAGCGTACAAATCGCGGTACAAAGCAGCATATTTATGCACCATCTTATCCGCCGTAAAATACTGCTGATACCGGTTTTCCGCTCGGCGTCCCATTTCGGCGGCCTTGGCCGGATTCCGAAGCAGGTAGAGCATCGCGTCGCGCAACGATGTGGGATCGCTGGGAGGAACGACCAGCCCGGTTTCCTCGCCGATGTTGATATAGGTGGTTCCCGTGCCGATTTCGCAAGAAATCATGGGTTTGCCGTACATCGCACCTTCCAGTAATGAAATGCCGAAGGCTTCCGAACGCAAATGCGACGGAAATATCACGCCGTAGCAAAGTTCCAAAAGAGCCGCCTTGTCTTCTTCCGGCAGATATCCGAAAAAATGGATGTGATGCAGCTTGAGCTGAGCGGCTTTGCGTTTCAATTCGTTTTCCGTCGGTCCGGCACCGACGATGGCGATGGCGATATTGGTATCCTTGGCGGCTTCGAGCAGGATGTGCAGGCCCTTGTAATAGCGCAATACGCCAACGAACAGAAAGAAACGCTCCCCCAGTTTTTCTTGCCAATAACGCAAACGCGCCGGGTTTGGAGCCGGGTAGGTGGTTTTGTCCAGGCCTATTGGTACCACGCTGACCTTAGCGGCGTATTTCTGCAGCACCGAACTGGTCGCCAGGTAATTGGGTGAGGTAGCGACTATTTGGTCGACGTCGCGCATAAATCGATTCATCAGCGGGCGATAGACGCTTAGCAGTAATCTTTGACGGATGATGTCGGAGTGGTAGGTGACCAGGCAGGGTTTCTGTATGCGGCCGGCAAAATGTAACAGGTCCATGAAGGGCCAAGGGAAGTGATAGTGGATAATATCCGCCTGCCGCGCCAGCTGGCTAAAGCGCCCGTATGCCGAGGCGGAAAATCCGGTGGATGCGAGCTGGAAATCGCAGCGGACACGGTGGATGCGATAGCCGTGAATGTCGATCGGCCGCGTATCCGTTCCCTCTGTCAATGTCAGTACTTCGGTTTCGATTCCCAGTCTGTTGGAGCCTCTGGCAAGCTGATCGATGACGTGTTCGATCCCGCCCATGGTTTCCGGGAACGCCGTTTTAAAGAAATGAAGGATACGCATCGCCGGCCGTAATCTCAGGCGCTCATGGCGGCGGCATAGGCCAGCACGGTCTGTTCCGCACATTTTTCCCAGCTGAACTGCGCCGCTTGCCGCAGGCCGTTTGCCGTTGCTGCCGAACGCCATTCCTCGTTTTCCAAACCCATCGCGATTAACGAGGCAAGTTGGTTCGTGTCATGCGGCGCAAACATGGCTGCCGCATTACCGGCCACTTCGGGGAGCGATGCGGCATTGGCGCAAATAACGGGAACGCCCGAGGACATGGCTTCCAGCACCGGCAAACCAAAACCTTCATAAAACGACGGAAAAACGAAGAGCCGCGCACCGGCGAATAAGGCCGGCAAGTGCGAGTCGGGAACGAAGCCCAGGTAACGCAGCCAGCCTTCCCGAGCCGCGCGCTGAATTCTGTCGAGTAGCGCACGGCTATTCCAACCCGAGTGTCCCGATAACACCAGCGGGAATAATCGGCGTAAGCGTAGTGGCAAACATGCGTAGGCATCCAGTAAGGCACCGAGGTTTTTCCGCGGCTCTATGGTACCCACGGACAGGCAGTAACTGCTGGGAAGCAGTTGGCTTGACCTGAGTAAAGGCGTAAGTTCCGCGTCGGCTTGCGGATGAAAAATGCCGGTGCCGGCCAACGGGGTCACGTAAATCCGCTCGGCCGGCCAGTTGAATTGGGCGATGATTTCCCGCTTGGAAAACTCCGAAACCGTGATCACGCCGGTGGCGCGCTCAAGCGCCAAGGCCATTTCCTTTCGCAGAAAATTTACCCTGTCCTCCCGGTGACAATCCGGCAGGGTGAACACCGATATGTCGTGAATAGTAACGACGCTCCGGCCGGCGAATTTCGGCAGATAGTAATTGGTTCCGTGGTAAAGGGCGTTTTTAAGGTGGCGGATGGAACCGGCTTTGCCGAAAGAATGGATTTTGCGGTAAGCATTGAGCAACGGGCTGTACTTTGAGAAGCCGTCGCGCAACCAATTGACGGCGGCAGGCCGCTGCCGCGCTTCGGGGATCCGGCGCAGCAGAGTTCCGCCGTGCGAAAACCAAATCTCGTCGATTTCCCGGTGCTGTACCAGTTGCCGAGCCAGTTGGCTGGTGTAACGCCCTATGCCTGTCAGCGGCTGCCTGATGGCATCGGTCGATAAAATAATATCCACTTAAGTTTAGTTAGGATGGATTGGAATCTTACAGCGCAGCAGGTAAATTCAAGGCGACTCGCCGGCGGATTGCGCGGAATATTAACATGACGGGCGGTAGCGACAACCAGACCGCCAGAAATGTGATGACCCCCACCGGCATGGGACGCCGGAGCAATATGGGAGCATGAAAACTGGCCGGCAGCGTTTTATATCGCCAAAGGTCGGCGTACAACACCGGGTCCTGCAGATGAAAGTCCAAGTCGTGAGAGACTTCTTGCGCTATCTGGGATTGAGAGTCGGTTGACGCAAACAGATGTGTTTTTCGTTCGTAGAGCCAGGCGGCCAAGTCGCTGCCCGTAAGAGGCGGCGGGCTACCGACTTCGCTTAGGAAGCGGCCGCGCAATGCCATTTCTTCCTGTTGGCGACGTATGGCGCGCATGCTGGCCTCGGCCTCGGAGATGGTTGCCTTAAGCGCTACGATTTGCGCCAGTGGCGAAAGATATTTGCCGCCTCCGCTTTCGACGGAGACTACGGTAGTCGTATCCATGCGGCGTAATTCGGGGTAAGCCTCGAGCAATTTTTGCATGTCGGCGATACGCTGGTTGCTCTGGTCGATGGCGAACTGCTGCTGAATCAGTTCGATGGCCGTTTCATCGTGCTTGTGCGCCACGATTTGCCTTTGCTCTTGCAAATAGTTTGTCAGTCTGTGCCGGATCATGGTTTGGCGGATGTGTTCGGCCATGGCCTCGAAACGTTGCGCGGCGGCTTTTTCGTCGCTTGCCGTTATAGAGATTTCCAGGCCCAGTGTGTCCGTTTTCTTCGGATCGGCGTTGGGATTTTCCTTGATATCGTCGCGGCGGAGGGCGGTTTTGTACTGAATGCGTGATTCCCAAAATGTCGGCATCAGAAAGCTTTTCATCAAGGATTCTCGTTCCTGGTCGTTCAGGCCTTCCTGGGCGGACAGCGAGGCTTCAACCGCGGCCTTGTCTACCAGCAGTGGCGAGAAAGTGCGCCATTCGTTCAAGCTTAATTGTGGCGTATCCAGAATGGCCGTGATGGCGTAAACGGGCCGAAACGAAACCCAGGCTGCGGCCGCTAGGGCCGAGAATACTGCGACGGGTAACAGCACGCCCAAAAAGCCGCGATAGAATGCCCAGAGTTTCAAGGCGGCTTCGTGCAGGGATATTTCATCCGAGTAATGCGTTGCGGAAGGAGCGGAAGAATTCGTATGCATGAATAATTGAATCGAACAAATAATTTGTTGCTTAAGTCAGGCCGGCGGGGCGGCAAAACTTTGTTGCCGGATCATAGCAAGGTAAAGCGTCAACCCCAAGCCGGCTTCCGTTATGATCGTCGCCCAGGCGGCTCCTATTATGCCGTGCGCGGGAATTAGGTAGAAATTGAGCAAAATATTCAGGAGCGCCGAAAAACAAGCTGCCCAAGCATAGCACCTTTCTTGATTTGTCGCGATTGCAAGCTGGGTGAGAACGGCGTTCGGTACGATGAAGGCCAAACCGAGAAACAGCCAGCCGGCCGGTTCGGCGGATGCTCCGCTGTAGGAAGCGCCGAAAAACAGTTTCACTGCCGCTGGAGCCGCAAAATAACCGCCACCGGCGAGCAGAAGGCCGCAGCCCAGCGCCGCTAACAGCAGCTTGCCGCTTAGCTGCCGCAGTGCGGCCGGATCCAACCATACCAACCGTAGCTCCCGAAAGCAGATCGAGGCAATCGGGGCGATCAGTAGCACTATGCCATCAAACAGACGGTAGGCGACGGCGTAATGACCGACCGCCGGCGTATCTCCGAGGAAATGATGCAGAATCACGATATCGATCCTATGGTAGATATTGGTGGTCAGATCGATCCATAGAAAGCCCAGGGATGCCCTGTAGACCGCGGGCTCCAAATGAAAAAGCGGACGCACCTTGCTGTCCCGGAACGGCCACAGCAGATATGCCAATAGTAATGCGCCGCCCCAGCACGCTAGCACGGCACTTGAGGTTGGAACGCTTAAGGTTGCGACGGCGGCGATCGACAAGGCGCTGAAAGTTCTGCCGTAAATTTGCCAGCGGGCTTCCCCGTAAAAATCGCCGGCACTCTTAAGGTGGGCCGATACCTGTAAGGACAGGCTGATTGTGCCGAAACAGAAGATGCCGCAGGTAAGTCTCACTGCTTCGGGAAACGGCAGCAACAGCCATGTGCCTAGCATCATCGCCAAGGTAACGGCCAGTAAATGGCCCAGCGCCAGTCCGGGCAGGACCGGCGCCAAAGCTGCCAGGGCTGGGGTGGCCGAAATTCTTTCCCGCAGAAGCAGGGTAGAAAATCCCGCATTCTGCAATGTAGCCAACAGCGTAACTATCCCCAGAATATAGAAATAGGTGCCGAAGGCCTCCGGCCCCATGCGGCGCGCCAATAAAACCGATATGCCCAGCGATACCAAGGCTGCATAAAACGTGGCAAGCCATTGAACCGAGGCTGGTCGGAGATGTGCGCGAAGCGCGGCGGACAGCGTCATGCGCTTAGTTTGGCCCAGAAACCGGGCACCAGGAGCCAACTTCGCCCGCAGTCACATGCACCATGCCGTCGATCAACCCGGCCAGTTCTTGGTGGCGGTGGCTGACTATCAGTATCGTCATATTGCCGTGCAGGCCGCGGATCGTATCCATTACTTGGCGATGGTTATCGCCGTCCAGCGCGCTGGTGGCTTCGTCCAGAATCAGCA
>CAZGUM010000016.1:0-1840 GCA_964529085.1 uncultured Methylomonas sp. | reverse complement strand
ACTTGGCGATGGTTATCGCCGTCCAGCGCGCTGGTGGCTTCGTCCAGAATCAGCAACTGCGGCTTGCGAAGCAGCGCGCGGGCTAGGGCCAAACGTTGTTTTTCGCCGCCGGAAAGCTTAACGCCGCGTTCGCCTATCGGCGTATCCAGGCCGAGCGCCAACTTTGCAACCAGCCCGGACAAGGCGGAGCGCTCAAGGGCAAGTTCAATTTCCTTATCGGTCGGGGTGGCGCTTCCCCAGAGTAGATTGTCGCGGAGGCTGCCGTCCTGGAGCAGGGTTTCCTGCGGAATATAGGCGATACTTTTGCGCCAACCGCTAAGCCGGTTTAACGCGACGCCGTCAATCCAAATGCCGCCGCTGTCGGGAGCGATCAGTCCGCTCAGCAAATCCAGCAGGGTGGTTTTGCCGGAACCGGAAACGCCGGTGATAGCCGTGGTTTTGTTGGCGGGGATGGCTAAATACTCCACCGACAACGCAAGGTGAGATTGGGGATGGCTGAAAGCCACGCGCTCGAGGACAATTTGCCGCCGTAAAGGCGCCGGTTGATTGCTGGGCGGCGGAAAATCTCGGTTTGCCTTGCTTTCCGCCAACAGGTTTTGCCAGGCCGAGAATGCCGGCAGCATGTGTAGCAATTGTTGTCGGCCGCCGGCGATTTCGGAAAGGTGAGGCAACATTTTGGCAAATATGGCAATCATTACCAACAAGCGGGCAGGGGGCAGTTGCAGCCGGGTGAGTGCCGCGTAACTAAACAAGGCAAGCGCGCAAGCGCTGCCGATACGGTATGCCATCTGCCCGCGAGTCCAGCTTTTTTGGAAATGGATAAATCGCCGACTAACATCGCTGACCGCGTCGTTGAACTGGCGAATGTGGCCCGCTTCCTCGCCGTGTATTTTGATAAGTTTTAAGGCGGAGAGGAATTCTTGAGTTCGGGTAAACAGGTTGTGGTTTGCCTGTCCTAAAAGCACTCCGCTTTCGCGGCTCGCCCTGTCCGTACTCCTCAGCACCAGCCACAACAGCAAACCTGTGCCCAATGCAAGTAGGGCAAGAGGGGGCGACATTCGGAAAGCGACGAACAGGTAGGCGAGCGCGAGCAAGGAGGTGATAAATAAACGCAGCAGGAAAAAGGTACCCACGCCAATACGCTGCATCTCCGAGCTTAGAACGTTGAGAATCTCGCCGCTGTGCCGGCCGATCAGAAAAGTCCAGCGAGACTGCGCTATCGCGGCATAAAGTCTTTGTCTTAAATGGTCGGTGAAGCGCAATTGTAGCGAGCGGGTTTCCCGGTCCCGGAGCAGAACGAGCCACGCCTGCAAGGAAATGAGCGCGACAAAAATTATCAGCACGCTCTCGAAATTCCAGTTCAGCCGCAGGTTGGCGAGAAGACTGCTAAGCACTGTGAAGTTGTTGCTGCCTTCCGTGTCAAACACGCCTGCCAAGGTTAACAGCGGTAACAGCAGTAGCAATCCGGCACCTTCCGTCGCCGCTGTGACCATGCTGAGTAGTGCTGCTCGCCGGATTGCCGGCGGGTCAAAAAGTAAAAACTCCCGTAGATAAGCCCGAAAAAGCCCTTGGTCTCCAGTGCTGCTGTCAGATTGATCCGAATTCATGGGCAGGATAATATCACGAAGGAATCCGTCGGTTCGTTAGCGCCAGGGCCGGATCCGTAACTAAACAGGGATACGCAGATTTCAGTCGTCTGCGCATGGCGATCATGCAAACAATAACGGGTTCGCAATATTCGGAGTTCTATCTTGCGAATCGGCATCGCCGACATTTTCCCAGTTATGATTTGTATCCGCACTTTAGCCAGTGTGCGAGGCTGTAAACGGGGGATGAAAGA
>CAZGUM010000015.1:0-40367 GCA_964529085.1 uncultured Methylomonas sp. | reverse complement strand
CTTTGGCGAAGGAGCCAGTGAATAACATGCAATTACAGTTTCTGATCACCTCCGAGCAGCGCGCTTCCGGCGCCATGTTCATGCACAACCTGAATAAAGACATCCTGGCCTTTATCTATCCCACGGATGGAGCACGAACTTTCCACACCTTCTTCTGTCCACCGATGCGGATCATTGCGGTCAGCGCCCAAGGTGATATTGTGTTCGATGAGATCATCACCAAATGGCGCTGGGTAAAACTGCCGGTCTGTCGCTATGTCATCGAGACTGGAACGAAGGTGGATTATCGCCCCTATCTCCAAACGGTTCTATCGGTTGCGCCAGATTTACCACAGAAGGGGTCAATGGATCCCAGTATGCGTATGGACAGTTTGTTGTTTGCTCTTCTCGCAGAAGCCGTCGCAGACATCCGCCGTATTCGGGATATCCATCGTGGCGAAGTGCGCCCCGAGATCCAGCGGCGGAAATTCACAGCTTGGGAACGCGGGCAGATGGTGAGTTCGGCAGGATTCATCCTGGATTTTTCGCAGGCCTGGAATATGCCGGATGGCGCAGTTGAGCTATCGTATTCCGTGTTGAAAGCGGAGGAGCCTTATCTGGATGAGATCGTCGCGGCTTCGGTGGCCGGCATTCCCTGGCGGCATGAGTTTCCCAGCCACTGTATGCGCTGCGGCAAGTCTGCCTCCTGGCGACCGATCCTCTATCCTACCTCGAATGCACCAGTGGAAATCCTGTGGCGTTACCAGCGACCGGAGAACGCCATTCCGATTTGCCATCATTGCACGGAGACTTTGAATCTGCTGCGGGATGAGTCACTGCAACTTGATCTGGTCTGGGGTTTATGGGGTCCGCGCTTCGAAGCCTTCTGGCAATGGCATCGCGCCATGAAGAACCGACACCTGCCAAGGGATTGGGATATGTATACCCACCCTCTTTGGCCAGGAGAATTTGGCGGAGAGTGTTGGGAGACTGGAAGCGGCGCCTTGAAATTTGCCGAACCGCGACCGCCTCATCATGTCATCCGCAGCGAACAGCACATGCAGGCTTTGCACCGTGCGTTGTATAGCAAAAAATTCCGTAGGCGACAGCCGGGCGGGACCCCTTTGCAGAAATTATTAGACTTCCAACTCGATATTTCACAAGGAGAACCCCGATGACTTTTTTTGCCTTCCTCGGCGCGCTCAGTTTGAGCGTGCTGGCATTTGAACTATTGAACGTGTTCCAATCCGCATTCAGCGCCTTTGGCGGTAATCGCCTGATGAACTTTCAATCCCAGACTCCGATCAAGCGGCGTTCGACCTGGGAAGCGTTATTGATCGCCATCCTGCCTGGGCGCTTCGATCCGGATCAGGCGAAGAACACGGCGGATGTGATCAGCTTGTTGAGAAGAGCTGGCTATCCCTACGATACCCCGGGTGAATTCTATGCAGTGGCGATCCGCGATTTTTCAACCTTCCTGCTGGTGGGTGGAATGCTTGCAGGTGCATTAGCCGCTATGAATATCATCACAGTTGCGCCGGTCATTGCCGCCATCTTCATCCTGCTTGGTTTGCGCCGCCCCTATGTCAGGATAAAGACTCTTGCAAAAAAACGTGCAGAGTCATTACGCAATAATATGTTGATCGGTCTGTCTGTGTTGGGTTCATTGCTTGCCTCCGGCGTGGGCGTGCAGGAAGCCTTGCGCCGCGCCTCAACCGTGGGCGGACCATTCTGCAATTTATTGGGATTGCTGGTGGCGCGCATGGAGGTTGATGATTTTACAAAAGCCATTGAAGTCACCCGCGCACATCTTCCAGATCCTACGGATGTGGAAGCGCAACTGTTTCTGCGTGACATCTATGACTTCTTCGCGAACAATCGTCCGGTGTTGTCCAGCGTGTTGGGCTTGCAGGAGTCGGTGCATCGTTCCGTGGTGGAAGCCACCGAAGCACGTGCGGCACTCGTGCGCCAACGTGCCGGTTTGTTCGGTGTGATGGCGGTGCTGGGCCTGGTACTGGCGATCATCGCGCCGTTCATGGGTTCGGGATTGATGTAAAAAGTAAAGGCGATTATATACTTCGTAAATCTATCAAGCTGCGAAGTATATGATTTCCAACAAGGATATAATCTCTGAGCTACAGTACTATCAGACGAAATCATGGCTGATAGTCGCCATACCCATTCCACCGCTTGTAATACTCTCCGAACGAAATCTTATTGGAATCGATATATTGCGCTTCATCCAAAAAAATCACCATCTCAGCCGTGGTCGCTCCTGCAAGGGCATAGATATGGCTGTCGATCTGAGGCATTTCGACCGTCATCTTAAGCTCATCCCAAAACAGGCTCATGTGGCTGGTGGGTGCTTCTGCAGGGCTCTCAGCTTGCAGCGAAACAAAATCTGGTTCCCCGTATTTTTCAATGATTTCCGCCAAAGAAATCGGAATGCTCGGATAAAACCCAGTCGCATTGACGATGCTGGTTGCTTTATCCACCTGCACAACCACACTATATCCACAGATGATGCCGATCCATGAGGCGCTATCCTCTGTTTGACACGCAGAAAGGCCGTTTTGCTCCAACTTGGGAATGACCTGATCCAGCGAAGTCTCTCCAATTCGAATTCCATATACACAAGGGGCTGCGCATGGCAGACCTGACAACAAGCCGCCATCACCGATATCTGCCCTCTCTGGAAACGGGGTGGGCTGCGGTGATTCCAATACAGGTACCTGCGGTGAAGTTTCAGTTTCAGGAGCAGCGCATGAGACTAAGAGTGTGAGCAGCAACATTGAGACAGCTATTTTTCTGATCATGATTCGTTCTCCATTTTCAAAATCTATTTCATCCACTCCTGTGTAGAAGTATGCCGTTCAAAGTTTTCACGGTTTCCCCCTCACTTTTTGGATACAGTCATGGCTGATAATTGCCATAGCCTGTCCATAGAGTTTTCTCTTCACTGACTGGTTGCCTCGCTACAGCGATAACATCCTGGTCATCGGAAAAAATGATCATTTCAATTTCGGTCTTTCTGTCGACGGGATAGGTTGTGTCCGCAATCGGATGCAGTTGCACGAACATTGGGACTGAGTCCCAATAGAGCAACATGCCAGTGGTTATACCTTCCGTGGTGCTGTCGGAAGTAAACCGTACAGAATCCGGGTCTCCATAATACTCAATCACTTCGTCGAGGGGGATCGAGACCGTAGGAAAAAATGTCATAGCACTGTGTATGTCTATATCCGTGGAGGTCTCTACATAAACCGAATTTCGATAACCACGGCCAATCCCGGGGAAACCCATAGTGAATGTGAAACCCAGGTAGAAGATCCATAAGAAAAGCCCCAGAAGAGTATTTAATGCCAATGACCTCAGTAACAGCTTCAGGGAAAATGCCTGGTGACGGAAGGCTTGCATAACGTACAAAGCAATCCAAACCAGAATGCTGTAGAACAGGACGTCCACAATCACCGTGGGGGACGGAGGATCTTCCGGTCCCAGCAACCCCCAGCCTCCTGTCGGGGAACCTCCACCTGGAGAATCTACAAAAACTGGGATCGGCCAACCGGCTTTTTGGTCTCCAAAATAACATGAGCCCTTCGGACAAGGCATTACGTATGATGGATCACAGAAATAGTAACAATTCTTCGGCTGAACGTACTGAAATGATAGAACAGTGAGTCCAATTGCCAGGAATGCGTTCAGGATCAGCAGAAAATAAGGGGAAGTTTTCAAGCGATCACAGCCTCTAATCAGACTATGTAAGTATGGAGAAGCAGCGACCCAATTATACGCCCTCAACGACAACCCAATTCGTGAGCAACTTTTTAAACCTGATATTTCCTTCATTTACTGGTATGTAGAGAGACAGATGGGTGTGCGAAGTATATTATTCCCAAAGCAAAACGCTCCGACTTGATGTTTGGAGCGTTTTTATTAGGTTGGTTTTCAAAATCCCATTTCCTTTGCCTTGGGACAGTACTTGGTTTGATGATTGGTTTCGCCGCAATACTGACATGGAATGGAAGGCAGAGGCTCACGCCATTTTGGATTGAAATTTTCCATGAAGAATGTGTATATCCCTGCCCACTGGTGATACAGCCAATATCCTGGATTGTGCCAGAAGGATATTTTGATCCGTGGTTCCTTTTGTGAATCATTCATGCCTGAATAGTATAGAACTAAATGCTTTACACGACAACCCATACCGACACGTCCCGATGACCCCATAGCATGACTCTATATGATGTCGGCTGGCAGAAGAACTGCCAGCCGATTTTTTATTCAATCAAAAGGAGATACACATGTTCAATTTGTTCAAACGCTTCGTCCGTGAAGAGGATGGTCAGGATTTCGCCGAATACGCATTGATCCTGGGTGCCATCGGTGTGGTCGCGATTGCCGTGATTGCCCGCTATCGCAATGAACTGATCGCCGCCTTTGAAGCCGGCATCGAAGCATTGCGCATGGCGCGAGGCGGATAAATGATTCGCGGGAAAGAAAAAGGGCAAGCGATGGCGGAGTTCGCGTTGATCATGCCGGTCCTGATTCTGCTCCTGTTCGGCATGACCTTTGCCGCGTTCTATGCCTTTCGTTCCGCCTCCACGGACTGGGGTGTATTCATCACGGGTGTCGCCTCCGGCTCGTACAACACGCCTGCGACCGAACATGCCCGTGACAATGTTTTATGGCCCGACCTGGCAGATCGAATCAATACCGGACAGACTGGTCCGCGTCAGGTGCGGTCATTGATCAGTGTGGAGGACTCACGCAATTGGATCTTTGGCATCCGCCTGATCGAAACACAACGCGCAGAAACCAACTTTCGATTATGGCGCTTCTATCCCGGTCCGCCTCCTGCTGGAGGGTTCGAATGAAAGCCCTTCATCGAATAGGCGAACGCGGACAGGCACTGGCGGAGACCGCCTTGTTCGCAATGCTGGCTGTTCTGATGGCATTCGGTTTACTGGCCTGGATCCCAACCCATCGTGCCCGCACTGCTGCGACCGCGGCTGCCTATGCCTGTTCACAATTCCTGTCGCAATCGCCTGATCCGGCGCGCGCACAGCGCAATGCTGTGAATGTCGCCTGGCAAACATTGGACGCAGATTGGTCAGCCACAGCAGGCGTGCAATATCGCGTGCAGGTATCACCGCCTAGTGGTCCGGGTCTGCCAGGTCGCTGTCTGGTTTCCTTCCAGGCACCGACCTTGTTCGATGGTTTGCTTGGTTTGAGTCAAAGCGGATGGAACAACGAATGGTTCATCTCACGCTCCGAAACATGGAAGGCAAAGTGGCGATGAAAGCCTGCCCTGAACGAAGAGAAGGGTCTCGCAATGAACGCGGGCAATCTGTTTTGTTGTTCGCTATCCTTATGCCGCTCATGTCCCTGTTCCTGCTGGGCATCCTCGACTACATGGTGACGAATGCGCGCGTGATGGAGACCGTGGCTGCGGCCGACCTTGCCGCCCATGCCGGGGCGCAGGAGATCACAGTTCTGCCGGATGGGACGATCACTGCAACCACAGCCGGGAATGGAATTGTCGCTGCCTACTTCAATGCACAGCGGCCAGGCTCTGCGCACCTCACCTCGGTTTCCTGTGGACGACATCAGGGGCGGCCTGCCTGCTATGTCACGGCCCAAGTTCGATCGGCAGGGTACTTGTTCCCTGCCCGCTGGGTGACCGTGCGCGCCATTGGCTATCTGGCACATGGCGTCACCCGCGAAGATCAATAATTTTTTGGAGAAGAATGAAATCCCTTTGGAAAACAATCCTGGATGGATTGACCTATAAAGACCTGGCTGGAAAACGACAACCGCGTATCTACACCGTTATTACCGGATTGATCCTGCTTTTGCTGTTCGTAGCGGGTGGCATGGCGGGGTTGAATCGGTACCTATTAATGAGCAGAGTGCAAGCCACTCCCATATCGGTCTCCATCCCAACACAAACCTTTGAACCCACTGAACCTGAAGCAGTGGTCACTACGATGCCGTCTACCGGTTGTCCCACTGACGCGGCGGAATGGTCTTTCACGCCGACCGTAATCAGCGATAACTACCAGGTTATCCAGCCGGCCTGTGTGTATCAAGGCTTGGAGAAAACCATTGCCTGGGCATTGGCAGTGCGTGAAGGATATAGCCGCGCCGAAGCCACTGAGCAACTTGGCTTCAGCGAAATGCCGATGCGACAGATGGAATCGGTCACCATTCCAAGCGATGCTGATGAACTCGTGGATGTGCCAGTCAGTTTCATACCGCCCAATCCTGATTTCAAAGAATGGCGACTGAACGCAAATGGTGACGCGGGAGTAGCGTATGGACTGCGCGGATGTTTCGAGACATCGTCTGTCAAAGGCAATCGTGTCGAGATCTGGGGCGGCGATTATTCCGCGATCTGTCTGGTGGTGGAGGATGCTGAGAACACCCATATCCTCTATTCATTAAATGGACATGCGTATACAGCCTCTGCAACACCCATCCGTTCGTTTCTACTCTTTGGATATCTGGGCGATGGGCAATGGTTCTGGCTGGGAACGCAGACGGAACCCAAATTAGAAATCTCCAATACAGCCGACAATGCCAGTGATCGCTTGACGGTTGCGACCTTATACGACTCACAACCCTGGGATGCGAAGTGGTTGATGGACACCTATCATCTTGATATGCCGCTCCTGCCTGAAAACTGGCAAACCTTGAACGATGAAAACGAGAAGCAATATATTTTGTCTGTACTGGCGGGAGCAGCGCCATGAAACGTGTCAGCCTGTTTTTCCTATTGATTGTCCTGATCTCCATCCAGCCATCATCGGCTTTGGCACAGTCAGCCCCTTCCTGTTCCTTTCAGCCCGATGGGAGCATCATTTGCACAACAGGTGGCGGAGGCGGAAATGAAGGCGGCGGGAATAATGGTGGAGGAAATAACAATAACAATGGCGGTGGCGCTTGTACCCCCGGCAATCACCTGGCATTCAAAGTGCTTGAGTATGATGCCAGCACTAGCACCTGCAAGGTTTTCCCAATCCGGGTGGACAATTGCACTGGTGAGATCATTGGTATATCGGAACAGATCGCCAGCATGAGCTGCGAAATGCCTGATACATCGCCGCCTCAACATCCCTGCACAACCTTCTCTGTTGGCCCAGGTGGCATCACCTGCACCAACAGCGGCTGGAATGTAAGCGCACGTGTGACCTTCCCTGAGATCTATTTGGATGTGCGTCCTTATCCCGCAACCTTGGTGCGCTGGCCGACAGCCGTTCGGAATGGCGGTATGCCGGAGTCTTCCGGGTCAGGCGGTGTGAATTACATCTCCAACGGTGGCGGTTCATCCGGCAATCCCCAGGTTGGTGACTGGCAAAACTTGCGATTAATCCTCACCCTACGACCAGCGGGACCGATGTTTGTAACCCTGCCTCATGTCGGAGACCTGGTGCTATCCAACGGCGCAACCCAATCCATACAATGGGAAGTGCCCTCGCATCCTGCCGTGGGAGGTGGTCCTCTCGCAGGAAGCATCGGCGGACTCGATGAATTACCGGGTGACATGCCTCTATTTGTTGGGAAGGGACGCGCGTCGTATAAGTTGTTCTGGGAATTGCGCTACCACGAATATGAAGCAATCAAAGAATGTGTATCTGGTCCAAACAACAATGGCAATTACAACTGCGGTGGAGGAACAGGTCATAAGGAGATCACTGGTTATGAATGGAAAAACCATTCCAGCGGCGGCGAGATCCCACCGTCTGCCGTTGCGAACCTACCTGCAGCATTGATGGCGGACGTGAATAACGATGGCACACCCGATGCCTATTGGGATAACAACCTGACCTTGCGGCGCATGGATGAATCTGGCAGTGTGAGCAATCCACAATATCAGCGTTCCTGGAATTGGGGCGGGATCATCTATTGGGCGGTGCGTGAGGGGCAGGGGCAGATTGGCTGGCCGGGACAATAAGAGAGTTTCATATCCTTCCTTTATGTTATGTGAAATTGATGCCGTGGTAAACCACGGCATCTTTTATTATAGGAAGGAATTCTCTACAATATTTATTTTGTCACCTCGTTTATAATTACACCATGCTTGAGTCTGTGTTTCAAGTTCTCGCTGTATATTTCTTTGCCGCTACCCCCTGCTTTGCAGGCTGGATTGCAAATGGTGGGAAAAGGGAGGATGTTGGAATTCCGATTGTCTGCAGCATACTGCTCTCCCTGGTGTTTGGCGCCTTGATTTTTCTGGGTCGATAGCCCATCCCTTTTGTTTATAACAATCTTTCCGGAACAAGGTATGGTCTGCATGGATCAAGGACGGTTCGCATTGCCCGATCCAACAGTCTGCAATATCTTTTTGTATCCAACCTTTCGGGGTTCAATGCCTCCTCCAATTCCCAGGCATGGACTCCGGAACCACTGCGTGTGAACAAGAATTCCATCGATTGACCGGGCGCAAATTGCCGGCCTCTTTCCTGTAATTGCAGTGCGGCGCGCGCGGCAGGTGATGGGGACACGTATCCATCCAGTGTGCGGCTCAATCTCTGGCGAACGATCAACTCGTCCAATGGAACGCGTCCGGTTCTAAGTTCCCGTTTCGCGCGTTCCACCAAAGCCATTACATCCGGAACGCGGTTGGCGAATTCATGCGGGGTATTCGCACGAGCCAGAACTTCGAGTGTTGCCAATTGAATCTTTCTGACCCATGTGGTCGTATCTCTTCTACGTAACTCGATCCCGCGATACTTGAGCGTCCCATCCTGAAACACACCAAAGTATTGGTTTGGTACGGGCACGCGCGCATCCCGTTTGGACGCCAAAAATGCCACCCATTTGAAGACCCCTTCCAACGCAATCGGGATGCCTGTTTTCTCTTCGATGGCGTTCATAAGTGGCGTAAAGTCTGATGGTCTGTGAAAGCCATCCTGTTGAACAAAGAGGCAATCCACATACATATGAAGGACCGTGAATCCCATATCCTCTGCCACCTCCTTGGCTTGTAGCATCAACTCACGGCTCATGGCAGTCACAGCTTCATGCGATTCGATCTTTCCAAAGCGCGCATTCTTATATCCCAAATATCCAAAGCAAACCACCAACAACCACTTGAGCGCCGAGGCGCGTGCCTTGAGGATTTCAACTCTGCAATCGCGTGGGTCGAGATCGGACAGGATGTTCTTAAGCATCAGGCGCTTTTCCAAAAGCGGACGCAATGTTTTGGGAACCAACCCTTCGGGTGCATCATCTTGCCCAACGGGTCTCGATACGCCTTCGGCTACTCGACCTACAGTCTCTGGCGAGATGTTATGTTTCACCATGATTGCAGGATACATGGAAGAGAAATCGATCTGTGCGACATTCCCGTGTAACCCGATGAGGGGCTGATAGATCAAACCACCATGATCGGCGCGGATCAATTCGGAAAGGGTCTTCGTCCCTTCAACCTGTTGCTTTTGAACGGGAACCATGACTCCATTACCTAATGCAGTCAGCATCTGCATGGCAGTGATGCCCGCGCCGGGAGACTTGCGTGCCATCTCCTGCACGCCAATGCCCGTGACACGCGCCTGTTCCATCGCGCCTTCCAAACCATATTCTCCAAACGACATGGCATTCCTGCGGTCAATGTGCCAGCGTCCGAACAAATACGATTGCGCACCGCGATAGGTCACCTGTCCATAGGCGAAATAACTATCTGCCTTGCGCGTCATGACCTGTCTATGCTCATCACGATTCGGATTCAACTCAATGCCGGTTTCATCGGACCATGTACTCAGTTGCGGGAACAACCAGGTATCGCCGTAATCAGTCAGAATCAGGTCGGGATCAAGTCGCTGTAGGTCGGCTTTCAACCCGATCATGAATAGCCGCGGTGAATCGAGGGACAGACTGTATTCCCTCTGCCTGTATTTCACATGAAGTTGTTTGGGTTTCCGAATCGCAGGATTGCAGTCTGGTGTGAGTGTCAGAATGCGCAGGGGAATGGGTGTCGGATCGATCTCCCAGGGCGAGGACAAAGGCTCGATGGATTGAATCCATTCCTCATCGAACCTGATATGGCAGCGTCCCAACAAATGCGTATTCGTCCGGGTAATAAAACGCAGGGTGATGGGAATGTCCGCATCGTAGTAATCCAGAGATGGGAATTGTCTTTGTAGTTCCCCGAATAATTTTTGAAGACTGGCTGGATTGGATGTGGTGACTGCCATTACATCCCGTTCGCCAAGAAAGAGATCGCGGCGGATGGCACGTTCCAGCCTTGCATCCTTTTCTTTCAGGTATATCCATGCCTGGCGCAAAAGACTGAAGTCCCCCGCTGCATAAAAGGTGATGTCAAAGTCCATGTGCAGGCGCAGGCGCTTGTCATCCTCGGTCAGAAGCCATAAGGCGATTCCATCCTCGTCTGCATACACATCCAGCAGCCAACCGATAGCCTCAGCCATGCTTCTTTATCAACTCTTCGATTTTCTGTTGCAGAACAGCAATTTCCTTTGACTGTTCCAGCAGCATGGCAAGTAGTGCTGACTCGAATGGCAACAGCGATTCTTCCTGCCCGATCGCGGCAATATGCCGGCGCGCGGCGGCAAAGAGACCGTCGAAGATATACTGGTCGCTCCGGCGCAAGGTTCTGCGGAAGGGAGACAGCATGCTTTCGGTCTCATTCAATTGTTGGGTGATGGTGATGACGGTGCGGCCCATACGATTCGATTAGAAAAGCGCTGGTTGGGTGGGTCCGCATACAGGTGCTTCCTTGATGATCACTTCATCCGCCTGCCTGCAAACTTGTTCAAGCAGGAAGTCGCGTGCATCCGCCAATGGTGGTGCAAGCGTTACCACCACAGGACCCGATAGCACCAGACGCTGGATCTGACCGAGACAGGATTTCAAAAGTCGGTACGCTTCGTATGTCGGCACATGGTCGTCATAGAAGGTGTTCAACAAATCCAGGATCAGGTAGGGTTGGTTGAGGGATGGGGTGGAACTGAGCAAGGTGTTCATTTCGTAACAGGTAAAGGCGCGCCGGCTGAAAAGGCGATTGGCGGCAGTTGAAATATCCACCGTTTTCCTGCGCAGAAATGTGGCAACCTGATACGGTCGATAGCGGTTGCCGCCATCCATGATGGTGACTGCACCGCGCAGACCCAGTTCGGCGATCAGGGTCATGCTTTCGGTGCAGGCAGCATCCGGGGTGTAGAGGACGATCAGCTTGCCGATTTTGAGAACGGGGAGGATATCCATTCTGTGAGATTAATGTCTTTCACTATTAAACAACAGCCCCCACCTGGGTATCAGATGGGGGTGTTTTGGGGGTACTGTATGTAGTGGTGAAGAAAGGGGTGAGCCCCTAGTGCTGGCGTTCCCACTCGCTAAAATCCCAGTGGGATAGTAGAACGCGCAGATCATTGCGCTTGTTCACTTTGAATTTTCGAAATGCTGTTTCCAGGCGATCCTTGACCGTTTCCCTTGAGATATGCAATCTTGCCCCGATCTCGCGATTGGTATAGCCCAGACACACTAACGCAGTCACATCTTTTTCGCGTGGAGACAGCGACTCCCAGGTATTCCAGAGTCTTTCATTGGCTGTGTATTGTGTCAGGCCGGCGACCAGGATATCAGGGATCAAATCGTGTTCAGGACGGCCTTCGTCAGAGGAAAGGGTGGAAAGTGTGACTTGCAGACTTTCACTCGCATTGAAGTGGTAGGTTCGAGGACCGGGCGTAGGACGCAAGCCTATCAGGTACATTAAACGATCCCAGATAGACATAAAAAAGATTATAGTAGAACAAATGTTCTTTAGTCAAGTAAAAAAGAGAGAGGTTCAAGTAAACCTTCTTCTTCCGCCAATACCAAACGCTGTAATACCGAATAAAAAGAAGTGCATATCCCAAAATTTACGGTTTATATAAGATTTTGTAGGTTTGCTTTTGTACAGGCTTTGGAGGACTGTTGGATGATATGGATTTTGAAAATTTCGCTGAATTCAAATAGAACATTGTTTTAAACCCCCACTTTCAAAGCAGGCCCATGCTTGGTTATTTTGCGTGTCTATTGCTCAAGGATCCATTGATAACGAGCATGGACATATTCTATCCAAGATTTAATTTCGGGCAATTGTGCTTCTGATAGTGTACCGAATAGTTTTTCGGTGCTAATGCTGATAAACCTTCCTTCGGTTTTCACCAATTTTTTCCAAATGTTTATAGCGGATTCGCCAAGTTTTTTCAACTCTGGTGATGTGACTTTGCGGAAATCGTCATTATGCGCTGGCGCAATATGCAAAACGCTGACAACATCTGCGCCCATTTCATTCGCCTTTTCCATCTCATTGGCTAAAAACTGCTGGCGCAAGAATTGATAAAAAGGCTCATAGAAAAGAGAATCGAAACCCGGCAAAATATCCTTATTGATTGGGCAATCAGGCTTTTCAAAAAGATGCCTGTAAATTTCTGTGCGGTCTACGCCGCTATTGGCAGTTTTCAGAAAAGTACCGCCATAGGATTCGGTGTATTTCCATTCGATCAGAACAGCTTGTCGCTTTTTGTCTTTGCGTTCAAACATCACAATTGCATCTGCACTCGTGCAATTTGCGCCCCGAGAGCGTTGACCACTGCGGGAAATTCTTTCGCCAAGATAATTTTCTTGACCTATCCATTCGAAAGAAACATAATGCCCGCTTTCGACAGGAAGCATTTTTTCAATTTCTGGATAAACAAGGCGGAAAACTTTTGACAATTCATTTGGTTTATCAGCAAATGGAAAAAGAAAATTAACACAACAAACTTGCGAACTACAAAGGTGATTACTCGGCTTTCCGTTTTGACCATTGTGCCATTTGATACTGTGTTGGGCAAAGTATGAAAGTGCTGATTCCCGAATTTCTGGGACAAGATTTTGCTCTGCAAATTCCATTGGCAAACAGAACGGGCGAGGTTCGCCATTGTAAATTCCCTCCAAACGTGCTGCATCAGAAAAATGCGGCGAACTGATTTTGAACTGTGTTTGTTTTGGTTTTTCGCCTTCGAGAAACTTACCCATGATTTACTCTCTTTTTCCATATGGAAGAAGCAAGTCAAATATGATTTAATCAGGCGGCTTCCCAATAAAATATTGTAACAACCACTTTTGACTCTTTGAGACTTCCATTAGGTTGTGCAATTTTACTTGGCTGGGTGGCTGGACGAACACTCATGGAAAGAATGTCGGTTTCTTCTGTAATACCAAACTCAACATGCCTTTCATTGAAGTCAGCAACAACTTCGTCAACTGTCACGCCATGCAGATCAAAGCAACTTAGTTTTCTCATAACAGAACCTTTCCTTGTGTTTTGGTTTTTGTAGATCAATTATACAATGTTCTAATTAATCAAATTCACAAGCGAAAAATGTAATTGCGATAGTCAGCATTTCTAAAACAATATGATTTCAGGTAAAATACGTGTGCTCGTCATTAGGGTGCCCCCCTCACCCTGGTGGCGAGCATTTTTATCGCGTGACTTTCAAGTTACAACAACAAGCAGCTGCTCGTCAATGATGGCATGCGCTTTTACATAGCGACACATCCCCAATACCCTTATACAAATCCTCATATCATAAGCAACCAATGACTTGGTTGCTCGTTTATCTTCTGGCTGTGAGCCTATATGACCTGCGCACCCATCGCATCCCAAACTGGTGCACTCTGCCCTTTATCATCGCGGGTATGGTCGCCCACTTTCCCGGATACATAGATCTTTGGCTGGCCTGCTTGATGTTGTTATCCGCCTGGTCAGGAGGTTGGATGGGTGCAGGCGACGTCAAGCTGTGGATGGCAGTCCTGTGGTCATTGCCAGATACAAACATTCCATCTTTGATCCCGCTGGTTTTCCTTTCCTTCCTTCTCACGGGCATCGTGCAAATGCTGTGGAGGTTTATCCACAGACAAAACATCAGTGGCATAAAATCCCCTGCCGCCTGGCGAGTCGTCACCTTTCTCGTGATGGTCTGGTATGTACACTGATCTCTTCCTTGCCCTGCTCAATCGAAAAAATGCGCGGGGAAATCCCATCCTGTCCGCCATGCTGTACGCCTTCTGCCCCACCGCCGCACGTTGGTGGCTGGTAGGAGCCGACCCAACACCTCCCTTTGATCCAGTCTGGAAATCTCTTGAAGACCTGACGTCCGGTAGGACTCTGCTTGACTTCCTGATCCAATATGGCTTCGATAATCTGATCGAGGAAATCCGTACCTATATCCGTGAAGTAGAGGAATATCGGAGACAAAACGATAATCTCTGTGCTCCAGAACTCATGCCGCTCTTCCGAGGCGGGATGATATCCATGAGTCGTCGTTATGGCTCGCAGAATGCGATCGATCATCTGGGCGGTGACTGGCGCAACTTATTCATTTATGTTCGCACCTGGGCATTTCTCTCCCAGGATTGGCGCAATGCCATGCAGATCGAACGTCACTCAGACTTTAGCCTAAAAGCCGAAAAAGTCATTCTAACCTTGTCCGGGGTACGCCTGCCGGTACAGTTCGATACCTGGATCTGGCAGGTTCCCGTGGGACATGTCACAGAGACCAAGATCGGCGCGCTGGCTACCAAGGGAGAACAGGATCAACTACGTTTTTCCCTGCTTAGACGCTGTACAACCCTGGGAAAACAACCCTGGTCCAACACGCCTGCAATCGTTGCACTGTATCGGGAGACTGGCGAAGCAAAGCATTTCGATCAACTCCTGGCAGACAGGGATCTCGAAAAAATAGTGGAGTCCCTGTCCAACCTTGCAAAGAAAGGTCCCCACCCACCCTTGAATGCTCTGCGACAACCATCGGTATGCAAACAATGTGGATACCAGCAATTGTGCTTCGAAAGAAATTTCATCTCCCAACACGCCTTGAAGGACTTATGAAAAAATTCCGATTTCTCATTATCTGTGTGATCTTCATTGCACTTCTTGCCCTCAGCAATCTGGCGATGGCGGTTACACCGGTTCACGCCTCCGGTTCGAATCTACTCCTGACTCCCACACCCACTGTGACGGTCACAGTAACGCCAACTCCATCAACAGGCGGCGGAGGGAATACCACAACCACTATCTCACAGATCTTCAATCATCTGGTCTTCCCTGCTGAAACCATTTCGGAAGCCCTGGCAGGCATCTTCGATAAAGCAGCCGATAAGGAAGTACGCGCCATGAGCGAGGAAGTGGCGCATTGGACAAGCGTGATCGGTGAGATCGTGCAGGCTCCCAGCCAGGGTGATTACAGCAAGGTGGCACAATCGAGTTTGCCGGTTGCTGCGGCATTAGCCCCAGCCTTATTTCTCCTCCGTCTCGCACTCTATCACTGGGGCAGATTACTCGGCGATGATGACAGTGGACTGCGCGTGGTTGGGGATTGGGTCACTGCCGGAGTCCTCGCTATTGCCTCCGGTCCATTCCTCGATCTCATCGTCCGTCTAGGTTGGTGGATGGTTGGGAAAGTCATCGGTGAGACCGGAGCACTGGCAATCAGCTTTGTGGAGAATACGACAGCGACCTCGATTTTGCTGGGTGTTGCCAACCAGACCTTTCTGGGAAGTCTGCTCAACATTGGTCTTACCATCGGGTCATTACTTGCCATTGGCGGAATGTTGTTTGCCTTCGCCTCCGCCAATGCAGTTCTGTTCATCCTGGCAGTTCTCGCTCCGCCCTTGGCAATTGCAAGTGTTTTGCCCCAGGCAACGTGGTTACGTTCCTTGTGGATGAAGGCAGTCATCCTGATCGCCCTCCTTCCCATCGTGGCAGGCGGGGTCTTCAAAGCAGGTATGGCAGCCAGCATCTGGATGGGACAACAGGGAATGTTGTCTGCCATCCTGCGTGTGGTTTGGTTATGGGGAGCAACTGGGTTACTTCTATCTCTGGCAGGCATCTTGGGCAAGATGACCATCTCCACCACAGCGGATGCGTTTGGCGGAATGATCAAGGCGGCACAACAGATCATCTCCATTGGTGCGTTGGCTGCCAGCGGGGTTGGCGCTGCAGGTGCAGGAGCAGTCGGTGCAGCAGGAGCCAGCGGCAGCGCATCCACAACATCGGTTGCCACGAGCGGGCTCACTGGGGCAGAAGCTGCGATGAGTCATCTGAATGCCGCACAACAATTAACTCAGCAAGCGGGAAATTTCGATGCAATGGGACTGCATGCTCCCGCTGCCTACAATCGTTCCCTAGCACATGGACATGAACTGGCAGCGCGTCAGGCGGAATTGGGAGAACGAATGCAACGGTTTAACGGTGTTGCCTCCACACCTACCACCCAGGATTTTGGTTTCTCCCCTTCGGTGAACGCCTCCATTCAATCCAGCTTCAATGGTTCGCCGCAGGATTTTAAGCAGGGCTTTCAATCGATGTCAGCTGATATTACCCAACATGGGCTTGATCCGAATGTGTTTGCCGCACAATATCCTGAAGAAACTGCTCACATGACCAGAGCCTATCTGGATCATACAGAGGAAATCATGACGGCGCGCGATCCGTTGATGCGCGCTTCTGAAATCGGAAACGCCACACGGGTGAAAGAGATACTTACATTCATGCCAAATAAACAAACCGACGAAGAAAATCAATCATGACCCTCACAGAAACCTTCGCGTTGGTCTCCTTCTCGTTATTTAGTTATGCCGACTTGCGCTATCGCCTGGTTCCTGGGATCGAAGTATTTCTTTTGGGAACCATTCTGTTGACGTTTCCCGTAACACCCATTCAAACTGGGATTGTTTTGCTGGCGTGTGGCTGGAGTATCTTTCGCAATCTATCCGGATGGTTCGCCTTGCCCATGATGTTTTGCCCACCCGTCTGGCCGGTCTTGCTTACAGGCTATGGATATCGCAAAGGCATCATTGGCAGAGCCGACCTACTTGCGATCAGCGGATTGGCTTGTCTTTTCCCTCTACCTGCCGTTCTATTATCTCTTCTGGGATTGGAACTCTGGCGCAGACTCTGGGTACGCAGACAAAGAGGAGACATCCCGGCTCTACCGGGTCTGTTGTTGGGATTGATTGTCTATCTCCTGTTGCGTTTATTCCTACAGACTCCATAGCGACACGAACACATATCCCCCATCAGCAATTGAATAAGATGACCCCATGCCGCGCTCTGGAACCTTGGGCAACCCACAACCCTACACTCCCTTTGGTGTCTTTGCTGGCCTGCCGTTCTGGGGCGGCGGCTTGACTCTCCTCGCCGCAGCGCCAGGAATTGGCAAAACTTCCTGGCTGCTGCGGATGATCTTTGAGTCCGCCTGCCTGCATATTCCATCCGCCATTGGATGTTATGAACACACGCCGGAAGAATTACGCTTCCGCCTGTTCCTGCAAACGGAAGCGATGACATCTGGTCCACATGCAAAGGCATCGCAACCGATTGTGGAAGCCGCGCTGGCACGTGCCAGTGAAGCGGTATTGCTGTCACTCAACTCACGGGAAGATACGGTGCGTGCGTTGGAGGATATGTTGATCCATGATTACGCCTTCCCGATCAAAGGGCCCGCCTTGATCGCCGTGGATTATCTCAATCGCGTGCCGGTGGTTGGTTTGACAGGCATGATGAACGAAGATGGTCGCAGTGGTGAAGCCGCTGCTGCCTTGCGCGAGATGGCGCGACATCATGGCTGGGCAATCATCGCCGCCGCTGCCCTGAAATCCGAGCGCTTTAATGATGGCGATGACCTGTCTGCGCTCCTGGGCGATGAACGAGTCCCCTATGAAGCTGACCGCGTGTTGGTGGTCAATCGTAATGGAGATGTCCGTGAGTGTGGCTGTGTATCACTGGAAGTCATCACCCTCAAAGATCGCACGGGACCTGCACGCCGTTGGCCGATGCAGTTCTGGGGCGAGCGTTTCTATCCCGCACTCGAAGTGGAGTTTCACAAACATGATCCAAAGGCATTTGCATGAGCGAAGTTTCCTCCCTGTTACTTACCTTTCTGCGTGAAGCCTGGGTTGCACTGGCGGGCGCTTTTGTTGCATTTGCACTGCTGGCGGGGATCGCACAGGTATTGCGTGTGAGTTCTGCTTCCGTCCTTGGAGCGAATCTGTGGGTCTGGGAATCCATCTCCGCCTTGATCTCCATCGTGGTGTTGGGCTTGTTTGCCTTTCTTGGCATTCCACAGATCGTGAGCGCCTTACAGTCCACTCTGCCCGGCGCCAACAGTTGTGGACCGATCAGTGAATTGGGCACGCTTGCCTCGGGACTGATCGGCGGACTGGCAGCCTTGCGGATGCTCAAGGCGGCATTTACTACAATGCTTTCCGCTTCCATCGGAGGCGCGTCCTCTTTTGCGAATGCACTCATCGAAAGTGGCGAAGCGCTTTTTGGCATGATCCTGGCCAGTGCCGCCATTCCCCTCGCGGCCTGGTTTTTGGGCACTTGTTGATAAAGAAAAGGAGAAGACTTTTGTGTTTGATGAAATCATGAAACAAATTCTGGTGATTGCCCGCGATGCCTGGGTATTTATGGCAGGCTTGTTGATCGTCGTCGCCTTGTTGGGCGGTCTCTATTTCATTTTGCAAGGCACGGCAGGAATGGCGTTCGGTGGCAGCCGCATGACCTCGATGGCGATCATCGGGGTGGCTGGGCTGGTCATCATTGTGTTGTTCGCTTTCCTCTTCCTGCCGCAACTGGGTGAGATGTTGAAGAACTTCCAGCCCAAGCCGCCCTTTTAGGTGAGGCATGTTTAATAACCGCGATCTTGGCATTTTGGGTGCAGGGGCGCTTCTTGCCATTCTCTGTTTATTCATTCCGCTATCTTTTACCGGAAAGGTGGTGATCGGTTTTCTGGTGTTGGTCGGGTTCATGGCGCTGGCGCTCTTACGCCTTGGACCCGACCGCGTCCCACCCGAAGTCTGGTTGATGCGCCGTTTTCGGTATGCCATGCAAACAAGACAGTATGTTAATCAGCAGACTGTAACAAAAAAGGCAGAAGCCAATCCACCGTCACCAAAACAAAAAGTGGAACGACCTGCAACCCGGCGTGAGCCACCGGCGCCCGTATTTGATCATACCGCTGTTCATACGCGTCCGATTGATTTGGCCTGGAACGAGGTGGGTGTCTATCCACTGTTGACAGTATTGCTGGGAGTCGTAGGTATTTACTTTGCCGTCTGGCTTACCAATGGTGGTGCGCAAGAACTTTCAATCTGGTTTTTATGGAGATAGCATGATCACATTAATTTCAATCATTGGGGCATTGGCATTGGCTGCCATCCCCATCACGTTTGGCTGGCGCCGCACCGTGGATGAAGCGGGCATGGCACGTGCGATGGGTATTGCCCAACCCAAGAAGAAATTCGATCCGGAGAAATTTGCGCGCCAGACTGGAACTGGATTGGCATTCAACCAGATCGTCTATGGTTTTCTGGCATGGGTTGGCGGAGGATTGGCAGGCGGTATGTTCCTCGGCTTCTTTCCTGCGATTCTATTTGCCATTGCGGGCGGCTTGTTATATGCGGGCACGCTTTCCGATAAACGTCAGGAATTTCGTTTGAAGCAAGCCAAGGATATCTTACGCGGCTTGGGAGTCGTTGAGACTCTTCTCTCACAAGGCAAGCCCTTGGGCGATGCGCTTGATGATGCGGCGCAAGCCGTGGGTCCCGATGGCAGGATGGTATTGGGCGATTTGGTGGTTCGGTTAAGAACTGCACCGGCAGATGAAGCGGCGTTAGCAGTCCGTGAATGGACCACCGCCTGGGATAACCCTGCTGTGGATATTGTCGCCACTTCATTATTGGCTTCTATCGAGGGACGCATCGAGATCGGACCGTTGGTGGCATCGCTGCGAAAGACTCTGGGAACGGTGGTGGAAGTCTTATCCCGCGCCCGCGCTGCTGCCAAAGGTGTGGAATGGCAGGCGCGTTTCCTGGCGCTCTTTCCACCGACTGTCCTAGTATTGATCGCCATTACGACACCGGAGGTCGGGAAGCTGTATTCGGGTAATCCACTATTTCTGTCGCCTGTCATCATTGGTTCTGGTGTTTCGTATTGGCTCTCGATGCGCATGATCCGCAATGGCTTATCCATCGAAGCCTCGATGGGCTTGCAAGCCGGACAGCAAGGTGAGATCCGCCTGGATCGGCTGGGACGGGTCTTGTAGTGAAAGGTTTTTTTCGATTTTCCATTGCTTTGATGACCGCCCCGTTGTTATGCGGGGCGGCTTTGGTGGTGGGATATGTGATGTTAGTGGTGATGACCATTCCTCAATTACCAGCATGGGCACAGCCGGGCGTGGAGCAGTGGCTGTTCGATATTCCCCAGTATGCGGAAAGTAGTGATAACGGAGCGTATGGCAATTCGACACCAGCTGGGATGAGCGCTGTTCCGTGGGATGGTTATGTCGGACCGGGTTCAGAGATTTATGGCTTGCCATTGGTTGGCCCGATTCAACATTGGAGTGAATGGTCCGACAAACCGCTGCTCGGTTGCATGTTTCAAGACCCTCATTATCAAACTCATACAGGTAGCGATTTTCCCGTAAACGAAGGCACATCGATCCATACAACCTTTGCTGGCAAGGTGGTGTGGGCAGGTTCGAATGGTCCGTGGGGAAATTTGGTGGTGGTGGAGAATGGCGGCTATCAGGTGTGGCTCGCGCATCTGAGCAGCATTCAAGTATCTGAAGGACAGCTCCTGGATTACGGCGATGTTGTCGGAATGAGCGGCAATACCGGCAACAGCACGGGTGCTCATGTCCATTATGGCATCAAGCAGAAGACAGGTGAGAAAAGCTATGTCTGGCTCAACCCACAATCCTTCTTTACCCCCAATGAATATATCTCCATTGGATGTTCGGATTAAGACATGACAGTTCGACTTGGTGATGTGACCTTCTCTGAATGGATCAGTCTCCAATATGAGGGTGAATATACCGACACCTTCATATTTCATATCGATGCCTTGAATGGTCTGCCGCCGTTTGGGTATCGTCCGCTCTTGCAGCGTCTGGTTGCCGAATTGAATCAAAAAAGACCGGGCGCCTCGCTTTGGATCCGTGTGGAGTCTCCTGGGGAATGGTATGTGATGGAGGTTAAACGCTCCATGACGCGTGGTTTTTCCATCCCTTATATAGTAACTCGTTTGGGCGAAGAACCCGACTATCGCAAATTTTCTTTTCGTCCAAGGTTATTTTTTTCTCCTCTACGTCCTCCTCCAGCTATGGAGGATGGTCTCTCCCGTTTCTCGCAAGAGGAGTTGAAATGCCTGCAAGTTTTGACCAGGATTAGGAAGGGGAGTGTGGAGGAAGTTGCTTCTCTGGCAGGGTTGTCCGAAACACTAACGGATGATGTCTTACAGGGACTTCAAAAAAATAAACTGGTCGTCTACAAACTTGGCGAGAGGTTCCAAAAAGAGAAATCGAAGCCAAAGGAAATGGATCCATATCCGATGTGGCATCCGACACGACCAGGGGTGTCTGTTGCCTTGCGTAGTTGGGGAGCATCCAGACAGGTGGATTTTAGTAAGGTGAAGGAATTAAACCCTCACCAGATTGGGACGTCACATAGAACAATATCACGCTGGTGGCTGGCATGGTTAAGGTCTGCTTATCCGCGCGAACAGATTTGGACAGGTTGGAGCGAAACCAAATTGCCGGGAATCTCCGTTTACCCCGATGCTCTGGCTTGGGGTAGCATTCAGGGATATGAGACATTATTCTGGCTGGAGGTGGGCGATGATCACAAAAGCAGAAAAAGAATAGAGAAAATTACGAAACAGCGTCTGAAATCTGCCTGGAGATTTTGCCAGAGGACGGGAGCACGATTGGTGTACGCTCAACTCAGTCCTAATTGGGTTCACGAAGCAGCGAGTTGGTCCTTTAAGAATCTACCTCCTGGCATGGCTATCGTTAAAGGAAATTCAAGAAAGTTTGGAAAACTGCCAATAATAGAATGGATTGGATAATAAATGTGCACAAAAGCAGGAGACAAATACAAAAGATCACCAGAAAGAGATTAGGCGATGTTTGGGAATTTTGTTAGAAAACGGGCGTGAGGCTTGTGTACACCCAGTTGAGTATGGATTGGGTCTGCCGCGCTGGGCTTTTGAAAAATTGTCGCCAGAAGTGGTCGTGACAATGGGAAGATCGCGACGATATAGAGAATTGCCAGCACTGGAATGGGGAGCGGTGTCAGAGATAGGGAAGTAGCTTGTGAGCGTTCTTGGTTGCCAACCTTTTCCTTGTAGTCAACTATCATCTGTATTTATTAATGATGATTTTAGATTTCACAGCGTCTTGGAGTATTTGTCTCATCTAAAAAATGCATTTTAATGTTTTGGATCCACGAGTTGTACGTGATTGATTTTTGTTTGTAGGCCTGAAAACCAGATGGTTGAAAAATATTGGTAGATGATTTATAATATAGAACAAATTTTCTAATGACAATTAATGGAAATAACAGGTTACCCGGTGAGATTCCAGTTCCCGTTTGTCGGGTGAAATTGTAGTAATATAAACTTGTGGTGCATGTGGCCCAGATCGATATAGGTGTCCTCATGATAATAACACTAGCTAAAAATTGCAGCTTCATGCATTCTTCCTGGTTTTCGAAGCAATGGCAATTTTCAAAACAGGATATGAGAAAAGGGAATTTACCGGAATTGGATCTCGCATTTGATTCAAGATTGTTGCGCACTATCTGCGAGAATGAAGATGAAGCTACTCATGAACTGGGATCGCCAGTCGCTGAGGTCTTAAAACATCGTTTGGCAGATTTACGGGCAGCTTTATCAGTTCAGGACTTGCTTGTAGGTCATCCTCGTATTATCAATGGCGGAACATATGACCAGCATATGGTACTTGAATTAATCGACGGTTTCCAAATATTTTTTTGTGCCAATCATCCAGATAATCCGGTTACCAAAAACAACAAAATTGATTGGACAAAAGTGAGCCGAATAAAAATCTTGCGGATTGAGAGGAACTATGTATAACAACGAGTTTCGACCAAATTGGGCATCCGCACCTGGGGATACGATCAAAGACGTCCTTTTTGAACGGAATATCTCGATAGATGATTTTGCGCAACGGATGCAAAACAAAGTAGACGCTGTAAACGATCTGCTACAAGGACGTACAGCTATTACCTTAGCAACTGCCCGGCAACTTGAGAAAATATTAGGAGCATCAGTCGAATATTGGATGGCACGTGACTTTCAATATCGCCAGGATATTGCAAGATTTAGCGTGACGGCTGAGCAATGGGTAGGCGACCTGCCTATAGAAGATATGATCAGGTTCGGTTGGCTCTCACCGATAAAACAAATGCAGGATATAGTTTCTGCTTGTCTTGATTACTTCAATATATCAACAGTTAAGGAATGGTATGAAAAGTATGCCAGCGTACTACAAAAGGTACCGTTTAAGAAATCACCTACTTATGAAATTCAACCAGCACCCGTTGCAACTTGGTTAAGACAAGGAGAAATTCAAGCAGAGGAGATCGATTGCCAACCTTGGGATGCAAACAAGTTCAAAGAATCTCTCTCTAAAATTAGATCTCTCACCACAATCAAAGACCCTACAAAATTTGTTCCGGAACTTACAAAGATTTGCGCCCAAAGCGGTGTTGCAGTAGTAGTTGTACGGACCCCGAGAGGATGTCCTGTTAGCGGAGCGACTAAGTTTATCTCTAATGACAAAGCGTTACTACTTTTATCTTTTCGCCATCTTACGGATGACCATTTTTGGTTTGCTTTTTTCCATGAAGCTGGACATTTATTCCTTCACACCGATCTGCTTCGTGGCAACAAGGATTTTTTCCTTGAAGATGCCGACAGTCTCTCAACTATTGAGGAAGAAGCAGCAAACGAATTTGCAGAAAACATTATTATTCCACCCGAATACAAATCAAAGTTTCGCGCACTCTTTCCGAGTACACGGAATGTGATTAGGTTTGCTGTAGAAATCGGGATAGCGCCTGGTCTTATTGTTGGTCAACTTCATCATTCAGGAAGAGTCCCCTACAGACAACTAACCAAGCTTCAACGTCATTATCGATGGGAAGATTAACCAACTAAATTACCCGCGATACTTTCTAAATACTTCGGGGCTCTTTTGCCAATTGCAAAGGGCATCTTCGAGCTCTTGCATACCAACTCCTAATTGAACAGCGAATTCGCTCAGCCAAGATTCAAGAGTCGCTAACGGTATTTTTGCACTTCTATCACCCATAAAAAGAAGTTTTGCCCCATACTTTGGACCTGTTGCTCCTACAAGATAGACCTTGCCAGGTTTGATATTAGCGAGTGCCATATGTCCAATCATTGTCAAATAATCAAACCGCGCTGTTCTTCCAAATCTTGTGATCGCATCCATTGATTGAAAAAGATAATCAAAAACAACTTCAGCTTTGTCTCCGACCTGTCGATAAGCATCTTGAATTAGATTCTCATGGCTCCCATAGGGGATCGCCCAAGTTACATAGCTTGTAACAATGGCGCCCGTACCTCCACGAGAATAGGCATCTAGACTTTCCCGTTTTCGATGATTTCCAAAACCATGATGAGTATTGCCCGACTGAAGTTTTCCCTGGTTGTCATTAAGCCATTGGCGAAAGCCATCTGGATTATTGATTACGGAATCCCATGTCCAGCGGCTTCCATCTCCTAGCCGCCCATAAACTTGTTGGACATACCACCAACCTGCTAAGCGATGTCGCCCAAAATGCGTTAGTAGAAACACTAGCCAAAAGGCTTCGTCGATATTTCCATCGCGCTGCTGCAAAATCGCAGCCTTCACGGGATCGAACATGTCACTATCAGGATCAGCACTTTTCTTACTCAACATCCGCGTCTGGAGCACCGGTACATATTTCACACGATGGATACTCTCCAAAAGTTGCTCGATAAATACGCCAAACGACTCCGGAGTTTGAACACCTAGAAGAGAATGTTTGTTTTTGTCGAATAAATTAACAGTCTCTGCGAGTCTTTGAGCAAGCGCCTGGTCTCGTGGTCTCACTAATTTACCTCCAACACCATATTCGCAATCCAATGACGAATCTCACGAAGAACTTTTGACGTAACCCCAAAGCTACTCTGAAGATTATGATTAAATCCGAGAACCAACAAGTCTCTTCCAAGCGGGATACCTGACAGTGTATTTGTGATTCCGTGATACGCCACTCCTGCCACATTTAGTGTTGATCGTCTTGGTAAAGACCATGATGACATCTTCTGCTTTTCCAAATGTACGCCTGAAATATCTTGAAACATTTCCACTACAGATTTACCATTGAGAATTATTAGCTTGATAGGAGACTCACGCACTATTAGACCAAGTGTATTACCTACCATTGCTAGAAGCGTTGAGCGTTGTTTTTTGCTCAGTTCAGTCCATTTCTGTGAAGTTGCATAAGGAATTAGGTCTAGATGACAAGCGGTGGCGGATTTGCCATAATAGGTCGCATTGACACCAGAGATTACTAAATCCAAGACTCTAAACCATCTATCATATGGATTGATCCAAAAATAATGTTGACACGAATCCCAAATTAGTTGCAAATGGCGAGCATCAACATCAGACCAAGATTCCAGACCAAGCGAATTGAGTGTATGAAACCGTCTAAACTTCCCTGTAAGTTCATTGCCTGCTTCATCTACGAATTCCCGATTGCTCGGATTTAATCCTAATGTAGCCACCTTGGATGCTGAAAAATCTCCGAATGAAGGAACAGGGGATCCCCAGCTTATAACTCCTGCATTAGACATTGGCCCGCTATCTAAAAGATTAATGAGTGTTGTGAGAGTTGTATACATTAGATTCCTTTGAGTAGCTTAAAACTAACAAGTTAACTACCTAATTTATACACCAATGTAACATTTTTTAAAAGAGACTCAATCTTTTATCGATATAGGAATTGTAGACATTAGATGACATTTTTCTCCGCATCTCCAGGATTCCATCCTTATTTTTCTCTCTCCAATACCTAAACACTTGAAGCATTCGAACAAGATCTGCCCAATAAGGATTGAGACTTTCTAATAATTTATCTGAAAATCTGCCTTTAGCCCGAATATCAAATTCGGCTTCTAGAAATAATTGAATAGCATCCCAAGGATCTTCGAATGGCATTGGCGGCATTGCTATATCAGTTGGCTGCCAACCTTCGTTCAAAAATCTAATGGCGTTTTCCTTATCATCATCGTAAAGATGAATACTTCCAACTGAATGTTTATAACTTCCCAGATCAAGAGAGAGGGTCACAGCAATAATCTCCTGAAGCATTGTAAAGCAAAACACATCGTGCGGCAGGCCTTTTATCACATCGTTGGAACGCATATAAGTAATCATTTGCAGCTTTTTGTCCCTCACCAAAAATTGCATCGTACATGTACATGGAACATCCTTGTGTTCTTCAACAATATCTCTAGCGTCAAAAAGTTGGATAACGGCTTTTCGAGTATCAGGGTTTTCTCTGAGTTTAGATATAACTTGAGATATCTGATTTATGCCCTTCCATTCAAACAATCGGGGACCATATCCCCCGTATATGACACCATTTTCCGCCAACTCATGATATTTAGATAGATAGTAAGAAATAAATTCCATGTCGTTAGTTTTGGCTAGATACCAACTCAGTTCACCCAAACTACTAAATGGCTTTCCTTTTGTTTCTGTCCGACTAAAACGTGCTCTTGGGTTTGTTATTTCAAGTAGTACGCCTGTTAATTCAGTGCATCTGCCTTTGCTCGGATTGATTTGAATACCATTCGCCAATATATCCTCAATAACGTATCTCATTACATCATCAAGATTTGGCCCCAAAAAATATGGCACAGTCATCGCTTGCTATCCTTATTTATAAGTCTGGCTTTGTTTGTTGTTGCTCATACACTTGTTAAGCTTATCTTCCAGATCCTCGATCAATGGTTCAACAGTCTCTACCAAGTCTTGAACAGAATTTATCTTTGTCGGAAGATGCGGCAGAAAAATTCTTGCCAGTGCATCAACATCAAACGGATAACTGCCACCGAAGGCTCTTGCAAATAGATTATCGACAACTTCTATCACCTTAGCAGCAGAATACCCGGGAACACCAACATCAGGGCGAAGTCCACAATCAATTCTCCTTTGTTTTGGCATTTCCCAGTAATTTTTCCTGCATTCAATTAATAGGTCACCAAGCTCCCGAAGGCGCATTGAAAATATTTCGTCACTCGCGGTCTTATTTATGTCTACAAGAGACGTAACATGTACATTTGTCAAAGTGGCAGCTTCCACAGCACCACTTTGAAAACCTTGTTCTGAAAGAAGGATTCCTCTGTCTGCGCCAAGATCATTAACAATTTCACGCAAAGCAAGCACATGGAGTTTAGATATTTTTGTCGCCCAGTTTTTACATTCAACTACCCAAGTAATATCAAACCCTACATGATGCGATTTCACTAAAACATCAACATCGTGTTTAGTTCTAACTCCTTGCAGAGTAACATCTGTTTCCGCATCTAACCCTAATGAGCGAAAAAACTCTGCCACCTGCTCTTGATATTCCTTCCAGTCCACTTTTGTACCTCCGGATTAGCCTGAGCACCTAATTAGTTATCCTGGTTTTTAACATTAGTATCATTCACCAATATATTCAAATTCCCAATGTCATCTTAAAGAATCTGGCTGTAGATATCTAATGTTGTGCGTAATTCAAATAGGCATTCATCCTCTTCTAGGAACCTGCGCTTATTGATTAGCTTTTTCAAGTGTTGAGTGTTCATTCTTGAGTCCGCGAGGCTTGAAAGTCAAGATCGAAAGGGTTATCAAATCGTATCGGAATAAAGAAAAGTGTGACGCGCTTGAATGTCGTTACGCCCCAGTTGTTTTCATTTACTAATGAAGTCCTTTTGCTTGATTTTACAACGAAATGCAGAAACAAGGACTTACAAAACAAAAGAGAACTGCGTGAATTGAGGTGGAGCATCTGAGTCTGCCGCTAGATAGAAATCAAAGCATGGGTCTAAACATAATAATAACTATGAAAAAAGTCGACGTGACAATAATAGTGATGTTGCCAATCGCCAAAGTGAGTTGTATGCTATTTAAAGGTTGGAGAAATACTCTGGGTATAGCGGGCGCTCTAGGATTAATCACGTTTTTGGTTTCGGTTACTGTGGGTTAATATGGCAGTAATTAATATCATATATATACACCAATAATTATGAGCGGCTACCAGTGGTTATTTATTAGACTGTTATTTTCAAATCGAGTGACCGAATCAATGGGCAAATTTTCTAAAAGCATTTTACCAATGGTGTGAAGGAGCAGCCTTGGCCCTGTGATAGGTATCAGGATAAAGCAAGTACCAGTTCGAGATCCATAATCACCCGGCCCGGGGATTACAGGGTAACTTGCCTGTTTGGATTTTGTAATCATCCTCGGTTTCAAAAAGAGGTATATTTACGAAGAAATGTAGCCTTTTTAGGTCACTCTTCATTGATTTTACGATGGGGGGTATGGTGACTGAACTAACTAATCTATCTACAACCAATCAAAATCACTTTTTCGACGGGCACAATGCTGCCCTGAAATGCGTTTCTGCAGCTCTTCTGTCTGCGGAACAGGTACGAATTGCCACAGCTTATTTTGAAGGCTCTGGTTTCCAAGCATTACAAGCTACTTTAAAGGGTAAAAAAATCCGTCTACTTGTGGGGCGTCAAGAGGGCGGTGAAGATAGTCTACGAGAAGTTCTACAGGAATTTGTCAATGAGCTTTCCTTTGGCCCGATGGAAAATCGAACGCGCTCCATGCGTCAAATGCTGGAAGCGCTTGAACAGGGTTTGATGACCGTATCGGTAGGAGCTTCCTTTCCACAAGATACTCCTGTCATGGACGCCAGATATCTCTACCATCATGCCAAACTTTATATTGCAGATAAAACAACAGCCGTTGTAACCTCCGCAAATTTTTCTTTTCATGGGCTTTGCGTCAGCCGCGAGGCGGGAATTACTATCGATGATGCTGAGGATGTTTCCTATTTTGTAGAACGTTTTGACTATTACTTTGAAAAAGCCCGCCTGATTACCGCTGAATTGATTGAAGCACTACGTTCCTGGCTAAAGGCTTACGATCCCTACACCATTTATGCCCGCGCACTTTTGGAGTTATATGGTCTCCCACAAGACGAAGCCGCACCGCAATTACCTCCTCTAGCAAAATACCAGGAGGGTGTCGTGTCCAGTGTGCTACGGTCCATGATGGAACATGATGGTGCATTTTTGGTCGCATCGACTGGACTCGGCAAAACCATTATTACGGCACATGTTGCCGCTTACTTGCGTATGCAGGGTGACATCGATAGTGCCTTAGTGATTTGTCCAGCGGGCCTGCGTGAAGTGTGGCGACGATCCATGCGGGCGGCAAAGGTTCCGAGTGAGGAGTTCTCCTATCACACTCTGACGCGAAAAGATGGTGATTCCAACCTGCCCATTCTTGAGCATGAATTACGCCAGGTGAATAAGCAGACGTTAATCATCTTGGATGAGTCCCACCGTCTACGCAATGAAGAAGCTAATGGTGGTGATCTTCGCTTGAGTAATGACCGCATTCAGAAAGCAGCACGCGAGAAAGGAGCAAAGATTATGCTCCTCACGGCAACACCTTATGGCAAGGACTTTTCCGAAGTGGAAAGTCAATTGCGATTGTTGCCTGCTCCAAAACAAGCACTCAACACACAACTTGGATTCACAGTTGAAACGCGCATATGGCGGGCCGAGAAACTGGCTGATCTGCCTGAACTTCCCCCCTGCACTGTGTTGACCACACCAGATGTCGTTCGCCATTTCAGCAAACAAGATACCAGCGGAGAACGTTACGTTGTTTTTTCTGAAAATGATTATCGGTATTTCCCCAGACGTATCTGCCTTCGAACCGTGAGGTATCAGAACCCATTTGATGATTTTCTCGCCGACCTTTTGGAAAGCAAATTACTCTACAAGAAAATAGAACACACTGACAATCCACAACAAGCTTTCCTGCCGATGGAGATTCCCGATGTTGAGGGTGAGCGTCTCGCATTGCAGGAAGCCCTTTTCCTCCATCAGTTTTGCTCATCGCCTGCGGAAGTAAATAACGTTTGCAAACAGTTGGAGAAGGGTGGCTACAATTACAGTTTTGCCAGACAAAAAGAACTTACCGAGTTCGTCCGAGATCGAAGAACCTTGGTAAGGAATGCCTTGAGACCCCACAATGATCAAAAAATTGCCGCCTTGTCTCAAATCATCAGAGAAGCTGCTGGCGAGAAGATTGTTGTCTTCTGTGAGTATCATGAGACGGCACGTGCTCTTGAAGAAGGTCTAAAAAAACTTATACCTACTCTCAACACCGAAACCACAGTTGATTGTCCTGATCTGGATGATCTGTTGCGAAGATTTGCCCCGGTTGCCAACGAAGTCCTGCCGGAAGAACGAAACGACAAGGAAGAAGTTCAGGTATTAATTGCCACTCGCTCCATGTCGGAAGGTTTCAACATGCAGGATGCCTCGATTTTGGTGAATTATGATTTGCCGTGGACAGTTTTGCAATTGGCACAACGTATGGGACGCGTCCTGCGACCGTGGAGTGTGCCCAGAGATGTCATCATCTACAACTTTGTGCCCTCCACGATGGATCATGAACGAATCCGCCATGCCCGGAACTGGGAACACCGACTGCAAGAACGGAGCCGCCAGCATCGCTCACTAGCTCAAATCCCAGTAATGGTTCATAGGGAAAGTCAGCAAAGTAGTTTGACGCAGGAACTGGAGATGGAAAAACTGGGGCGTGAAATGTATCTGGCAACCGATGCGAGTGCGGATCTGGATTTGGATCAGGTAATGGAGTTTCTCCAATCCGTGGAAGACTTGACAACCAGTACCTTCTACAACGACTTGGCGATCATCCCAAACCAGGATGAAATTTTGAAACTGCCGGCGGGGATTCGCGGTGCCATGAATAAACCAGGTCGCAAGCGATTGTTTCTGCTTTTGCGGCGCGGACGCAACCACATCGACACTGTCCTTGCAGATGTACATGGTCGCCCATTAGACGATAGCCGCCGACGTGATGATGCCATGCGGACAATTCGATGTTTTCCGGAGACACCAAAAGCTAAATTTGAATCCTATCCCACTGATGATGAATTTGATACATGGATCGAGCGTGCCCGTCAGCAATGGGCTGACCAAAACAGCCTGGACCCTGCCAAATTGCAGGTGATCTGTGCGATGGCGCTCATCCCTGCATCTGCCGGCAGTTCATAGATCCGTTTGTAGTTATAATGATACGTTAGCACCCTAAAATCACGATAAAGAGTAGTAATTATGTCAGAAGAACAGAAAAAACATCCATTAGAAGAATATTCTGAAAATGAACAAATCGCTTATTTGAGCATTTTGTCTGCCGTCTGTTATGTAGATAAAGAATTTGGAGATAAGGAAAAACGTCAACTGGATATCTTGTTGGCGCAACTTAAGATTTCAGACATAGGGAAAGCTAAAATCTATTCCTCAGTATTCAACCTTCAACACGAAGATAAGCTTGCGAATCTTGATACAATTCAAAATCTGGGTAATACGGAATTAAAATACACTTTAATCTCAGACCTGTGTCTTTTTTCTTTGGTTGATTCGAAATTCACCGATGAAGAATATCAATACATACTTGGTATCGGGGAACTCTTGGGTATTACCCAAGAACAAGTTGATGCCATAAAGTCTATCCAAGAGAATCTTGTTAAAATCAAGGATATTCCCTCAAATTCTAAAAGATCTAAACAGGTCATAAAAGATAGTGCATCAAAACTTGCCGGGGTCGGTGTTCCTATAGGAGCAATTGCAGCAAGTGGTTCAGTCTTTGGACTTAGCGCCGCCGGAATAACCTCTGGGTTGGCTGCACTTGGCGCATTAGTTGGAGGTGGAATGTTGGCAGGGGCTGTTATTGTGGTTCCTGCAATCGCGCTTGGGACTGCTTATGGTGTTAAGAAACTCTTTGATGTTGTATGGAAAAACGATGGGAATTCAGATAGTGTTAAAAACTCCTAAGAAAGAGATCAAAAGTGAACATGGACAAAAAAATCGTAAAAAGTGAGATGCAGCCTGTGTCGGCTAAACTTGTCATTGTACAAGGAGTTGTTGACAATCTACCGGAAATTGTGGGGGCGATCAAGGAAATCTATGCCCTTAATAAAAAAGAGCAATTATTTGGTCGAGTTTTGCAATCTCGACTTGATGAATTGAACATCAATAAAGAGAATTTTAAAGCATTGGTTGAAGGTTTAACGGAATTATCAAAATCAGAAAATACTGATCATGAGACAAAAGTTATGTACAGAGAAATGATAAAAGCACTGTTTGAAATCTTCGCAACCAATATGCGTAGTTCACAGGACATTTCCAACTATTTGAAAGAATTTTAAGAAATGTATGGGATAAATTTGTTGGAAGTTGCCAAAATATTGGGAGCTACCACTGCCAGTAATATCTTATTTAACAAGTACGGGGCAATTCGATCGATACATCAAGAAATTGTAAAATATTCTGCTCAACAAAATATTGCTATGGTTAAGGTAATGGTGCGGACCCTTGCACAACAAAACGAGCAGGCGTACAAAGATGTCGTTGAAATTCTTGGAGAGCATTTTACCGAAGAAGAACTACAATTTATTTTGCCTCAATGAGCAAAAAGGTGCTAACACAGCGTCATAAGAACGGGCTCCGTTCTTGCGTGAAATATGATGAGTTCCATCATGAGCTGGTGCACTGGACGCTGGGGATTCTGCGGCATTTTCGAGCAGTTGTCTGGCTTCGAGTTTTCTCTGCTCCCAAGCCGACTCCACGCCCTCCCCAGCGCCAGTAAAGCAATCCGTTATGGGATAAAAATGAAGATTTAATACAAAGCTGATGCAACTTACCCCACACCATATCCGCTACTTCGCTCACGAGCTAACCCGCCGTCATTCCTCTGACAGTGTAGAGAAACTTGCGTCCGTGCTGGCAGATGCCCAGGTGGATTTGAACCCTCACCAGATTGAAGCGGCATTGTTTGCTTTTCGCAATCCGTTTTCAAAGGGTGCAATCCTAGCAGATGAAGTCGGATTGGGGAAAACCATTGAAGCAGGACTTTTACTCTCACAGAAATGGGCGGAGAGAAAACGAAAATTACTTATCATCGTCCCTGCCAATTTGCGGAAGCAGTGGAGTCAGGAACTTGCAGATAAATTCTTTTTACCCTCTGTCATTTTAGAGAGTAAAAGTTTCAATGAATTCATCCGACAAGGAAACTTGAATCCCTTCGAGCAGAATAACATTATCCTATGTTCCTATCAGTTCGTTCGCTCCAAAGAACCGTATGTGCGACAAGTTTCATGGGATCTTGTGGTGATTGATGAAGCTCATCGTCTACGAAATGTTTACAAACCATCCAACAAAATCGCAAATGCAATTAAACAGGCAATTGCTCCTTTCCCAAAAGTACTGTTGACAGCAACGCCACTCCAGAACTCTCTGCTTGAATTGTATGGATTGGTGAGTATTATTGACGAATACTCTTTTGGGGATTTCAAAAGCTACAAGGCGCAATTTGCCCGCCTGGGCAACGATGTCAATTTTGACGATCTTCGAGAAAGACTCAAGCCGATTTGTAAACGGACTTTGCGCAAACAGGTACTCGAATATATAAAGTACACCAACCGTCATGCTTTGGTTCAGGAATTTGTACCGTCTGAAGAGGAACAGCGTCTTTACGATCTGGTTTCCGGGTATTTGCAGCGAGAAAAGTTATATGCTCTGCCAGCAAGTCAGCGAGCCTTGGTCACTTTGATTCTGCGAAAATTGCTTGCATCCTCTACATACGCGATCTCTGGAACGTTGGATAGCCTGGTCAAGAGATTAGAAAACGCCGCCGCCGAATCAGAAGCGGTTGACAATGTACCTGAAGATCTTCCTGAAAACTGGGAGGAGCTCGATGAATTGGCGGACGAATGGGATGAAAATGAAAACGGGGAAGTGAAAGAGAAACCAAGGCTAACTCCACAAGAACTCACTGAACTCAAACAGGAAATGGAACAGTTACGTGAGTTCCACAATCTTGCAAAATCCATCATCCGCAACTCGAAAGGCGAAGTACTCCTGACCGCCTTGCGAAAAGGATTCGATGCCGCCAGGAAAGCACAGGAACAACAAGGCACAGCCATTTTGCAGCAAAAAGCCGTGATCTTTACAGAGTCACGCCGTACACAGGAATACCTTTTTCGAGTCTTGGAGCAGACAGAGTTTGCCGGGAAAGTGATGTTATTCAACGGCACGAACACAGATGCGAAATCGAAAGAGATCTATCGTAACTGGTTCGAAAAACACAAAGGCACAGATCGCATAAGCGGCTCACCTACTGCGGATATGCGTGCTGCCCTTGTGGACACCTTCCGCGAGGAAGCAACGATCTTGATTGCTACCGAAGCTGCGGCGGAAGGCATTAACCTGCAATTCTGCAACCTCGTGGTGAATTATGACCTACCGTGGAATCCTCAAAGAATTGAGCAGCGTATTGGACGCTGCCATCGATATGGACAAAAATACGATGTCGTTGTGGTGAACTTCCTGAACAAGAAGAATGCGGCAGACTTAAGGGTGTATGAATTACTTGCTGAAAAATTCCGCCTGTTCGATGGAGTGTTCGGCGCAAGCGATGAAATTCTTGGCGCAGTCGAATCGGGTGTGGACTTTGAAAAACGAATTGCGGCGATCTATCAGCAATGCCGAAGTCAGGAACAAATTCAATTTGAGTTTGACCAGCTTCAAAAGGAGTTGGAGGCGGAAATTGCTGAGGGGCAAAAGGATGCCCGTGAACAGCTACTCAATAATTTCGATCAGGAAGTCGTTGAGAAAGTTCGTATTCAAAGTAATGATTATCTTGACCGGTTCAATCAGCAGTTGTGGCTCGTGACTCATGAACTCCTGAAAAACTATGCACACTTCGATAAAGACGGATACAGTTTCGTCCTTCACAAGAATCCGTTCCCCGGTGAGACTATTCACTCTGGTCCTTATCGCATGGGAAAACAGGTGGAAGATGCCAATACGTATCGTGTCGGGCATCCACTGGCGCAACGCCTCCTGGCACAGGCAAAGGAATTGCCCACTCCACCGCGAGAAGTGACCTTTGAGTATTCCAACAGCGGTAAGCGTATAGCTGTTTTAGATTCGCTAAGTGGCAAATCTGGTTGGTTGATGTGCAGTCATTATTCAGTGACAGCGTTAGAAGCCGAAGACTATCTGGTTTTATCAGGCTTTACTGATGATGGCGAGACAATAGATGAAAAGCAAATCCAGCGGTTCTTTGACTTGGCTGCCCAAAAAGAAAACGAGACAACTGTTGCCGCTGATGTGGAGGCCAGACTTGTCGAACTTCAGGCGGTCAAACAAAGCCATATGCTCGAACAGTTAACCCAGCGGAATGCAAATTGGTTTGAAATCGAAATTGATAAACTTGACCGATGGGCAGAAGATCGTCGCACATCCCTACAAGCTGAATTGGATGAACTTGATGAAACCATCAAGGATACACGGAAAGCGGCTCGCCTGGCGCCCAACCTGCCCGATAAACTCGAAAAGCAACAGTCGCTTCGAAAACTGGAAGCAAAACGGGATGAAGCCTGGCGCAATTACGATGCTGCCAGCCGTGAACTGGATAAGAAAAAAGATGAGTTACTGGATGAGATCAGTCAGCGACTTGAACAAAATACAAAGACCGATCTCCTTTTTATCTTGAAATGGAATTTGCGATAGGCAGATGAGGTAAGCATAATGAAAGAAACCAAAAATAAGGATGGTCAGGTTGTCTGGCGATACGACAACACAAAGAAATACTATGAGTATGTTTTTGTATCAGGCTCTGCCCAAGGGAACCTTATTAAAAAGCTGGTTTTCAAAGACACATCCAAGAAACCGTCAGGGTTTAGTCAAAGCGGTTATGGATTTCGTGGCGCGTTAAAGCCGCTCTTTTTTCTACTTCGGGATACTTTCTCGGAAATTGACGAAATAATCATCGCCAACCACGCCTCCTCGATAAAGGGGAAAAAGATTTGTTTCAACAAAAAAGAATATGATTCGATGATAGCCACCCTTGGAATGATATTCAAGGAAAATTCAAATCGGCTCAGTCATTCTTCTCTCGTGGAGTTGGCAAACATCTTTCCAAGGAAATTCAAGGTAGGCTCAAAAGCAGCCAAGTATGTTCCTGGAACTTTAAATCAAATATTGTCCAGGAAAGGGATCGTTAGCCAATTGAGCACGGATGACATTAGTAAATTGGTGGAGATTTTGCCGCCCTTGATGGATCGATCTGCTAAAGCAAAATCTGGTTTACTTTCACAAATCCGCTTTACCGATTTGCGAGACAAGTCGAATAAATTGGAACTAAAGAACATTATTGACAGATACGATAAACTTCTGAAAAGGAAGGCGCAAAAGGAAAGTGAGTGGCAGGAGTTTTTCAAGGAAAATATTTTATTTTTCAATTCTTCCTACATCAATCTGATTGATAGAACCAATATTGGATTTAGTATTACGATTCCTGACTTCTTGTTGATCGATCAATTTCAATTTGTGGATGTGTTTGAGATTAAGCGCCCTGATTTCAAATGCCTGAATTACGACAAGAGCCATGACAACTATTATTGGAGTAGTGAGGCAAGCCAGGCAATCGCCCAGGTGGAAAAATACATTTTTGAATTGGAAAACCATGCTAATGGTTTGATAACCACTTTCAAGAATAACGGCATCGAGGTAAACCTTGTGCGCCCACGAGGATATGTTCTAATTAGCAAACGTGAAATGCTGGACACAAAGGGGCAAAAAGCGTATAAACTTCTGAACAACTCCCTGAAAAATGTTCAGGTCATTTTCTTTGACGATTTTTTGAATAACCTAAAGAATAAATACACCATTATTTCCAAAAGTAAGAGGAAATCTTCATGACCGACCTCCCCGAAAAACTTGACCTCACTTCCCACAACCTCTCTGCGGACAAGGCCGCCGAACTCCTGCGCCTCTTCCCTGAAATACGCACCGAAGGGGACAAGCTCGACTTCGATAGACTCAAACTCGTGCTTGGACAGACGCTAGACGTGGGCAAGGAACGCTATGGCATGACCTGGCCGGGCAAAGCCGACTGTTTCAAGACAATCCAAGCACCCAGCACAGGGACGCTTCTGCCCTCGCCCGAAGAGAGCGTGGATTTCGACACTACCGAAAACCTGATTATCGAAGGTGATAACCTTGAAGTGTTGAAGTTGTTGCAGAAAGCGTATTTGGGCAAGGTCAAAATGATCTATATTGACCCTCCCTACAACACAGGCAATGATTTTATTTACCCTGACAACTATACCGAGAGTCTACAAACCTACTTGGAATATACGGGGCAGGTTGATGCACAAGGAAAAAAGTTTAGTACAAACAGTGATACAGATGGTCGGTTTCATTCAAACTGGATGAACATGATGTATCCACGTTTGTATCTAGCAAAAAATCTATTGAGAAGAGACGGCGTTATTTTCGTATCAATTGACGACAATGAAGTAAAAAATCTCAACAGGCTAATGGATGATATTTTTGGGGAGGAAAACTATTTAGGCTGCATTACAGTCGTAAGCAATTGGAAAGGACGAAGCGACGATAAGTACTTTGCAACTGCTCATAATTATCTACTCGCATACTCGGGCGGTACCTTTGAGACATTAGGGGTTCCGTTGCCTGAAGAGTATTGGGATGATTATCCTGAGGCTGCAGCTGATGGAAGGCATTATAGGCTCATAGGATTGAGGAAAAGAGGTGCAGGCGCAAAACGAGAAGATCGTCCTAAAATGTATTATCCAATTTACGTTCATCCTGACTCTGGAACGGTGTCACTTCAAAAATCAGATATGTTTTTGATTGAAGTCTTCCCTAAGTTATCTGATGGCACCGATGGTAGGTGGCGATGGGGAATTGACACAACTGCTGATCGGCTTGAGGAATTATTGGCATCTCAAGTTGGTGCAGATGGAAGATGGGATATTTTTCAAATCGATTATGCCGAGAATGAGGATGGGGTAAAAAGAATTAAACCGAAAACAGTTTGGATAGGTTCAGAGTTTTCTAACGAAGCTGGAACTCTTGAAGTAAAACGGTTACTAGGCAAAGGTGTCTTCGATACACCCAAACCCACAGGCTTGATTAAGTATCTTTGTGCACAATCGCTAAATGATGGGGACTTAGTGATTGATTTCTTCGCTGGTTCAGGAACAACCGCGCATTCGATCTTGGAACTAAACAATGAAGACCTAAAAAACACTCGGTTTATTCTGGTTCAATTGCCAGAGCAAATTAGTCCCGAAGATAAAAATCAGAAAGTCGCGTTTGAATTCTGCAAGGCGAATAATCTAAAAGCAAATTTTGCAGAGATTACAAAAGAACGTGTTAGACGTGTAATTAAAAGACTTAATAAAGCTGACGAAGGACAATTACCTCTTAATGGTAAACAAGATCGTGGTTTCCGTGTCTTCAAATTATCAGAGTCCAATTTCAAGGGTTGGGAGGCGTCTGTTCCAAAGGATGGAAATGCGCTGGTTCAACAGTTGGAACTTCATATTGACCACATCCGCGAAGGACGGACAAGCGAAGATATTCTCTATGAAATCTTGCTCAAGAGCGGTTTTCTGCTTACCACGCCTGTCGAAAAGATTGAATTGGAAGGCAAAGCTGTTTACAGTGTAGCTGGTGGAGGAATGTTGGTTTGCCTGGAAAAAGAACTCGCTCTGGATGTTATCCGCGCGATGGCAGAGAAGAAACCCCAGCGCATCATCTGTCTCGATCTGGGTTTTGCTGGGAACGATCAACTCAAGGCAAATGCCGTACAGATTTTCAAGACCAAAGAAGTTGTGTTTAAGACGGTTTAGATGAAAATCCATTTTGACGCCAACCAACAATTCCAACTCGACGCCGTTGCCGCCGTGACCGACCTCTTTGAAGGTCAACCGCAGTCTGCGCCGACCATGACGCCTGTCCATGTGGTGGACTTTGGCGAAATCTTTGCTGGTCAGACGCAAACCGAACTGGGTGTCGGTAATCAGTTATTACTGGATGAAGATCGGTTGCGCGAGAACACGCGTACCGTCCAACACCGAAACGACATAGAGGTCGCCGATCCAAACGCCTCACTGGATGCTTGGGAACACTTTGACCAGCCCGCCGACGGTGCCAGACGTATCCCCCACTTCTCCGTGGAAATGGAAACAGGCACAGGCAAGACCTATGTCTACCTGCGTACCATCTTCGAACTGTCACAAAAGTACGGCTTCCAGAAGTTCATTATCGTTGTGCCGAGCGTTGCCATTCGTGAAGGTGTCCTCAAGAATCTAGAGATCACCGAAGAGCATTTCAAAACTCTGTACAACATCCTGCCCGAATACTTCGTCTACGATGCCAAGAAGATCAACCGCCTGCGCCAGTTTGCCACTAGCAACACCTTGCAAGTCCTGGTCATCAACATTGACGCCTTTCGCAAGAACTTCACGGGCACAGAAGAAGAAAAGAAAAGCAATGTTATCTACAAAGAAAGCGACAAACTCTCGGGTCGCCAGCCCATCGAATTTGTGCAGGCGGCGCGTCCCATCGTCATTATTGACGAACCGCAGAGCGTAGATAACACCGAAAAAGCACAGGAAGCCATCAAAGCGCTCAATCCGCTTTGCACGTTGCGATATTCAGCGACTCATACGAATCCCTATAACCTGATCTACCAACTCGATCCCGTCCGCGCCTTTGAATTGCGTCTCGTCAAGCAGATCGTGGTTGCGTCTGCAGCAGTGGAAGGTGGTGCCAATGAAGCGTATGTCCGGGTGGATAAGATAGATTACAAAAATGGCATCAAAGCCAAACTCCGCATTCAGGAACAGACAGATGCAGGTCCGCGTGAAAAGACAGTTACCGTCAAGAATGGCGCAGACCTGTATGCTCTCTCGAATGAACGTGCCGCCTATAAAGAAGGGTACGAGATTGCAGAGATCAACGCCGAACCAGAGAATGAATTCATCCGCCTTGCCAATGGGCGTGTCATACGTCTGGGCGAAGAGGTCGGCGGAATGCGGGATGATATTTGGCGTGCGCAGATCAAGCACACCGTCAAACGCCATCTTGAAAAGGAATTACAGACTCAAAGACGCGGCATCAAAGTCTTGAGCTTGTTCTTCATTGACCGTGTCGCCAATTATCGGGATTATGATGAAGCGGGCAAGCCCATCGCAGGCAAATTTGCCCAAGCCTTCGAAGAAACTCTGGCTGAATTGGCAAAGGAAGAGCGCTTCGCCTCCCTTGAATGGCTGAAACTGCCCATCGAGAAACTCCACAACGGTTATTTTGCCCAGGATAAAAAGGGCATTCTCAAAGA
>CAZGUM010000014.1:32393-40438 GCA_964529085.1 uncultured Methylomonas sp. | reverse complement strand
AAGGTTTGACCGCGCACGGTTTGATCACTTTCCACAGCCGGCATAAATTGATCGCGATGAGCCACGAACAAAATCAGGCCCGCGAGTTGGGGCGGATCATCGCCGGCGTCACTAACACGGACATTGAGAGTGTAGGCGCCGTCTACATCGCCGCGTTGATGACTTGTCTGAAAATCGTCGCCACCCGCGGTAATCACGTTAATGTGCTGCAACATATTCAAGGTTATCTGAAACACAAGCTGGATAGCGACGATAAACAGGAACTGGTGGAAACCATCGAAAATTACCGGATTGGTTTATTGCCGCTAATCGTACCGCTGACCTTGCTTCGTCACCATTTCCGCCGGGAACCGGATGCATTTATCGACAAATCGTTTTACATGCTGCCGCATCCGGCGGAGTTAGCGTTGCTCAACGATATTTAGACCGGCACCCAAAACGCCCGATTCTTTCGTAGCCCCCGGATACCAAGACGAAACACGGGATGAGAGATGCGCATTGCACAGCCAGCTATCGCGCCTGCTCCCGTTCCCGCTGATACTCGTCATAACTTTGCCGCCGTTCACAGTCGTTGGCCATGGCTTTTTGACACTGCATCTGCCCCACGTTCTGTAGTGCATGATAGCCCAGGCGTTGCGGCCAATCGGCACTGCACGCGCAAATCATCGACATCATCGACAATCCCAAAACCGCTTTAAATCCACGCATCGCCAGCCTCCCAAACCGCCGCTAAACAAATAACGGAATTACTATACAACAAGCTCGCTTCATCATCCGGCAATAAATCGGCGCCAGACTATTTAGAAAATCGCTACAATGAACCCTAGTTCTGCAAGTTGACTGGCTAACAATGGACATGGAAATCGCTGACAAATCCGAAAAATACGCCGCCTTTCTGAGCTTGCTAAAAAGCAAGGGCAAACTCTCCGACAGTGATCTGGGCAAAGTCCGCCGCATGCAGAAAACGGCGTTGGACGACTCCGTGCCGCAACTGCTGATAAAACTGGGTTTATGTTCGGACAGCGACATTGCCGTCAGCTTCGCCGAAGCCAGCGGTATCGCCCGCGTCACACCGGAACACTACCCGCCGCAATCGCCGCTACCCGACAGTGTATCTCAACGCTTTTTAAAGCAATATCACGCGGTGGGCCTGACGGCCGACGACGATCAAATCCAGGTCGCGGTAATGGATCCGGAAGACGACTATGTCAGCCAAGCCCTGCAACTTGCGACCGGCAAGCCGATCAAGCTGCAAATCGGACAGCTTTCGGAAATCGACGCCGCGCTGGAACTGCAATACGGCGAAGGCAAGTCGCAAATGGACAAGCTGATGGATAACCTCAACGTCGAGGAAGAAGGCAGCGAAGACCTGGAGCACCTGAAAGATCTGGCCAGCGAAGCGCCCATCATCAAAATGGTGAACTTCATTCTGCAAAAAGCCGTGGAAAGCCGGGCGTCGGACGTGCACATCGAGCCGTTTGAGCAAAGCCTGAAAGTGCGTTTGCGTATCGACGGCGTACTGCAAGATATAGACTCGCCGCCGGTAGCTTCCACCGCCGCCGTGTTGTCGCGGATCAAGATCATGGCCAAGCTCAACATCGCCGAACGCCGCCTGCCGCAAGACGGCCGGATAAAATTGCAAATGATAGGCAAGGAGCTGGATTTGCGGGTTTCCACCATCCCTACCCTACACGGCGAAAGCGTGGTGATCCGCTTGCTGGATAAGGAAAACGCGGTGCTGGATTTTGAAACCCTGGGCTTCGTCGGCAGACAAGCCGAGCGTTTTATTGAAGTGCTGGCTCAACCGCACGGCATCCTGCTGATTACCGGCCCGACCGGTAGCGGTAAATCGACTTCGCTTTACGCCGCTTTAAAAACTCTGAACACCTCCGAGCGCAAAATCATCACCGTCGAAGATCCGGTGGAATATCAGCTGGAAGGCATAAACCAGATACAAGCCAAACCGCAAATCGGCCTGACTTTCGCCTCTGCCTTACGCTCCATTGTTCGGCAAGACCCGGACGTGATTATGATAGGCGAGATGCGCGACCTGGAAACCGCCAAAATCGCGGTGCAATCCGCGCTAACCGGCCATTTGGTATTATCGACCCTGCACACCAACGATGCCGCCGCCGGCGTCACCCGCTTGCAGGACATGGGCCTGGAAGAATATCTACTCAGTTCCACCATCAACGGTATCCTGGCTCAGCGTCTGGTGCGCCGCCTGTGCCCGCATTGCAAGCAAGCCCATCCGGCCTCGGATACATTGATAGAGGAAATGAAACTGCGGCACTGGCAACCCAGCGGCGACATCCTGCTGCACAAACCGGTCGGCTGCCCAGCCTGCAACGGCATCGGCTACAAAGGCCGGTTGGCCATCATCGAGTTTTTGACGATGACCGACACCATCCGCAAACAAATCATGAAACACGAAGAAGCTTTCGTGATCCAGCAAACCGCAATCCAGGAAGGCATGCAAACCATGTATGAAGATGGCGTGGGTAAAGCTTTGCAAGGCATTACCACGCTGGAGGAAGTGTTGCGGGTGACGACGGAAGCATGAACCTGATGTCTATCAGTGTAGGCAACGCTTTTCTACCCACCATTTATAGCAACAGCTTAAATTCCGCGTGGGTATTAAATCGTGCCAACCTTTGGCTTGTCTGTTTTATTTTCGAATTTTTCATGCGGCGTTGCCTGATCAGCTTAACTTTATAAAAAATGACAGACACTGTGTTCATCCTTGGAGCAGGGGTTTCCTTCTATTCCGGCCTCCCTCTTCTTAGTGGCTTTGTTGAGCGCATGTCGCAGTTTGCGATTCGGCAAACAAATAGAGCATCACCATTATTCAGTGAAAATATGCCGACTATCTCTTCCGACGAGGACCTTGCCTTCTACCAACCGCAAATCCAGCTAACCGCCAATTGCTAAACCATTCCATGCCTTTATATTCCTACAAAGTCGTCAACAACCAGGGCATTGCCGAAGAAGGCGTGCGTAATGCCGCCGATGAGCAGGCATTGTTAATCGAGTTGCAAAGCCAAGGACTGATTCCGATCCGCATCGAACTGGCCAGGGATAAAACCTTCCTGGGTTTTAAATTAAAGTCCGCCGGGGTCAAGCTTTCCCAGAAAGAAATCGGCATGCTGACCGGCGAATTGGCAACCTTGCTGGAATCGGGCTTGCCGCTGGACCGCTCGTTGACGATCCTGATGCAGCTGACCGAAGAAAATCAGAAACTGAATAAGCTGGTCGGCGAAGTATTGGAAAAGGTGAAAGCCGGCAAGGCGCTGCCCGATGCGCTGGAAAGCCAGAGCGGGGTATTTTCCAAATTTTATCTGAACATGATTCGCGCCGGCGAAATGGGCGGTAATCTCGGCGGCGTATTGCTGCGCTTGTCGGAATACATGGAACGCTCGCAGGAATTGAAAGACACCGTCAGCACTGCATTGATTTATCCGGCGATTTTATTGGTAATGTCGCTGGCATCCTTGTTTGTGATGCTGACTTTCGTGGTGCCGCAATTCAAAGAGATGTTCGATAGCGCCGGTCAGGCCTTGCCGGTGCCGACCCAGATTGTGGTCGGTCTGGCCGAATTTCTGCAAAGTTATTGGTGGGTGCTGCTGATTGTCGTGCTCGGCAGTGTGCAAACTATAAAATCGCAGTTGGCAGATCCGGCCGGGAAGAAAGCCTGGGACGGCCGCCTGCTGAAGTTTCCGCTGTTCGGCGACATCGTTCTGACTATGGAAGTCGCTAATTTTAGCCGCACCTTCGGCACTTTATTGGGTAACGGCGTGTCCATCTTAAAATCCTTGGGCATCGTCCGCGAAACGGTCGGCAATACCGTGCTGGCCGATTTGCTGGAAAACGCCGAAGCGCAGCTTAAACAAGGCCGCACCATGTCTGACGCATTGGCGCAGCAAAACTTGTTTCCCAAACTGGCGGTGCAGATGATTAAAATGGGCGAAGAAACCGGCCGGCTGGAAGAAATGCTGATGCGGGTTGCGGTGATTTACGATAAGCAGCTGAAGACCACCATCCAGCGCATGTTGGCACTGCTGGAACCGGCTTTGATTATTTCGCTGGGCCTGATGATAGGCGGCATCATCGTTTCGATTCTGCTGGCGATCTTGAGCGTGAACGATCTGGCTGTTTAGGCCCGTCGGCGAATCAACTCGCCCCCTACAATCCAAATTTTAATAGAAGGAGTTTTTCAAATGAGACACATGTTACGCCGCCACCGCGGTTTTACCTTGCTGGAACTGTTGGTGGTATTGGGCATCATCGCCATGTTGGCCGGGATTGTCGGACCGCAGGTGATGAAACATATGGGCGCCTCCAAAACCAAGGCTGCCAGGGTACAAATCGAGGATCTTGCAGCATCGCTGGATATGTACAAACTCGATGAAGGCCGTTACCCCACCAGCCAGCAAGGTCTGACCGCTTTGGTGGAAAGGCCCGCAGACGCGAAACGCTGGAACGGGCCTTACCTGCGCAAGGACAAAATTCCGCAAGATCCGTGGAATCAGGACTACCACTATGTCTTCCCCGGCCAACACGGCAAATTCGATTTGTTCAGTTTTGGCGCCGACGAGAAAGAAGGCGGCGAAGGCGAAGACCAGGACATTAACAGCTGGGAATAAATGACCGCCCTGCCCGCCATTACGCCGATAGCGACACCGGACTTCGCGTCTTTGCAACAGCCGCATTCTGGACGCTTGCCGAATCATAATCGAGGTTTTACGTTGATCGAGTTGATCATCGTATTATTGATCAGCGTCCTGGGTTTTGCGGTACTCGGCAACAATATCGGCTCCGGTAACCGTAGCACCAAACTGCAAGCCGTGGCCAGAGACATTGCATCGGCGTTGAGATACGCCCATGGTCAAGCCTTGATGACGCAAAAACCGGTCAGCGTGGCCATCGATCTGCAAGACAATAGTTATTCGATCAGCAACCGCGATAAGACTTACCCGTTTGCCGAGGATATCGACGTGTCGCTGGTGGTCGCGGAGGAAGAGTTTTCCGAGGGCGAACAAGGCAATATTCGTTTCTTCGGCGACGGTTCTTCCACCGGCGGCCGGATCACGCTGGAATGGGGCAATCAATTGCGCCGTATCGACGTCAACTGGATTACCGGCGAAGTCAGTATTTCCGATGCGGCGGCATAAAGGCTTCTCGTTACTGGAAATTCTGGTCGCCTTTTCCATCATGGCGATCGCCCTCACCGTGTTGTTGCGTATCTTCGGCACCGGCGTTAACAATGCCGTCATATCCGAGGAATACACTATCGCGGTGCAAATCGCCGAATCGCTGATGGCGCGCACCGGCGTCGAAACCGCGCTGACAGCCGGCGAAAGCCAGGGCAACGAAGGCGATAAATACGACTGGCAAGTCGTTGTCAGCCCCGCAACGCCGCCAGCCGCCAAACGCAGATTGAAAGACGAAGAGTCGGACCAGCAAACGCCGGCAGCGGAACTGATGTCGGTACGTGTGAGGGTAAGTTGGGGCGACGAGGAACAAGCCCGCAGCATTGAATTGAATTCCTTAAAACTGCAACAACAAGGCCAGGGATAGTGCTGAAGCGCTGGAATGCAAACGGATTTACGCTGATCGAAATGCTGATTGCCATTAGCCTGCTGGGGATTATGGTGGTGCTGCTATTCGCCAGCTTACGGATTGCCGCCGAAAGCTGGAATAGCGGCGAAGCTAAAATCAGCGAAGTGAACAAAAAAGCCGTGGTGTATCAGTTTTTCAAGCGGCATTTGAGCAACGTCAAACCACTGCCGGAAATCCAGGATAACCCGACGCTGCAAAGCCAGGAACAAGATACACAAGAGCCGCCGAAGTTGGCTTTTCAAGGTTTGCCGCAAAGTATCCGCTTTGTCTCCGCCCTGCCCGCGGCTTCCGCGCGTAAGGGTTTGCAGATATTTCAGGTCGAGCTGGACCCACGCCAACCGTCCATTCTTAAAGTCAGGCTAAGCCCTTACCGACAAACCGAAAATAATTCGGCTGACCAGGATCCGGTAGTTTTACTGGAACGGATAAAAAATTTCAAAATCAGCTATCTCGGCTCGGCGATAGACACTAACGACGGCACGGGCAGCTGGTTGGACAACTGGCAAGATGCCGCTCAGCTGCCCAAACTGGTCAAGATCGGCATCACACTGGAAGACGGCAGCTTTTGGCCCGACATGATATTTCCGCTGAAAATATCCGGGCAGACCAGCGCAGATGCGCTCGCCGGCGAACAAAATCTGCCCAGCATAGACAACAACTGATATGCGCATCAATCCACCGCCCCGTCTGCGGCAATGCGGTTTTGCTCTGGTAATCGTGATTTGGATTTTAACGCTGCTCAGCCTGATGGCGGGTAGTTTTGCACTGAGCATGCGCAGGGAAAGTAGTGTGGCCGGCGCATTGAAAAATAATGCCCAGGCCCAGGCCTTGGCGGAGAGCGGCCTCAGCATCGCCCAATTCATGTTGCAAAATCCCGACCCCGAACAACGTTGGCTGGCGGATGGCACCCTCTACCGCATTGCGCGCAGCGATAGCGAAATCCGCATCAGAATTCTCGCGGAATCCGGCAAAGTCGATATCAACACCGCGGAGGAACCCTTGCTGCAAGCCGTGATCAATTCGATTAGCGACGACAGCAAGCAGCAACAGCAGCTGTTAGACACCTTGCTCGACTGGCGCGATGCCGACGACGAGCCGCGGCCGCAAGGCGCCGAAAAAAAACAATACCGGCAGGCTGGCCTGGCCTATCAACCCAGCAACCGACCCTTTCAAGCGCTGGAAGAGCTGCAACTGGTACAAGGTTTTACCGCCGATATCTTTGAGCGCTTACAACCTTGGATAACGATTTATTCCGGCGCACCTCAGTTGAACCTAAGGGTAGCGGCGCCGGAATTGTTGCAAATGGTCGGCGAACGGCTGAAGGAACAGAATATTCATGATGTATACTTGGAAAAACGCGTGGCCGACACCTCCCAAACCGGCGATAACCAGAGCGATCAGAGCGATCCCGGATTGGCGGATGCACCACAAACGTATACTATTGAGGTGCAAACACTGCTGGAGGAGGATGAGGCTACCGCCGCTATCGAAGCAGTATTAAAAGTCCAGAACCAAGATCCCAGCCAAGCGCCTTCTCAAATCCTGGATTGGAAACAAGGTCGACAAGTGTTGTCGTTATTCGACCCGGCGAAGGAATCCCAGTTAATTACCGTTCAAGATGAATTTACAAACGACCATTGATTTCGACCTGAAACGTTTTTTCCAGTGGTGGGGGCGAGAGCTGACGTTTTTGGTGCCCAATAAGCTAAAAACCTTATTCAGCGACCAATCCGGCGTATTGGTATTGACTGCCGCCGACACCGCTTTTCAAATCCGCTTTTACAATCACGCCGACCAGTCCAACCCTACGACTTGGCCCCTGGACGCAAATAGTGCCGACAGCTATCAAACGGTCAAGACCCAAAATCCCGATTTTGAAAAAGCCGAATGTATACTGCGGCTGAACGATTCCCAAGCTCTGAAAAAGATCGTCTATTTGCCCGCCGCGGCGCAGGAAAACCTGCAGCAAGTGGTCGGTTTCGAGTTGGATCGCTATACGCCGTTCAAGGCCGAACAAGTCTACTTTACCGCCGTCCCGCTCGGTAAAACCGAGCATGGACAGATTGAAGTATTGCTGGTATTTACACCCAGAACCTTGCTCGACGAGCAGCTCGGCAGATTGCAAACCTTAGGAGTACAACCCGCTCGGGTGGATTATTCCCAGGCCAGTACTACCTGTCCCTCAACGGCACCAGCGTACAATCTACTCCCGGAACGCTATCGTCCGCGCGGCAATCCGCTGGTTCAAGCCCTGCATTGGCTGCTGAACGGCGTCCTGTTGCTGCTGTTTATGGCTGTGCTGATTTGGCCGGTTTGGCAAGAAGGCCAAACCGTCGACACCTTGAAAAACCAAATCAAAACCCTGGAAAAAGAAACCCGCGTCATTGAGGAAAAGCAACATGAAATCGATGCCTTGCGCCAGCAAA
>CAZGUM010000014.1:29550-32293 GCA_964529085.1 uncultured Methylomonas sp. | reverse complement strand
GAAACCCGCGTCATTGAGGAAAAGCAACATGAAATCGATGCCTTGCGCCAGCAAACCCAGCGCTTGATCGATGTCAAAACCCAAACGCCTTCTCTGGTAGCGGTATTGAACGAACTCAGCACGCTGTTGAAAGATGACAGTTGGTTAACCCACTTTCAATATGCGGAAAAACGCCTGCAGATCCAAGGCCAGTCGCCGGCCGCATCTTCGTTGATCGGCTTGCTGGAAGGCTCCGGCTTTTTCAGTAATGTCAGCTTCGTCTCCCCGTTGACTCAGGATAAAGCGACCGGAAGAGAACGCTTTCAAATCAGCATGGACACCAGCGTACCGCCGGTTTCTACCACTCCGGCTACGGAATCACCCGCAGAAAACAAACCGGGACCAACGGCAACACCGGAAATGGAGCCCATGCAATGAACGATGCACGCTATCAACGCTGGCTGGCGGTATCGCTGCTGATAGTGGTGCTATCGGCAATAACATTTTTAGTCTTGCTGCCCCTGCTGACTAGTTGGCTGGATTATCGGGAACAAAAAAACGATTTGTTGTTTCGTTTACAGCGGCAACAAACCATCGTCGCTCGTCGGGACAGCGTCGCGCAAAATTTGGAACTGTTGAATCAGCAATATCAACAGCAAGGCTACTTGAGCAACAGCGATACCGAAGCGCTGGCGTCGGCCGAACTGCAAAACATCGTCAAAACCGCGGTCACCGAAGCCGGCGGTCAGCTGACCAGTACCCAGGGTATGCCCGGCAGAGCCGAAAACGATTTTGTCAGAATCGCGGTAAAAGTCCGTATGAGCGGCAGCATCGAAGCCTTGCGTACCGTATTGCATAGTTTGGATGCGAACGTACCCTTGCTATTGGTCGATCAATTGGATATTTCGCCGGTACGCGGCGCCCGTAACCGCACCACCAACAAAATGGACCCCAGCGCACAATTGAACGTCAGCTTCGAAGTCATCAGCTTTATGCGAGCCAAAACCTCATGAATCAAAAGCTGATCAGATTGCAATTATTGGGTTGCGGCATACTGAGCATCGCCTTATTGGCTGAATGGGCTTATAGCCGGTTCACCGCGCGGGAATTGCAGAGTCTGCTGGAACCGCGCAGCCAAACTGCATTTCAGGCCGAGGAATTGCCCAGCATTGCCGACAGCAAGAATTCTATAGAAACGTATAGCGAGATCGTCGAACGGCCCTTATTCATAGAAGGTAGAAAGCCAATAGCCGAAGTCAGCCCAACCGAAAATTTACAAAATGCAGACTCGGGGCAAATCGACGACTGGGCCTTAATCGGGATTTACATCAAGGACAAAAAACCGATAGCGTTGTTTAGCAAACGCAACGAAGCCCGAAAATTTCAAAAAATTAGCGAAGACCAAACCATCGCCGGTTGGCAGCTGAAACAAATACAGGCAGACCGGGTATTGCTGCTACAAGCCGGTCAGGAGAGATCCGTTGTATTGAGAAAACCCCGTGCGCAAGTCAAACCGCCGATACCCGGCAAACCCGCGGTACCGCCTAGACCGCCTCAACCCAATGCCATTGCCAAACCTATCGAACCAGTACCCGATGAAAATCCCGAGAACATCAATGAGAAATAAAAAAATCAACATTCCTCCTATGTTGGCGTTGGCGCTGTCCATGACGGGCTGTGAGTTTATCGGTCCGCAGCTGCATCAAAAACTGGCAATTGCCGACAACAAACCCGCCCAGGAAGAGGCCGTGTTGATTCCCGAACTGGCCAACGACGCCAATAAAGCGGCTGAAAATAGAACCACTAAAGTCGAATTGTTTCCCAGCGGCGAAGCCAGTATCGCGCCTCAAGCCAACCATTCCACCGGCGGCAAAACCGGCGGTAAAGGCGAATACAGCCTGAATTTCGACGACGCCGATCTTGGCGAAGTGGCTAAGGTGATACTCAGCGACATCCTCGGCAAAAACTACACCATCAGTCCCCAAGTGGTGGGCAAAGTGACCTTGCAAACCTCCAAACCGTTAAGTAAGGACGAATTGATTCCAACCCTGGACATGTTGTTGAGCCTGAACAATGCCGCGCTGACCGAGCAAGCCGGCATGTATTTGATCAAGCCGTCCAACGAAGCCTTATACAGCAGTTCGATCAGCTCGCTATCGGGCGCAAAAATGCCCAACGGCTATCAGGTCAGAATAATTCCGGTAAAAAATGTCGCGGCCGCCGAGTTGGCGGAAATATTAAAGCCGCTGCTGCCGGAAAAGTCTTTATTGCACGTCGACCCGAATCGAAATCTGATCCTGATAGCCGGCTCCGGCACGGAGATTTCCAGAGCATTGGAAGTGGTGAATACCTTCGATGTGGATATTCTAAAAGGCCGTTCCTTTGCCCTGTTTACGCCGGCCAACGTCAGCGCCGGCAAGATCATCGAAGAGCTGGAGGAAATCTTCAACAGCAAAAAAGCCAAGGAGGACGAATCCAGCTTTTTCCGGTTTATCGAGATAGAACGGCTGAATGCGGTATTGGCGATTACCCACCAAGCCAATTATTTGAAGGATATTGAAAATTGGGTGTTACGCCTGGACCGCATCAATACTGCGGCCGCCGGCGGCGTCAATGTGTATCGGGCGCAACACGTCAGCGCGGCGGACTTGGCCGACACCTTGAGCAGTATTTTCGGCAGCGGCGGTACCGGACGCAGCAGTAAAGCGTCTATCGCCTCTGGGCGTAAATCCTTGTCCGCCAGCAATAAAAAATCCGGTAGCAG
>CAZGUM010000014.1:0-29450 GCA_964529085.1 uncultured Methylomonas sp. | reverse complement strand
CAACGGGTATTGAAACAACTGGATGTGTTACCGTTGCAGGTAATGATTGATGCGACCATTGTAGAAGTGACTCTGAACGACGATCTGAAATATGGATTGCAATGGTATTTTAGTCACAATAATGGGGGAGCAAATCACATAAATGGTGGATCAGCTCAGGGTATAGATTTAATTAACCTGACAACAGAAACTGCAAAAACTCTGTCAACAGGCGGTTTTTCCTATGCGTTCTCCAGCGGATCAAAAGACATACAGGCAGTTTTGAATGCCAGCGCAACGAATAACAATATAAATGTGATCTCATCACCATCGCTCATGGTCCTAAATAATCAGGAAGCCTCTATCAAGGTCGGTGATTCAGTGCCGATTCGGTCATCAGTTTCCAGTAATTTAAGCAGTAGCACCACTGCCGGTATCGTTCAAACTAGCTCTATTCAGATGATAGACACCGGTATTAATCTAGCGGTAAGGCCCAGAGTCAATGCCGGCGGATTAGTACTGATGGACATTTTACAAAGTGTAAATGAAGCGACCGAAACAACAACCAGCAAAACTATCGATTCTCCAACTATACAAAAACGAGAAATCGAGACCAGTGTTGCAGTTCAAAGCGGAGAGACTATCGTCCTTGGAGGTCTTATTAAAGACAAGAACAACTACCTACGTGACGGGGTACCGTTATTGCATGAAATACCCTTAATAGGGCCACTATTTGGAGGTACGACTCGAAATAATGATAAAACCGAACTAGTAGTGTTGCTCACTCCCCGTGTCATGAAAAGCCGTCAAGATGCCAGAGAGATTACCGACGAATTCAAACGAAAATTGTCCGGTATCTATATTCAGCAACCCATGCAAATTGAAGTCGAAACGGTTCAATAGCATCCGACCGACTTTTATCATTAGCCGCCGACCTTGCAGAACTGAATCATGAACCCAATTTCGCCCGAGCGTCTGATTTCCTACTGGTCAACTGCCCAAATCGAAGCCAGCCTGGTGATTTTGATGAACATCGTCGGCGCCTTGTTTTTGGGCATGATTGTCGGCTACGAACGCTCCTACCACGGCCGCGCCGCCGGCATGCGCACCTATGGGCTGGTGTGCATGGCGTCCGCGGCGGTAACGGTGATCGTGGGCTATCCGCAGTTCTGGTTCGGCGGCTTATTGCCGCTCACTGCTACCGCGGACCCCACGCGAGTAATTCAAGGCATCGTCACCGGTATCGGATTCCTAGGTGCCGGTGTCATTATGAAGGAAGGTCTGAATATCAGCGGTCTGACTACGGCCGCTTCGATTTGGGCATCGTCCGCGATTGGCATCTTGTGCGGCGCCGGATTTTATTTTGCCGCAATCATGTTATCGCTGATTGCGTCGGCAACCATGATCTGGGGCGGACAAATCGAAGCAATATTACCTTCGCGTCATGCTGCCGCGGTCATTTTGCATTTTCAGCCGGGCTATCACCCCGAGCAGTCTAAAATCGAAGAGCTGGCGCGCGCTTGCGGTTATCGCTTGGCGGTCGGCTCCATCACAGTCATCAGCGAGAAGAGTCAAGAAGAGTGGCATCTGGTATTTATCGCGACCGGCAGCCAGAAAATATCGATACCCGATATAGCGGAAAGTTTGGAAGGCTGCGACTTTTTAAGCGGCTATCAGGTCGCATTCGCGCGCAACTAAAGCCGGTTTGTCAGCATCCGCAACGGATGCTGAAGTAGGGCATAGTATTTACCCGTGCTTCCGAAATCGGATTTTTATACCCTAATGCCAGTTGCCGGCTCTATTCCAATACGTTTTTCACACATTGCCTGGCAAAAGTATCAATAGACAGGGTATCGCTTAAGTACTGGCTGAATAAACCGTTTATATCGACCGGGTTCAAATACACATACACGCCGCATCCGGTCAACGCGATAAATTGCTGACTCAGGGTTTCGATGAACAGGGTACGCGTGTTGCTGAGTTGTTTGATTTCGTTTGGCGTTTTCATGACATTCACCTGCTTGCTGGATAAACCCAACTATCAATCAGCAGAATCCGCGCCAATTTCATTATCTAATGGTTATTCAACATATTGAAAACAAACGAACAATGAATTATTTTTCAATGTTTTCGCAGTCTGGCTTTTCTGTCAGAAAAACTGCCAGATTTGTCACAATTCCGGCAGGTTTAATCTCACGTATAAGACATTTTTGGGACGAGTGGCATGATGATCGCAGCTTGCTACTATTCGAAGCTCAGGCAATGTTCCGCTAACTTTACCCAGTAAGTCGCGCCCAGCGGCAAAATATCGTCGTTAAAGTCGTAACTGGTGTTATGCAGGGTACAAGGCCCGGCGCCATGACCTGGAATCCGATGTTCACCGGAACCGTTGCCAATAAAACAATAGCTGCCCGGTAACTTTTGCAACATAAATGCAAAATCCTCCGCACCCATTGTGGCTTTTTGCTCCAGCACCTGCTGTTCGCCAACGATAGCACTCATTACACGCCGAGACACTTCGACAGGCTGGCCATGATTAACCGTGGCCGGATAGCGACGATTGAATTCAAAATCGCATGTCAGGCCATGCGCCATACAGGTATACAGTGAAATTTCCCGCATGCGGGTTTCGATCAAATCCAACATTTGATCGGAAAACGTGCGCACCGTACCGGCCAGTTCGCAGGTATCGGCAATAATGTTCGTAGCGTCGCCGACATGCACCGTAGTCACCGAAATCAACCCGGTATCCAAAGGATTGGCATTGCGCGTCAAGATTGTTTGTAACGCCAAGATAAGTTGCGCCGCCACCGGCACCGGGTCCAGACCAAGATGCGGGAGAGCCGCATGACAGCCTTTCCCGCGGATGACGATGCGAAAGGTATTCAAAGACGCCATAACCGGTCCAGGACTAACGGCAAATTGTCCAGCAGGCAGCTCGGGCCAATTGTGCATACCGTAAACCGATTGCATCGGAAACAATTCGAACAGGCCGTCCTTAATCATCTCGTCGGCGCCGCCACCGCCCTCTTCCGCCGGTTGGAATATCAAATATACGGTGCCGTCAAAATCACGCCGGGTTGCCAAATATTGCGCCGCGGCCAATAGCATGGCGGTGTGGCCGTCATGGCCGCAACCGTGCATTTTGCCGGGATGCCGAGAGGCATGCGCAAAACTGTTTTGCTCATACATCGGCAAGGCATCCATATCGGCGCGTAAGCCAATTGCTCGACCGGAACTACCGGCCTTGATAATCCCCACGATACCTGTTTTACCTAGGCCACGATGAATAGGAATGCCCCACTCGCTGAGTTTTTCGGCAACCAAATCAGAAGTACGCAGCTCCTGGAAACACAGCTCCGGATAGGCATGGATATCGCGCCGCAGGTCGCGAATAGCGCCAATATTGGCCGCTATCTCGGGTATTAGGTTGGCCTTCAGAATAGCCGGATCAATTGAATCGGCAGCGATGTTGATCATATCTTAGGGTGTTACGGTTGCTGACAAAAAAGACTAGGCGGCATCGACTTTGCGCAGTTTTTCCACCAATGTCGTCCTGCGCATATTCAAAAGCTTGGCGGCATGGGCCACCACGCCGTTGCACTCCTCCAATGCCTGACGAATCAATTCGTTTTCAAGATCGGTCAAGTATTCCTTTAAGTCTATGCCCTGTTCCGGCAAATGGATCGCGGCGGCCGTTCCCGGTGACGGCATCGCCAATGCCTCCCGCTCTGCCGGCCGCACGATATGAATATCTTGCTCCGGCAGTGAAACCTGTAGTCCTTCAGGTACTTCGTAGGCCTGAAATTTTTCCGGCAAATCGCCGACATCGACACTAGCGTCCGGACTAATGATGGCCAAGCGTTCGATCAAATTCGACAGCTCACGCACGTTACCAGGCCAAGTATGTTGCATTAAGGTTGCAACCGCTCGAGGCAGTAAGCGCACCGTTCCGCGGTTAGCCGCCTCCATGCGGGCGACCAGATCGTTGATCAGATAGGGAATGTCTTCCGCTCTTTCCCGTAGGGCCGGCACTTCAATTGGAAACACATTCAGACGATAAAATAAATCCTCGCGAAACCGCTTTTCGGCAATTTCCTGCTCCAAATGCCGATGCGTCGCCGCAATAATACGGACATCGCAATGAATGGTCTTATTGCTGCCGACCCGCTCGAAGGTTCGTTCTTGCAGAACCCTTAGTAACTTCACTTGCATCGGCATCGGCATATCGCCGATTTCATCCAGAAACAAGGTGCCGCCTTCCGCCATTTCGAAGCGGCCCTGGCGCGACGACAAAGCACCGGTAAACGCGCCTTTTTCATGTCCGAATAATTCACTCTCCAGAAGTTCGCCCGGAATAGCGCCGCAATTGACCGGCACAAAAGGCCTGTCTCTGCGCGAAGAGGCGCGATGCAGCGCCTGGGCCACCACTTCCTTGCCGGTGCCTGACTCACCCAAAATAAGCACAGTAGCGTCGGATTTGGCAACTTGATCAATCTGGGACCGGGTTTTCTGGATGGCTTTACTTTTTCCCGCTAATCCCTTGTCCGGCAAAGACTTCTTCGCGGTTTGCGTCGGCTGAGGCAAACTGTCGAGCAATTGAATCAATTGCGAATAGACGGTCGGCCACTCCAGGGTTTTATCGACCATTTGCTGAATGGCGCTAACGACTTGTGGCGCACCGCTTTCCAGCAATAAAACCACCGGAATATCACCCGCGCTTTCCGATACCGTTTTGATCAGGCTGGCTTGTTTTTCGCCGCCACCGCCGACAAACACCGCGCCGAGATTCTCGTTACCCTGGAGCGCGACCTCAAAATTGCCGGTGGCGACCGTTTCAACGCGATATTCTAAAAACTGGAGTACGCACTCCACTTGTTGAATGCGGTTGGTGTTGTCATCAATCAGCAAAATTTCTGGCAAAGCCATGCGTGTATTCTCTGCAAACTACGTGTTAAGTCGGAAGGATATTGCTAATTTTTAAGTTAAGCATCGAATCCGGTTATTGTCAAAATCGCTCCATTTCAAGCTATTGCATAGTTTAGTTCATGTTGTTTACATAGAATAATTAATAAGGGCTGCTATTTTGTAACTTGACAAAATTTCCGCAACATAGAAACTAGCCGGATGTTAAACAACTAAGAGCATTGCTGCTTTGAACGACATCTCTCTGAGTATACTGTTCGGTATACTAGCGGCGTTACTGATACTTTCCGCTTTTTTTTCCGGTTCCGAGACAGCTTTGATGACGCTGAACCGTTATCGGTTGCAGCATTTGGTCAAAAAAAATCATAAGGGTGCCATCAAGGCCCATCAACTTCTAAAAAGGCCGGATCGTTTGATAGGCCTGATTTTACTTGGCAACAACTTTGTCAATATTCTAGCCTCATCGTTAACGACGCTAATCGCAATCCGGATTGGCGGCGATAACGCAATAGCACCAGCGACCGCTTTGCTGACTATCGGCATGCTGGTTTTTTCGGAAGTAACGCCAAAAACCCTAGGAGCACTTAGACCGGAATTACTGGCGTTTCTATCGTCCTGGGTCTATATCCCCTTGTTGAAAGTCTTTTATCCCTTGGTATGGGCCATTAACTCCATATCCAGTTTGTTACTATGGATATTAGGTATCAAAAGCACCAATAGCCCTACTGTCGAATCACTCAACAAGGACGAGCTAAAAAGCATTGTGTCGGAAGCGAATCATCTGATGCCTGCGCGTTACCAAAACATGCTGCTGAGCATTCTGGATCTGGAATCTGCGAGCGTTAGCGATATCATGACTCATCGTAACGACATCGTCGGTATCGATCTGGAAGAATCGGTTGCGGATATTATTAAACAATTGCAAAACAGTCCGCATACTCGGCTGCCGGTGTACAAAAAAAACATAGATCGAGTTATCGGATTTCTACATTTACGAACAATTTTGTCGCAGATTAGTCAACCGGATTTCGATAAACAGAATATCACCAATAGTCTATCCAAGCCCTTCTTCATTCCTGCCAGCACTTCCATTCACAAACAAATGCAAATCTTTAAGGCTGAAAAACTGCGTATAGGCCTGGTAGTCGACGAATATGGCGATATTCAGGGTTTGGTGACGCTTGACGACTTATTGCAGGAAATTGTCGGTGAATTGGTGTCCGAAGAACCAAATATAAAGATGCAGAAAGACGGCAGTTATCTGGTGGACGCTGGCGTAACCATTCGCGAACTTAATCGCATCACGCACTGGGATTTACCAACCGAGGGTCCAAAAACCCTCAACGGTTTGGTTATAGAATACATGGAAACCATTCCGGAGCCAGGCACTAGCGTCAAACTACACGGACACGTGATCGAAATAATAAAGCGCGACGAAAACGCCATTAAACTTATAAAATTCAATCCTAAACGCTAAGGGTCATTTTTTTGGCAAAAAAAAGGCGGTTATTAAAATAACCGCCTTGAAGCAATAGGAAGAAATATAACGCAACTTTTAGCTGTCAAACAAAACGAAAAAGTTAGGCTAATAATAATTGGTCAAATCACAAATTAAAATGTGGCATATTGTCGCAGCCTGTGCAGGAGTCAATTCGAGTTATCGCTCACCGACTATTCATCACCTCAACCAGCCTTTGCGTTTAAAGAAAATAAACGGCAGCAACACCGAAACAGTCATCAATCCCAATGCAAAAGGATAACCAAGCATCCATTTTAATTCGGGCATATAGTCAAAATTCATCCCATAAATACTGGCAATCAATGTTGGCGGCAGCATCGCCACCGAAGCAACCGAGAAAATTTTGATCACCTTGTTCTGGTTGATGTTAATGAACCCGACTGTCGCATCCATCAAAAAGTTAATTTTATCGAATAAGAAAGCGGTGTGGCTGTTCAAGGACTCGATGTCGCGCAGGATTTGCTGAGCATCTTCCAATTGCGTGGCATTGAGCAATTTACGTCGAATCAAAAACGATACCGCGCGCTGTGTGTCCAGCATATTTCGGCGGATTCGGCCATTCAAGTCCTCTTCCTCCGCGATATCGGTCAGAATATCCGCGGCCTCTTCATCGCTAATATCCTGGCTCAATACTTTTTTGCTGACGATTTCCAATTGCTCGTAAATATTCTCTAACGCATCGGCGGAATATTCCGCCTCGGCACCGTATAAATCCAGCAACATATCTTTGCAATCCGAAACGAAACCCGGCTGGGTACGTGCCCGCAAACGCTGTAAACGAAACACGGGCAATTCTTCGCTACGCACCGAAAATAGCATATCGCCGCGCAACACAAACGCCACCGACACACTGCGCGACTTACCTTCGCGATCCAGTAGAAAATCCGAATGAATATGAATTTCATACTGATCCTCGACATAGAACCGCGCGCTAGCCTCCAAATCGGTTAGATCCGACGGATCGGGTAACTCTAAGCCGTAATGTTGCCCTATAAGCAAGCGCTGCGCCTTACTGGGCGCCAGCAAATCGATCCAGATCGGCTTGATTGCATATAAATCGTGCCGGCATGTAATCGCCACTTTGGATAAACGGCCTTCGACCAACTCAAAGGCACTCATCTGACCGACACCACAGTGCGGTTCGCGATCGCCCACCAGCTGTTCTCGTAGCGCATCGGAGAGCTCCCAAAGCACGTGATCCTGCCTGGCTTCCTCGACTTGCTCCCAAACCAGGAGCGCGTCCTCCAACTCCAGCGTATGCAGTATTTGCCCGATTTCGATAGCGCTCAGCTTCGCCAATACGCTACGAAGCTCGACCATATGCTGCTTCTGTACCAAGGCTGTGATCAGCTTACGCCGTGGCATCGCCTGATTATTCAGCATGCCTTCGACAAGCTTATGTTTTTTCAACAGATCGTTGACTGTTTGTAGAGACAAGAACAACTCCGGAATAAAGTAAGCACCAAAACTGTTATTCGGCGGTTATAAAACGGCTAACTTTAAACCAAAACGCTGCAAAAAAAGCCTGTCGCCGTTCTTTGCTGAACGACGGACTTCAGTAAATTAGACAACTACAGTTAATTTTGATGACGCATCAATCGTAATATTCGTGTAAATCACCCGTTAAAACAGATAATCAACAATTTATAACGGTCGGCAAACATCACGCTGATAGGCGAGGCTTGCCAACCAATCATCACTAAATTCGGCCGTATTGATCTTCGAAACGCACGATGTCGTCTTCACCGAGATAACTGCCGGATTGAACTTCAACCATTTCCAGTGGAATAACGCCCGGATTTTCCAGACTGTGCACAACTCCTAACGGAATATAAATCGACTCGTTCTCCGTGACCAAAATTTTATCGCCGTTCTTATCGACCCACGCAGTACCTTTCACAACCACCCAATGTTCGGCACGGTGATGGTGCTTCTGCACCGACAATTTGGCGCCCGGCTTCACAACAATACGCTTGGTTTGATGGCGATCGCCGCTATCGACCAAATCGTAGTATCCCCAGGGCCGATAGACTTTTCGATGCAGGTTGGCTTCACTGCGTTTTAATTTTTTCAGTTGATCGACCACTTCCTTGACATCCTGCACTCTGTCCTTGGCGGCGATCATGACTGCATCGTCGGTTTCGACCACCACCAAGTTTTCCACTCCAATTACGGCCACTAACTTGTTGGCGGAGTGAATGAAAGAATTACGCGTATCTACCGTCAGCACATCACCCTTAATGGCATTGCCGGCAGCATCTTTTTCGGTCACGTCCCAAAGTGCCGACCAGGAGCCGACATCGTTCCAGTCCGCATCTAAAGGAATGACAACCGCTTTATCGGTTTTTTCCATCACCGCATAATCGATGGAATCGGAAGGACAAGTCGAAAATATCTCCTTATCCAAGCGAACAAAATCCAAATCAGGCTTTGCCGCACTTAAAGCCGCTCGGCAAACTGCAAGCATTTGCGGGTTAAACTTTTCCAATTCGCGCAGGAAACACCCGGCTTTAAAGGCAAACATGCCGCTGTTCCAAAAATACTCGCCACTGTCCAGATAAGCTTGCGCGGTCTGTAAATCCGGCTTTTCGACAAAGGCCGCTACCTGATATGCCGCACCATGACGAGTATCGCCGCGTTTGATGTAGCCGTAGCCGGTTTCCGGTTCGGTCGCCACAATGCCGAAAGTCACCAGCAAATCCTGTTCGGCCAGTTGCCGCGCAGCAATTACGGCCTGATGAAAGGCGGCACGATTACCGACAACATGATCGGCGGGCAAGATCAGCAACACATCATCTTCCGAACTGGCGCTCAATGCCGCCATTGCAACCGCCGGCGCGGTATTCTTGCCCACCGGTTCCAGAATAATCGCTGCCGGCTTTACGCCGATTTCGCGCATTTGCTCCGCAAGCATAAACCGGTGATCTTCGTTGCAAACCGCGATCGGAGCTTGCAATCCGGCAATGCCATCGAGCCTTAATATGGTTTCCTGAAGCATCGTATTGCCGGAAACCAACGGTAAAAATTGCTTGGGATACTGGCCACGAGATAATGGCCATAGCCGAGTTCCTGAACCACCTGATAAAACTACCGGGATCATAATGTCGTTTTCCTTACGGGCTAAAATAAAGTTGGATTAGTCTAACATCACGGCAACAGCTAGCGTCAAGCCCTTACCTACCGGCATATTTTGCCGAGTATGTAAGGCCAGGGCTTTCATTAAATTGACATATTAGCTTGCTCCGAATTTTTTCCGGTGCTGAATCTTTAAAAATCGCCGGCAATCGACGCTTGGCTCGTTTGCCCGCTGCCACCGCTAACTACAGCAAGCCTCTGCGAATTTCCTCAATTTTTGCCTAACCGCATCGTGATCTTCATTCTTTATATCGGTGAACAGCACCACCAGCAATTCCGGCGACGCGTCGCCGGACAAGCGTTTCAACAACTGCCACCACTTGGCTACATATGCATTAGCCGTACTTTTGTCGCCGACGCGAAACCATCGCAGGACCAATAAAGCCCTTTGCGAACTGTCCAATACAGACTCTTCAACCTCACCAAGCGAATTGAACGTATCATTTAGTTCGACGATATTGTCTTGGGTTATCCGCCACACTTTGTGCTTTTGCGGCACCAAATAATTTTGCGAGTTAACCAATTCACCACCCTGAGTTTCGTCGCCGAAATTCGCAAAATACATCCCCACCACTGTTTGACCATCGGTCAAATAGGTTTTTGCGTCGGCTACGACGCCCTGAAAGCCGGGTTCCCACCCCCAATCCGGCGCAATCGCCAACTGCCATTCCGGCAAAGCCGGCTGGCTAAAGCGCGCGGGCACTTCTACATGAACTGCTTGCATTGCCGACAATCCTTGAGAAGCAAAGGGCCAAATCGAAACACATAGCATTATCGCCGCAAGCGCCGGCCAATAATGCTTGTAGCCAATTTTGGAATCCGCCCCCTTGGCTTCTAGCGTTGAGTCGATCGTTGAAAGAGATACCAACTGATCTTCCTTATCGTGCCAAAAAGAACCCACGTAGAACAAGGCAAACATGACCAAGCCGAAAAACACCCACCCATAGACGATATGATCGACACCCGCCGCCAATTTCATATTACTAAAATGGCCGATCATCACTATTAAATATGCGCGCAGGCCATTCGCTAAAATGGGAACTAAAAAAGAAGCTGCAATAAATATGCTGCGCTTTTTGTAACTGCTGAAGTTCAAATAAGCGTATACCGTGCCCAAGGTCAGCGAGGAAATCAAATAACGTAAGCCGCTGCAGCCCTCGACTACAGACCAGTTGCCCGACGTCAGGGTAAAAAACAAGCCTTCGCGATAAACGCTCATGCCCGTCAAGCGGATTAAACCGACCACAAAGTTAGCGGTATACGCCATCAAAGGCGGGATGAAAGCCTCCCCAAACGGTACCATCAAAAATAAAAACAGCGTCGGAAATAACATTTGCGCGATAACGTGGCTGCCTAACACTGCCCAGAAACCGCACACTAAAACGCCGACCGTCGCCCATTGTTGAATCACCAACACGTGAACCAGATCGGCAATCAACCAAACGAATCCGCAAGCGACAATAAACAGCAAGCCGGCTTTACTGAAGGTAGGCTGCAATTCTCGATAATTGTTCCGGCGCAGCCAAATTAACCAAAAACTGACCGGTGCCACCAAAAAACCATGCGCAAAGGTCTCCGATCGAGACCAAATCGCTACAATAGACTCCCATGTCTGATAAAAAACTGCTATCGAAACCAACGTAACCAATAACACGGCCGCAAACGGTTTCCGCCATTGTTCCGGCAGTTCCAGCGTTTTTAACATCTTCTTTCCTCTGTAATTAAACAACCTTGTACAACTCTTCGTGGATAAAAACCCAGGATATACCGCGACGAGCCTAGACCAATTCCAATATTTAACTCATCCCAATTCACCGCTGCTATCATTAGCAGCTGATATATCGACTGCTTCTAAAGTTTACTTTAGCGTTTCGGCCCTGCCGTCGATCTCTGCTAGGATTTAAGTCTAGCGTTTTAGCCGATGCAGCGATCAAGCTTTTTTTAATTATTAAACAAAATCTATGGCAGTTCTGTTTTTTTTAGGTCTCTGGCTCATGTGCCTAGCCGCACTCTGGTTGTGGAAAAAATCTTTATTTATCGCTACCTGGCGAGAACCTTATTTTACCGACACACCGGTTTTGATCGAAAGCGACGATTGGGGACCAGGCGGCGACTTCCATGCGGAACGCTTGGCGCAATTGCTAAGGATGCTTGGTAAGCATAAAGACTCCGTACATCGCTCTGCTTTACTGACGGCGGACATGGTCTTGGCTGTGCCAGATATCGACAAAATCGAGTCCGACATTACCGGCCAATACCACAGACGCCTGCTTGACAAAGATTTCCCCGACATCTATCAAACCCTACTGCAAGGCATACAGCAAGACACCCTGGTACCTCAACTTCATGGCATGGAGCACTTAAACGGCAAAGCTTTCGCCGAATTATGCCAACAGCAAGACCCGCGTCTGGCAGCCGCCCGCTCGACTAATGATTGGTGGGACTGGGAAAAACTGGATTCGCCGCTGCAAGGCCATTATGTCGACGGACGCGATTTACCCACCAAACCCATCGATGTGTCCGATGCTAACGCATTGGTCGCCGACGCAATGCGCTGCTTCACGCGCATGTTCGGTTATCCCAGCATCAGTACCGTCGCGCCTTGCTACCTATGGAACGATGAAATCGAACAGAGTTGGCAACAGCAAAACATCATCGCCATTCAAACCGCCGGCTACCGATGTACCGGGCGCGATCACACCGGACAATATTTACAGAATCCGCCGCTAATTCGCCTTGGCAACACCAACAGCTACAACCAGATTTATCTGGTGCGCAATGTCATGTTCGAACCGGTCGATGGTAAAAACACCCCGAACAGCGCCTTTACCGAAGCCGAAATCGCATACCGCCAAGCCCTACCCGTCAGCATTTCCACGCACCGCTATAATTACACACGTTCGGAAACGCAGTGCGAACAGGCTATTGCCGGACTGGATCAGCTTTTAACAGAAATTAGTACGAAGTTGCCCCATGTTCGCTTTCTGGCATCCCCGGAACTGGGCGAGTTTTTGCAAAAAAAAACCGGCGATATCGTTAATCATTTCAATCAGCGGCAATGGCCGGCGCTTAAAATGGCTGGGGCTTATCGTAAAACCGGGGCTTTTTTATACCGTCTATACTATCGGCATAAAAAATTAGTGTTGATCGGTTATTGCACAGGCTTGATTGTTCCGGCGTGGCTGATTTGCAAAACCAGTTCATAAATACTTTAAATTATCGAAAATTTTGCATAGCGAAATATGAAAATCAGCGCCGTCATTCCCGCGTATAACAGCGCTAAATTTATTCGCGCCGCAATCGACAGCATTCAGGCGCAAAGCCATGCGGTAGATGAAATTATCGTGGTAGACGACGGTTCGACGGATAACACGGAACAAGTCGTGACCGGCATCGCAACAACCATCATCTACCACAAACAAGCCAATCAAGGCCCATCAGCCGCACGAAATAAAGGCATAGAATTGGCGCACGGCGACTGGATTGCGTTTCTGGATGCCGACGACCAATGGACCGTGGATAAAATCACCAAACAATTAGCCACTTTAAGAGCTTATCCAGAGCTTCATCTCATCGCCGGCGATATGGCGGAAATCGATATCAACGACCAACTGATTACTGAATCCGTATTAGCTAAGCACCAGTTGCTGGAAAATTTCCGGCAACTGGCCGGCAAACCGGTCCCCGACGCGCTGGCAGCTCTAATGAGGAAAAACTTCATCCCGACCGGCACGGTTTTGGTTAAACGCCAAACGGTAGTTGACGCAGGTTTATTCAATCCCTATGTTCGCTTTGGTGAAGATTTGGAGTTATGGGCAAAAATCGCCGCCCATCACCCCATTAGCTGCCTGCCGGATATTTTGATGTTACGCCGCCAACACGGCAACAACGCCACCCAAGCCAGCGAAGGCATGCTAATCGACTTGACTAAAGTCACCGGCTCAATTCGCAGCTACGCATCGATCCAACTCGTTCAGCAAGGCGTATGTCCCAACGGCATGGTGGCGGACGCGCAATGGACACTGGGTTACTGGTATTTTGCCCGCGGCAACAACGCAAAAGCACGACAGGCTTTTCTCGACAGCCTAAAGCAAAAATTTAGAATCCGCTCATTACTCTATCTGATCTTCAGTGGGCTTCCGGCCAGTTTGATCGGTACACTACGGAGCATTAAACAAAAATTCGCAAAACCCTGAGTATATGAGAACATTCATTCATAGTACTTCTTCCATGATTACCACCAAACTCCTATTCAATGCCAAGCAATAGCGCCCCCAAAAGAATTGTCTACGTGGAAAACGGTATCGGTTACGGCGGCGCCATTATCTGTCTACGTCATTTAGTTAGACAACTGGATCGCGATCGCTTCCTACCTTTAGTGGTGACGGGCCGTAACGGTCCGCAATACCAGGAAATCGCCGATGAAGCCATATGGAAACACATCCCGGACCGTCATATCGATATCGTATCCTGGCGGACTAAAGCCGAGTCGATAGAATGGCTGAATAAAGTTCCTCTGCTTCGCTTTTTAGTCAATCAGTTGATTGCCAGAAGCGATGACTTATTTAATTTTTTACCCTTTTTTATTCGCCTACTTTGGACCTGTTGGCGCTTTAAAGCCGATTTGATTCACGCCAACAACGAACCGCTTTGTAATAGAGCGGCGTTACTGGTTGCCAAGATTCTGCATATATCGAGCGTTTGCCACGTGCGCGGCGATCCAATTGACTCCCGTTTAGGGCGTTGGGCATATTCTTTACCCGACCATTTCATATCTGTATCGCATTGGGTTGCAAACACTATGCGAGAAAAGTTGAGCATTCCCACGGAAAAAATTAGCGTGGTTTATGATGGTATCGCTCTTGATAAACTAAATCTGGATGCAGACGGCAGACTGTTTAGAGAGCAGTTTAATATTCCCGATGACGCATTTGCCGTTGGGCTAGTTGGATTATTAATCCCCTGGAAAGGGCAAGAGCTATTCATTGAAGCAGCAAACTTGCTAGCCGATAAAATACCTAATCTTAAAATGGTGATAATCGGCGGCACCCCGGATGATTGCTTATCATACGAAAACCTGCTAAAAAAACAGGTACTAACTAAAAACCTTCAAGACACTATCGTTTTCACTGGTCATATTGGAAAAATGGAAAGCGTATATAACGGATTAGATATTGTTGTATCAGCTTCCACCACCCCGGAACCGCTTGGTACAGTAGTTATAGAGTCGATGGCAATGGGACGACCGTTAATTGGCCCTAACCATGGGGGCGCCGCCGAAATGTTGGATCACGACGAATCAGGCCTCTTGTTTGAAGCCAAAAATGCTCAAGCCTTTTCTGCGTCGGTTATTAAATTACATCAAAATCCTGAATTTGCAGAAAATTTAGGAAAAAACGCTCACAAGAAAGCGTTTGATATATTTTCAATAACCGCGCATACCCAGAAAATTCAGGATATTTACAGCCATGTTTTGGCCATTCGACAATAAAGAAAATAAACAATTAACAGTTTAATTTATTGCTTCTATGAAAATTAATCTAACAACCTCTTTAACAATATTTTCGGTAATAAGTTCCTTACTTTCTGTAAACGCTAAAGCAGACTACCCCAAAACCGATTACGATTATCTAGGTTTACCAATTTATTGCAAGGAAATGCATCAAGACACCTATAAAGGCACTGCGCGTGCGTTACAATGGGAAAAACGCTTAGCAGGTAACGGCGGGATACATCATTATTGTGCTGGGCTATTTACATATAATCTGGCATGGAAAACAAACAACAACCAAGACCGAATCAATAGGTTAAAACAGGCACTAAATGAGATGAGCTATCCTTTTAATCATGGCATAGCACCAAACTTTGTGTTACTACCTAAAATGTATTACGACATGGGAAAAGTTCAGGAAGCACTGGATGATTATCAAAGTGCGATCGAGTCGTATCAAAAAAGTGTCCAGAAAAACCCCAAAGTGTGGATGACTTATGCTGCATTGAGCGATTTGCTATCCAAACTAAATAAAAACAAAGAAGCAATAGAAATTTTGGAAAAAGGTTTAGAGCACAAACCAAACTCAAAGCCGCTTTTAAAACGTTTAGCCAAATTAAAAAAATAACTGCCTGCGACAGTCGCCGCCTGTAACTTTAAACATAAAATATGATCGGAATTGTAAAAAACCTATACCTATATCGAGAATTAATCTCGGCATTAACGTATAAAAACATTGTTATACGTTACAAACAGGCCTATCTTGGCATTTTATGGGCAGTTTTAAAGCCGGTTATGTTAATGCTAGTTTTTACATTGATGAAGAGCTTTATTGAAATTGAAACTAATGGACTGCCCTACCCACTGGTTACTTTTGCAGCGCTTATCCCCTGGATTTTTTTCCAAGAATCGGTATCCGAGGGCATAAACAGCGTCACATCGAATGCTGCGCTCATAAAAAAAATCTACTTTCCTCGCGAAATTTTTCCGTTGACAGCCATGGTGACTAAACTAGTCGAATTATCGATTAGCTTTGTCATACTAGCGGGTCTGATGATTTACTATAAGGTATTGCCGAGCATTTACGCTTGGTGGTTACCTGCATTCATTCTTTACACTATGATTGTTGCGCTAACCATTAGTTTTTTTGGTGCTGCGATGAATGTATATTATCGGGATGTTGCTCAGGCCATACCAATTGCCCTATCTCTGTTAATGTATGGTTCACCAGTTATTTACCCCTTAAGTCTGGTTCAAAAGAAATTATTACTTGAACAAGTTGCGGGAGAATGGTCAGATAAGCTGTATACTCTATATACCCTTAACCCATTAGTAGGCATTATCGACGGCTTTCAGCGAGTACTAATTAAAAACGCGGAGCCTGATTTTGTTGCGTTATATCCAGGATTGATTCTAACGCTAATCATACTACCTTTTAGCTATTGGTTTTTTAAACGTGCTGAGAACTGGTTTGCAGACGTTATCTAGTAAACCAACACAATATCCTCGACATTAAAACATCTTTAACCCAATTTATGGCCATCATAGAAGTCAATCATCTTACTAAAGAATACCAGTTGGGGCACCTCTCGAGTTTGAAAGAAACTGCGCTCAACACTTTAAGTCGCTTGACATTTCAACCTATACATGAGCGCGAACGCTTCAAAGCTCTAGATAATATCAATTTTCATATAGGAGAAGGTGAAGTGGTTGGTATTATCGGCCATAATGGAGCGGGAAAAAGCACTTTACTTAAACACCTCGCGAATATCAGCAAACCCACAAAGGGTGAAGTTATAGTCCGCGGTAGCGTTGCACCGCTAATCGAGGTAGGTGCAGGTGTGAATCCGGAACTGACGGGACGAGAAAATATTTTTTTAAATGGTGCTATTTTAGGCATCCCCAAAAAGGTTATTCAACAAAAACTGGACGAGATAATTGATTTTTCAGAATTGGGACAGTTTATCGATACGCCAGTTAAACGGTACAGTTCTGGGATGACGGTTAAATTGGGATTCTCCATCGCCACCAGCATGGATGCCGACATATTAATCATTGATGAAGTTTTAGCGGTTGGCGATATGGCATTCCAGCGAAAATGCTTCGACAAAATGGAAGACTTAATTAATAAGCAAGGAAAAACAGTTTTGTTAGTAAGTCACAATATCAGACAGGTCGAAAGGCTCTGTAAGCGCGTATTGCTACTTGACAAAGGAAAAATAATTGTGGATGGAGATTCGTCGTCTGCATGCAATAAATTCTACGAACAAAGCGACGAAAAAATTAAATTACAAAACATTCATACTCAACAGTCTACTAAGTCCAATTCGGTAATTTCTTCTAACGGAGAGCTTGAACTTCTTGACATTAGCATTTTAGATTCAAACAATCACAAGAGTGATCGCATTAGGTATCGTTCAAAAATCACAATTCGCGCAACATTCAAAGCGAAGAGGGCATTAAAAAACCTTGCATTTGGAATCGGCGCACATACCCCTGACATGATCTTCGTAGCAAATGATGACAGCAGCCTTTCGTCCTCTAAAGAATGCACAATAGAATCTGGAATATTTCAAATTAATTATCAGATATCAGAATTTTCCTTACTTCCCGGAATTTATTCATTAAGAATAGGCATAGCGCATAAAGATAGTGACTTCGGGTTATTTTACGGAGAAAACCTTTATCATTTTCAAGTGTATTCGGACAGTTTAAGTCGAAGCCGCACTGTAAATCAAGGTTTTTTTAATTTTGGTGGTGAATGGAGTATTTCCAACTCTATCAAAAACATCAATTAACCTTTAATAGATAATTATTGAGATACCCATGCATAACAAACTTAAGTTATTTGCGCAAAAAATAATCGACACAGCATTCTCATGGTTCTTATGGAAAATATCCGAATCTGCTCAGTTGAAAGTATTTCGTATGGCGGCTAGACGACTAAATGTACTTTCGTACACATGCTCTGGAGAGCTAGGAACCTACGAGGGCTATATAGAAGATAAATGGGTTTTCCCCGGTTATTTATTTAATCGTACTTGGGAACCTGTCCTCCAAGAAATTTTATCAGACCACATTTTTCAAAAGGGTCACGGTACTTATATTGATATAGGCGCTAACATTGGATTAACTTCAATACCCCTAGCCATAAAGAAAGACATTTCAATCTACTCTTTTGAACCAGAACCGAATAATTATTTACTTTTACATAAAAACATTGCTGCTAACTCAGTTGAATCTAAGGTAACGGCTATAAATTGCGCATTATATTCAGAACAAGCAACACTTGATTTTGAGCTATCAAATGAAAACTTAGGTGACCATCGTATCAGAGCTTTTTCATCACTCCAACAAAAAAACGTATATGGTGAAACCGGAAGAAGAGTTATAAAGGTAAAAGCGGAGAAATTGGATACAATATTAGACCCAAAAAACCTTTTATCACCCATAGTCATAAAGCTTGATACTCAGGGCGCTGAACTCCAGGTCTTAAAAGGTGCCGAACACTTTCTTAAGAAGGTCGACTACTTGATCCTTGAATTCTGGCCGTATGGACTTCTTCAGCTTGGTTGTTGTCCTGATGAACTTATTAAAGTTGTTCAGCAGTTTCCCTATGGCGCAATTTATGAACGAAATCAAGATTCAACAAACTTTTCTCCATGTCTTATACCCGTCAACAAAATAATTGAGGAAATGAAAAACATGATAGATGACAACACTAAAATAGATACACCAATGCAGACAAAAGACATGGATATCATATTTTCTCGGCATCCACACCTATCTAATTAATCATTTATTCAGAAAAATGACTTAAAATATCAATGATATACGCGTATTCTCACCAAACACTTAGCTGCAATATACTTATTTGTTTAACATTAGATTTCCATGCTTGAAAAGTCTCCTCCCTTTGGTTTCAACATTATTGGATATGCAAGCGCCAACTGTGGATTAGGAAATACACTTCGCCAATTCGTAGACAATCTTATCGCCAGTGGTGAAAAAGTATGTATCCTCGATATCAATACTGGAAATGGCAATAGTGATCTCGACAAAAGACAGGAACACCTCTTTGTATCATCTGCAAACGAACTGCCTTACGCCATTAACTTATTAATATTTGGCGTAGTTGATCTAGTGAAACTATCATTTACCCCTCCTCAAGGGTTAATAACCACTAACAGAATGAATGTTGGCTTTGTTTGGTGGGAATTAGCCAATCTTCCTCAACACTTGATCGATGGCTTACAATTTTACGATGCATTCATTGCCGGATCAGAATTTTTACATGCTACGCTAAACAATAATATAACTGGAGTTCCTGTAGTCCAAGCGTCACACCCTTTATCGATACCTAATAATATTCAATCTGACCGCAATAAATTTGGACTACCAAAAGATGATTTTATTGTTTTTATGGGATTTGACCCCTATAGCGGTATAGATAGAAAAAATCCGTTCGCTGCAATAGAGGCATTTAAACTTGCTTTTCCTTATAATTACAACTGTCACTTGGCAATTAAAGTTAATTATTCTGGCGGCGGAGGTAAAAACATAGAAGAAAATTTGCAACGGTTACAAAATTATACCGAACTTGACCCGCGTATACATCTTATACAAGAAAGCCTATCCTATTATGATCTCCTTTGCCTCTATGCGAGTTGCGATGCATTTATAAGCCTACACCGCTCCGAAGGATTAGGTTTGGTTCCCTTGGAAGCCATGCGTCTTGGCAAGCCTGTGGTCGCGACGGCTTGGTCCGGCAACATGAGTTTTATGAATTACAGAAATTCCTGTTTGGTAGATTTCGAGTTAGTAGCAATTGAAGCAGACGTGCAAACTTATGGTTCAAATGACCTGGGCATTAAATGTGAATGGGCGGAACCTAATGTTACACAAGCTGCCGCATGGCTACAAAAATTGTCTGATGACACTACATTCCGCTCAAATATTGGCGCAATCGCCGCAGTTGATGCTAAAAACTATCACGAACGCGCATGCACAGTTGACTTTGTTGAAGAGCTAAAATCAATTTATCTGAGCCAAGAGTTTCTGCCTAAAAAAGATAAGAGTATCCTTACAAAAAAAGCCATACAGTCCAAAAAGTTTTTTGAACGCCAACAATATTTGAGAAGCTTGGACGTCATTGATAGGCTAAAAGTTAAAACCATAGATGAATTAGAACGCCATTTGCTATGGCGTTTTCGTAAAACGTAATTGACTCATTTATTAGCCCTTCAATATGCAGCTAAAACAACCGTCATTCGGCTTCAACATCATTGGTTATGCCAGTGCAAATCTTGGTTTGGGTAATACAGTTAGACATTTCGTTAAATGTCTTCTGGCCCGAGGCGAGAATATCAGCGTTTTAGATTTAGAACCTGGGTATAATCGCAGCGGATTTGATACAAGTTTAGAAAAATGGACTGTTTCATCTGCCGCAGATTTACCTTACGCGGTCAATATCTTTATAATAGGCCTACCCGACCTACCCTTTTTTGTATTCTCTCCACCCGATGGACTAATTACCGAAAATCGCTTGAATGTTGCTTTTGCTTGGTGGGAGTTAACTGGAATTCCAGAATATATTATCGAAGCGGCCAAGGTCTTTGATGTATTCCTTGCCGGCTCTGATTTTTTGTATTCAGTATATTCCAATAACGTGACAGGAATCCCCATCCTCAAAGCCGCCCATCCAATTTCACTTCCAGATCAAATATATCCAGATCGAAAACGTTTCAACTTACCTGATAATGGTTTTATTGTATATATGGGGTTTGACCCATACGGCAATATTGATAGAAAAAACCCCTACGCCGCTATAGAAGCTTTCAAATTGGCTTTTCCTGATCAAGCTGACCGGTATTTGGTCGTTAAGGCTAATTGCTCTGACAACAATACTGAAAAAGTTGAAGGCTACTTAAAACGATTGCATGCTTACGTAAGAACAGACGCTAGAATTATTTTAATACAGGATGCTCTCAGTTATTGCGATTTGCTGTGCCTTTACTCAAGTTGCGACGCTTTTATAAGCCTGCACCGCTCGGAAGGTTTGGGATTGGTACCCTTAGAAGCTATGCGCCTTGGAAAGCCGGTAGTGGCCACCGCGTGGTCGGGAAACATGAGTTACATGAACTACACTAATGCATGTTTAGTTGAAGTTAGCTTTGTACCGGTAAACCCGAACTCACAAACATTCGGATCAGATTTTCTTGGTATTCAATGTGAATGGGCTGAACCCAATATTACCCAAGCGGCAGCTTGGCTACGAAAATTAGCCGAGGACATTGACTTTAGAGTGAAAATTGGTTCAAAAGCGTCTTTAGATTCAAATAAATACAATGAGTCAGCTAACAAAGCGTTTTTCGTCGAAGACTTAAAAGCCATTTGGGAAAGCCAAAATTTTTTACCGAAAAGGAATAAAGAGATTCTTATTAGAAACGCTTATGAAAGTAAGGGACGTTTTGAGTACACACAATATCTACGAAAAATTAGCCGATTTAAGCGATTTTTATTGACCCTCCAACACGAAATTAATCGGCGAATACTCTGGCGTTTCCGAACTAAGAAATCTGACCTTCCTGTTTAACGTTTGTATCAATGAGATTTTTAAATAGCAGCGCCCATTCGCTAAAACTATTTCCCTCCCTTTCTAGCATTAATATCAGACCACCAAACAAACACATTGAATGAATATACTCATCGTATCAGACTCCTATCCCGCCTTTGATCGATCCTCTTACGAGCTGCGATTCTCTAGGTTCGTGCAAATTCTGGCGCAAACGCATCAAGTTACATTGTGCCCATTGGACGTTCCTTATATGAGGCAAGAACTAGGGGAGGCAGCGGTCAATTTTTATAGGCAAGCCTTGATCGACCAAGAAGTCAAGGTTGCAGATTCTGGGCTAGTTTCCGCACTAAAATCAGATAGTTTCGATACAGTAATATTCATTCTATTCGTTACGGCTACACCAAAAAATATAGCTGCTGTGCATTACTGGGCACCCAAAGCTCGCCTGGTGATCGATTCGGTGGACGTACAATTCGGTCGTTATCAGTCCAAAGCTAGACTAACTCAAGACAAACGGGATCTTGATCATGCGGAGCAAGTTAAACTAGAAGAACTCGCTGCGTATCGAGAGGCGGATTTCATTATTGTGGTTTCGGAACCCGAACGACAATTATTGCTTCCCGAATTACCCCAAAAGCGAATTGGCATAATTCCAAATATTCACCCCATGGGAGAATTTACCCCAACATACGCCAGGGACGGAAAGTCGTTATTGTTTGTGGGCTGGGGCGCTTACGGCCCCAACGTTGATGCTGTGCTTTACTTTACCAAAGAAGTTTTGCCTTTAGTTTTAAAAGAAATTCCTCAAGCGTGTTTGAAAGTGGTCGGCGGAGACTACCCTGAAGAAGTTATCAATCTAAACGGTGGTGCAGTTGAAATTTTAGGGCGCGTTCCGGAGATGCAACCCTATTTACTGAATGCGTATATTTCAGTCGCGCCATTACGCTATGGTAGCGGTGTCAAAGGAAAAATTGGTGAGGCGTTATCCTATGGGCTACCTGTGGTGACTACTTCGATTGGTCTAGAAGGTTTCGGTTTGACCCCTGGCAAAGACGTGCTGGTTGGCGATACACCTCAAGACCTAGCCAATCACATCATCAATTTACTTCGAGACCCGGTACTGCACTCAAAAATTAGCCTAACAGGTCGTCAGTTTTTGGAAAGTAATTTTTCCGAAGCAGTGGTTAAAAATAGAATCATCGAACAGTTTATTGCGTTGGAAGCAGCGCCCAGACCGTGGCTGACTTTGCTTTGGAGACGCTTAAAAAGCTTTCTACGACAACAAGCAGAACTACATTTACTTTGGCGTTTTCGCACCTAATAAACCAATTTTGACCACTTTATTCAAATGTCCTCTCCCTTCGGCATCAATGTAATCGGCTATGTCAGTAGTAATGTCAGCCTCGGCATTACCGCCCGTCATTTCATAAAACTGTTTCTCAACAAAGAAATACCAGTTGCAATCTATGATATCGATTACAAGCGATCACCGGATGCCCGCGTATACGAATACGAGTCTCTCAGTGTAAAAACTGCGGCTGAGCTACCCTATTCAATCAATTTATTTTTTTTATCGATGGGACAATTACCGAATCTGTTCTTAAATCCTCCACCCGGCATTTTTTCGACTGAACGATTGAATGCTGGGTTGATCTGGTGCGAAGAAACTATTCTTCCGAAACGCTATTGCGAGGCCTTACGTTTGTTTGATGTAGTATTGGCTGGTTCTCATTTTGTCAAACAAGTTTTCGATACCAATCTCTCTGACGTATTAACTTTGGATTGCGTACATCCATTATTCCTGCCTGCGGGTATCGAGGCAAACCGCGTATATTTCGGTTTGCCCGAAAACCGTTTGTTATTCGTTTCCAGCTTCGATCCGCATCATGATGTGGCCAGAAAAAACCCATTCGGGGCGGTTGACGCTTTTCTAAAAGCCTTTCCGGAACATTCTGCTGATGACTTACCTCACCTGGTTGTTAAATTGAACAATGCGGAAATCAAAAGCAAGGATGTTGATCCCATGGCGCTTATCGAACAATTGAAACAACGATGTGCGGGTAATCCTCGTGTTCACTTTCTTGCCAAATCTCTATCGTATCGGGAAGTTTTAAGTCTGTACGCTAGTTGCGACGTTTTTGTATCGATGCATCGTGCGGAAGGCCTGGGCTTAGGGTCGCTGGAATGCATGGCGATAGGAAAACCAGTCATTGCCACCGCTTGGTCTGGCGTTATGTCGTTTATGAAACATACGAATTCGTGCTTGGCGGGATATGATTTAGTCCCTTACACAGGCATGGCAGCCAATGGGCCAGATCAATTGGGCAAACGAGCAGTTTGGGCAGCCCCCCACCTAGATGAGGCAGCCGACTGGATGAAAGCACTCGCCAGCGATCCCGCTCTTAGAGAACGGATTGGATTACAAGCCATGCGGGATGCCCAGGCATATCATGCAACTGCTGAGCGACTCGATTTTATGGATGAACTCAAGGCCATTTTAGATGAAAAAAGACTTTTACAACGCCGCAATCAGAATAAAACTACAAATTTATTGGCATTGCGAAAAGCTCAACAGGATTTTAACTATTTCGGGTGGAAAGGCTTAAAAAAGCGGATACAAGATTTATTGAATAAGCATCTGCTATGGCGATTTAAAAAACACTAAACATAATATAAGCATACTATTTAAAAACGGTTTTTTTTATTTAGAGAGCATCTAATTTTTAAACCCTTTTACTAGTAACAATAAACTCAACCAAGCCCTAAACACTGCCGTTACACGGCAATATCAATACGATTTGAATATCGAGAATAATAAATGACTATTTATTACCTTTGCCCAGAACACTCCACCCCGGTTGGCGGCGTGCGCGTTATCTACCAACACGTAGATGTTTTAAATCGCAATGGTATACCCGCTTATGTTGTACACAAAACTAAAGGCTTTAGAGTGAATTGGTTTGAAAACCAGACACCGATAGTCTACTGGCGCGATACGTTTCTGGATCGATTGATTGCTAAATACAAGCGGCGTAGCGCCCCAAATAGAGTTGTGGAATTACCGATTAAAGGTGGGCAACGCTCAATTATTAGTGCTTCTGATATTTTGGTTATCCCGGAAATGTATGGCCCTGATTTAGCTGCCGCTTATGGGCGTGGCATCAAAAAAGTGATTCTGAATCAAAACTGCTACCTAACATTTAATGGTTACTCCTTTAATAAGGATCGATTAATAAGTCCTTATCATCATAAAGACGCATTGGCTACTTTGGTTAACTCTGAGGACGGCGCGCTGTATCTCAAACATACCTTTCCAAATCTTCCCTTATATCGATTCCGACTGTCCATTGACCCAAAGCGATTTAAATTTCAAGCTACGAAAAAAAAGCAATTGTGTTTCTCACGGATAAAAAACCAAGCCGATGCGATGCAGGTGATAAATATTCTCAAGTTTCGCGGCGCACTTCAGGACTTTGATATTGTCCCATTCATCAATTTACCGCAATCGGAAGTTGCACAAATTTATCAAGACTCTTTGCTATTTCTTAGTTTCGGGTATCCGGAGGGCTTTGGTCTGCCAGCAGCAGAAGCTATGGCTTCAGGTTGCGTAGTGATCGGTTTTCATGGTGGTGGCGGCAAGGAGTTTTTTAACCCCGAGTTTTCTTACCCTATTGAACAAGGCGATATACTGAGCTTCGCTAAAACCGTAGAAGAAATCATCCACTCATACAACCAAAACCCAGAGCCTATTCTTGAAAAAGGTCGAAGGGCCGCAAGCTATATCCATGATACCTATTCTCCAGAACTTGAAGAACAAGAGATCCTTGCGGCTTGGCGCTCAATACTTGAAAAATTCAACTCCTGTTTCTCTATATGACTAATAACGCGCGAATTATTGCCTTCCATCTCCCCCAATTTCACCCCACCCCCGAAAACGACGAATGGTGGGGCAAGGGGTTTACGGAATGGACAAACGTTGCAAAAGCAAAACAGTTGTATCCTGGTCACTATCAACCGCATATTCCAGCTGACCTAGGCTTTTACGACTTACGCTTGCCGGAATCGCGCCATGCTCAAGCGGAGCTAGCTAAAGAGTACGGTATCGAAGGTTTTTGTTACTATCATTACTGGTTTGGTGATGGGCGAAGGATGCTGGAACGCCCTGTTAATGAGATTCTCGCCAGTAGAGAACCGGATTTTCCTTTTTGCCTGTGTTGGGCTAATCATAGTTGGAATAATATCTGGCAAGGCGTTGCAGACCGCACCCTAGTCGAACAAACCTATCCTGGCATGGACGACCATCGAGAGCATTTTGAGTGGTTACTCAAAGCCTTTACTGATCGGCGTTACATAACTGTGGAGGGTAAGCCTCTATTCTTGATTTATAGTCCTACCGATATTCCCAATCTTGCCGACGTAATAGCATACTGGCGTAAACTAGCAGCCGAGGCGGGACTTAAAGGACTGTATCTAGTGGGAGTCAACTATAAGCTACGACCTGATTGGAATCCGCTTAGTGTGGGCTTGGATGCATCTACTTTGCAACCATTGCCACCTAAAGACGGACATATGCCAAACCGATATTTTTCCGCGAAAATCAAACAGTTTTTATCCGGAAAAAAATCTCTGCTAACGGTTCATGATTACGAAGACATACTCGATAAATTAATCCGCAAAACCGCGCCAGAATTCCCTGATTTCCCAACCGTATTACCCAATTGGGACAACACTCCACGAGCAGGTGAGCGCGGCCTAGTATTCCACAACTCCACGCCTGAACTATTTCGCCAGTTATTCCACCGGGCATTATCTTTAATTGAAAATCAGGACCCGGAAAAACGTATCGTTTTCGTAAAAGCTTGGAACGAATGGGCGGAAGGCAATTATTTAGAACCCGATCAAAAGCATGGTCATGGTTATCTTGAAGCTATTCGCGATGAGCTCTCAGAATTTTCTGCCGGCAAGGGTATCTAAACATGTGCGGAATTAACGGCATATACGCCTACGGAAACCAAGCGCCGCCTGTCGACCAAATAGAGCTGGAAAGAACCCGAGATTTCATGTTTGCTCGAGGGCCAGATGGATTCGGCACCTGGATTTCCGCCGACAAACGAATCGGTTTCGGACACCGACGCTTGGCAATTATCGAATTGACAGAGTTAGGTGCTCAACCGATGCAAACAACAGATGGTCAATTAACGATTACCTTCAATGGCGAGATATACAACCATCAAGAGTTAAGAAAAACTTTAGAATCCAAAGGAGCTACTTTTAAAAGTCATAGCGATACTGAAGTACTATTACAACTATATCGTTACCACGGCACCGAAATGGTTAACCATTTGCGCGGCATGTTTGCGTTTGCAATTTGGGATAATCAAAACAGAAAGTTGGTTATAGCTCGTGACCCTTATGGCATCAAACCTATTTATTACACTCATCACAACGGAATATTTCGCTTCGCATCTCAAACAAAATCCTTAATTGCCAGCAATGCCATCGATTCAACAATAAACCCAGCTGGATTAGTAAGCTTTCTACTATGGGGTAGTATCTCCGAACCGTTTAGCATTTATGAAAATATCCGCTTATTAAATGCAGGCCATATTCTGGAAATCGACGAATCAGGTAAGCAAACTATTCGTCAATACTGGAATATAAACACAATTGTCAATACTGCGATTGAAAACTCACTGAACGCATCACCCGAAGAAAGTTTTTCCGCCGGCATAAATAGCATTCGAGACTCCGTCAAAGCCCATATGGTAGCCGATGTACCAATTGGTACATTCCTTTCCGCCGGACTGGATTCCGCAACCATCACAGGCCTAGCGCAAGAACTTGTTAGTGAACCCGTTACAGCTATAACCCTGGCTTTTGAAGAATTTATTGGACGTTCACTCGACGAAGTTCCTGTGGCAACGGAAATAGCACGTATTCTGGGAGTCCGACATAACATCGTCACAGCGCGCATGGACGAGGTCGAAAATGAATTGTCTACTTTTTTAAATACTATGGATCAACCAAGTATTGATGGTATCAACACTTGGTTTGTCAGCAAAGCCGCCAAAAACGCAGGTTTAAAAGTTGTTTTATCCGGCTTGGGCGGTGACGAAATGCTTGGCGGTTATGACACCTTCGAGACAATTCCGGACATTGTCAATCATTCAGCCCGATATAACTCAAATTCACTCCTAAATTATTTATTTTTTAATATACATTATTTTTTTGCCACTAATTTTAGCCATTTAAATCCGAATAATTCCGATATTTTGAATATGTCCAGGAATATAACATCGGCTTATCAACTTAAAAAAGGTCTATTCATGCCCTGGGAGCTTAAGCATCTTATTGATTACGATATAATGCTGGAAGGTATTAATAGATTGTCAAAATTAGCTGAATTCGAATCTGTTAGTAACATTGATTCGGACTTTGGGAAAATTGTTGCGCTCGAATCCAAGAAATACATGCGGAATCAATTGTTGCGCGATACTGACTGGATAGGCATGGCACATTCTTTGGAAATACGCGTCCCCTTGGTCGATCATGTTTTACTGAATTCACTGGTCGGCTTAGCAGCAAACCGAAAAATTGGCTACAAAAAAGAAATATTACCCAGCTCATTATCGACAAAACTCGATGAAAATATTATAAAACGCCCCAAAACCGGTTTCACTATTCCTATTTGGCGCTGGCTAAATAACTCAAATAATTTTTCTGCCTGGAAAAAAAACGGCTACTTAAGACATGCAAATATTATTCCAAATAAGCGGTGGGCTTATTGCATTCTAGAACAATGCCCACAAATATCTAAATATTTAAAATAATAAGGAGTTCGGAATGGACGAACCGCTCATCTCGATAATTATGCCTTGTTACAATGCTCAAGCTTACCTCGAAAAAGCAATTGAAAGTGTTTTTGAACAAAGTTATCCAAATGTCGAGTTGATTGTCGTCGATGATGGCTCGAATGACCAAAGCTTTCATATTTTAACTAGCTGCCAAGAAAAGCACCCGAAACTAGTTGTTTTTAAGCAAGAAAATCTCGGGCCATTTCCTGCTCGTAACCTAGGCTTGGCAAATTCTAAAGGAGAATTTATCGCTTTTTTGGACGCCGACGACTATTGGGCTCCGGAATTCCTCGAGAAGCTTCTAAAAAACTTATTAGAAAAAAATGCGGACCTCACTTATTGCGGATGGCAAAATATTGTGGAGGGTGGTGAGAATGGTCCAGCTTATGTTCCACCAGCTTACGAAAAAGGCGATATTTTTCAATCATTTCTTTCAAGCTGCCCATGGCCCATACATGCGGCGCTTGTTCGCCGTTCAATTATCGACAAAGCCGAAGGATTTTCATTGCGCTGTTTTAGCGCCATGGACTACGACTTCTGGATTCGCATTTCCGCCATCACACAGAATATTGCCATCGTACCTGAGGTTTTGGCATTTTATCGATGGCATAATCACGGACAAATATCCTCCATAAAATGGCGACAAGTTTTGGATGCTTGGCAAGTTAGAAAAGACTTCGTATTGCAAAACCCAAAACTAATTTCACACCTTTCCAAGGAAAAAATAACTGAATTAGTAGATGGTTATGTTTTTACCCAGGCTTATTCAGCATTTTGGAAAAGAGATTTAGTTTCCGCTCAGCATTTATTCCGAAAAATTTTTCAATCTGGCATTTGGCGTTTTAAAGATTTAAAATACATCGCCTTGAGTTTTTTACCATATTTTATACTTAGTCGCTTAGTGTAGCTTAATAACAGAACCCTTATTTTATAGCCAGTTGCACGATGGCCGACAAACCGTCGAGTCCG
>CAZGUM010000013.1:0-41359 GCA_964529085.1 uncultured Methylomonas sp. | reverse complement strand
GGCCGGCGTCGACGCGATGGAACTGCACCGCCGCGCCAGCCGGGAAAACATCATCGTCGCCCCCGGCCCGTTATTCTCGGCCACCCAAAAGAAATACGGCAATTACATCCGCTTGAGTTGCGCGGTGCCTTGGAACGACCGAGTGGAAAAAGCTTTGAAGAAGCTTGGGGATATGGCGAGGGATTTGATGGTGGAGAAACGTTGAGAGCCAAGGGCGGAGGTGTATAGGACGTGCTGAGCGGTAGCGAGGCGCATCGATCGCGAACGTTGTTTGTCGCTTCCTATGGGACTTGATTAGTTTGGTGTCACTGGCGAGACAGCTGATTGAATGCCGGATGCCGCTTTGATCCTGCGCTACGAAGGCTTTGAACGGGAGCTCCATTGCGGTAATCGAAACCTTTTAATATTTGCGCAGTTTATTTGGCTGTTGAATTTGACGGCTATCAGACTCCTCCTTGCTGGAGTTAGAGCTTGAGAATGTCGTTTGCAATCTCAGGATAAAGATCTGCAAAGTAATTTTTGTCTATATTTTTGGTGTCCATTTCCTTAGTTGAAGAAATTTGGGCCTCATATTCTTGCTCGCGCCCCGATTTTTTATAGCAATATGCAAGTGCTATAGAATGCCACGGCTGAAAGTTCTTACCTTTATTCAGTTTTTTAACTTCTTCTAGCATAGATATGGCTTCATCGTATAAGTCCATTCCAATTTTTGCATAAGCAAGGTTAGCGATGGGCTTGTAATAAATTCCACTACTCTTTGGTAGGTTTGACTTTACGTAATCAAAAACCTTAGAAGCTTTTGCAAAGTCTTTTTGTCGCAGAAATGCCCGACCAACACCAATAGCCGACCATGCATCATCAAGAGAAAGCAGACGATCTATTGTTTTAAAAATATCATTTAGGTCAGTATCCCTGTTAATAGAAGACAAATCTTGTTTAGCTTCTATCCTTTCAACCTTCTTAAGTATTAAGTCTTTAAAAGTGTCAGAGTCCCCAAAGTCCATTGGTGCATATAGAGCCTCTCTTTTGAACCAGAGCAATATAAAGAAGGAAAATGCAATTGCAGTTGGATACAGAATAATAAACCAAACAAGTAATACTGCGTATGGCTTATCGGAAACAGCATGAAGTGAAACGGTCGCTACTGTTTCAATGAGGAATACGAATGTGGCAATCATCCCGAGTGGGTTGCTGGGGAGGATGCGACTCTTTGTGGACTCTTTTTGTGATTCAGACATCTTATTTATTGTAGTGTTTAATTGCAATTACCGGTCATTGCAATACTTATTTAACCTAACTTATTTAGCTTAGTGAAATATCAAATAAGTTTTCTGCGGCAAAGTTTCCGAAACTCTTTAGGGCGCGTCTACATAGACCAGATATATTCTCAAATTGACCAATGATAGTCTATTGGTTCTACCTAAAATTAATTTTAGGGCCGTTGTGCTGAAAAGCGTGAAGCGCACCGTTCGCGACGGATGCGTCTCCTAACGAGACGCACATTCTACAAACTAGAACCACAACTTTCATATGGGATTTGCTACTTAGGTAGTTTCAATCAATTGCGAATCGCAGCCCACCGCCCACAATCGGCTCCCGGCCGGTCTTTTACATCATGCGGAATCTTCAATCCCACGAGCCACTAGGGAAGAGGCTAAATTACCGGCAGCAATCAATTCAGCTTCTCCACCAACGCCGGCTTCACTTGCTCGAGCCAATCCAGAATCCGGGTTTTGGTCATTTCTGGCTGGTTGTGATGATCCAACACCAAGCCGACAAATTTACCATCGACCACGGAACTGGAATGGGTAAAGTGATAACCCTCCGTGCTCCAGGCCCCGACGACTTCGGCGCCGTAACCGGCGACATGGTGATACAAATGAATCAAGGAACTGGCAAAGCGCGCATAGTATTTCTGCTGATTGCCCAAACCGAACAAAGCGACGCGCTTGCCGGACAAATCGGCCTGGTCCAGCCGGAACAAAAACTCTTCCCAGTTGCCTTCCTCGCTGCCGGTGGTTCTGCCGGGAATTTCACCGACGCCGTAACTGGGCATGCCCAAAATCAAGGCCTTATAGCCCAGCATTTCCGCGACCGATGCCCGATTGACGTTCACCGGTTCACTGGCAATCTCGTCGCCTAACACCCGATACATGACCTGAGCCATCATCTCCGTCATGCCTTTCTCGGTACCGTAAAAAATGCCTATCTTGTTCATCGCCAAATCTCAGTTAACTGTCTACAGTCACCGAAGCAAAATTTAAACCAGCATCGAGCCGCGCTTGGTACAAGCGATTAACCTGGGCCTTAATGGGACCTATAAAAATCAAAGACACCTTCTGCTTCCGCCTAGAACATGCCGGAATAAATAAATTAAATCAGCAACTTATATCATACCACCAACCATCTCCCCAAGACAGAAGGCATTACTGGCGGTTAGCTTAAGCCGGCGCCGGAGAGAACGCCGGATGCGCGCTTGGTGATTTTAATAACAATAAAACCGACAGACGGACGAATTTGCGACAAAAATCTAACTGAATAGATTTAGGCCGTTAAGCCCCATAAGCCATATCCTTAATCGCCAGCTTTCCTTCAATAATCCCCGCCAAATACTGCGCGTCGTCGGCGATGCCCAAAAACCGTCCGGACCCCCAAGTATGCAACCAGGGTAAGCCGATGAAATACAGGCCATCAACATTAGTGATCCCTCGATCGAATTGCGGGAAGCCGCGGCCGTCGAACACCGGCAGTTCTATCCAGCGATAGTTCGGCCTAAAACCAATCGCCCAGATAATGCTGGTGATGTTTGCTTGGTTGGCGTCGATGGCGGTCGGATCGAACTCCGGTTCCCAGACTTTACGGAACGGCGGCTCGACCGGGGCGTCGATATTATTGGCGGCAATATAGCGGTCGATGTCGTTGCGGATGCTGACGTAGACTTCGTCGGCATCGTCCAGATTTTTGGTCAGATCCGGCAAAAACTCCAGTTTGCTGCCGCTGATATTGGCCATGCTGCCGTAAAGTTTGACGCCTTCCAGCGCGAATTTGCGCAGATCGATCTCGTGGCCGCCGCTACGTCCGGTCAGATAATGGTTGGTCTTATGCTTGGCCTCGTCACCCAAGGGATGGCGGTCTATGGTCAATTGGTAGAAACCCAGGTCGTACAACCATTCGGTGGTCTCGCGGCCGCGATACATGCGCGGCGAACGCGGCGCGCTGCCAACCGCCAAATGCACTTTTCGGCCGGCCAAATGCAAATCTTCCATCAGCTGCACCCCGGACTGGCCGGTGCCGACCACCAGCACTTCGCCCTCGGGCAACTGATCCGGGTTGCGGTAATTCACCGAGTGAATCTGGGTGATGTGCTTGGGCAGACTATGGGCGTAATCGGGCACGATGGGGATGTCGTAACCGCCGGTCGCGACCACCAAGTGATCCGCCGTAAACTCGCCGCTACTGGTAACGATATTCAGCACGCCGTTTTTGCCTCGGGAAACGCGCAGAACCGACACGCCTTCCATGATCGGCGGTTGAATTTTTGCGGCGAAGGCTTCCACATATTCGACGATCTCGTCCTTTAACATGAAGCCTTGCGGATCGTTGCCGGGATACGGAAAATCCGGCAGACGGCATTGCCAGTTAGGCGTTACCAGACAAAAGCTGTCCCAGCGGTCGTTACGCCAGGAATGGCCGATACGGTTTTTCTCGAAAATGATGTGGTTGATGCCGTGTTTTTGCAGGTAATAACTCACCGACAAACCGGCTTGACCGCCGCCGACGACAATCACTTCGTAATGCAGGCGGGTGTTTTCGCGTTTTTCTTGCATGGCTTCCTCTTTTTATTGTGTTAAGTGCGTTTTGGAATGTGTGTGGGCCGGAATAAAGCGGCCTTATTCGATGAACTCGATCACGGTCACACTGGGGGTTTCGCTGTCCCAAAACCGGGTGGCGACGGCTTCGATGTCGGCCAGCTGGCTCATCGCGCTGGAACAGGTGTAGCCGTATTTTTGCCTGACCCGCTCGCTAGCAATCCCTAAGGCCTCGCGGCTGCGGCTAACAAATTCGTTTAACGGATAGCTTTGGCCGGCGTCGAAAAAATCCTTGATCACCAGCGACGGCGAATAACACAGGCTCTCGGACTGGTCCGGCCAGCGGACGCGGAAGCGCATTTCAGGCATATAGGGTTCCTTTGGTGTGAATGAGTGAACGGTAAATATCGGAATGGGTTTTAGCCGCTTGCCGCCAACAGAATTCGGCGCTCAAACGTTGGGCGATGGCGGGCAAGCTATCCCTTGGAAAGTCGGATATGGCGGCCCGCATCGCGGCGGCTATCGCGGCGCTGTCCTCCGGGTCGGTCCAGACGCAGTCCCGATATTTCAAATATTCGGTAAACGGCGGCCGTAACGAGACGATGGCCGGCGTACCGGAAGCGATAGCTTCCAATACCGCCAAACCGAAGCCCTCGGTTAAGGACGGAAACACCAAGGCATCGGCCAAGCGAAATACGGCCGGCATATCGGCGTCGGGTAGCGGTCCGGTCATGATCAGCGCTTGGCCAGGACCGTCGGCGATACCGCTTTCGGCGACGGCGGCAGCGAATTGTTGCCGGTACGCGCCATGGTCTAACAGGCTAGCACCGCCGACGATCAGTAATTGAGCGTCGGGCAGCTGCGGCAAAATTTGGCGAAAGGCGGTAAAGATGCGCAAGGTATTTTTACGTGCTTCGACGCCGCCGACGGCTAAAAACAGCGGTCCGCCGCGACGCAGTCCCAACAGTTGCCGCAGCGCTTCGTCGCCGGCTTGCGGTATTGGCGTATAACGCCGGGTATCCACGCCGTTATTGACCCGGATGGCCGTAATGCCGTATTCGGACCGAAGCGTTTCCTGCCAACCCCGGCTGACACACAACACCTGTTGCGCTTCGATGAAGGCTCGCTTTTGCCAGGCCGAGAATGTCGGATTGTCGAAATCGTCCAGGTGGTGCACGGTCCGTACAAACCCCGGTATCTCGCCGCGCACCGTCAGTTCCGCCATCGCGCAACCGCTGATCGAATCCTGCGCATGGTAGATGTCGAACGCTTCCACGGCGGGCTGGCTGAAGTAATCGATATAGGCCTGAATCCGCTGACCGACGTTGGCGGTCAAGTCCTCGGATAAAGCCGGCAGCGGAATTAACTGCTTCCGGCAACGCGGAGCACGGAAAAAATCTTTGCCGGCTTCGGTGGCGGCAATCAACGTGACCTCGTGACCCAAGTCCTGCAACGCTTCGGCCAACTGCAGCGCGTGCACCACGCCGCCGCGCGGATTGACGGAGTGGGTCAGCATCGCAATCCTTAATTTAGTCATGGCGGTTCTCCTTTAGGCTTGGGCCGCAGCCGGTCAAAGCTTCCGCGTTGAAATCCCAGAGTAATTGACGGTTGCCGCTATCGGCTAAATACACTTGGCGGCTGGCATCGGTCCCGCCGATTACCGCGCAGGCAATATCGCGTTGCGTAAACAGATCAATGACGGCGTCGCAATCATCGGTATCGACGCTGAGTACGAAACCGAAGCTGGGAAAGCAGCGCAACCATCGTTCCGGATCGATGTTTTCGGGACGCGGAATCGCATTGATGTTTATCGCGCCGCCCAGGCCGGAGCATTCCAGCAGCATCAACAGCGTGCCGATCACGCCGGCATTGCTAATGTCCTTGGCGGAAGCGCACAGACCGGTTTCGGCCAGCGTCGGCAGGACTTCCAAATCCTGGCGCAGACGCTCGGGTGGCGCGCCGGTGCTGGCGTCCCACCATAAATAAGGTTCGCGGAAATGGCCCCGCAAATCGACGGCCGCCAGCAGTTGTTGTCCCGGTTTGGCGGCGAAACTGCTGAGCAGTTTTTGGGCGCGGCCGAGGATGGCCACCGACAGCTGCGGGCGGTCGTTGCGCAGATTGCTGTGGCCGCCGACCACCGGCACGCCGTAAACTTGCGAGGCGGTCGCCATGCCTTCCAGGATGGGTTCGGCTTGGGCATGGCCGTTGCTCCAGATCGCATCGACTACCGCGATCGGCCGACCGCCCATCGCATAAATGTCGCTGACGTTGACCATCACCCCGCAATAACCGGCGAACCGGGGCTGGGTGGCGACGAAGTCGTTCAGATAGCCTTCGGTCGCCAGTAGCAGGTAGCCGTCGCCGTCGGGAATGGCGGCGCAGTCGTCGCCGACAGGTACCGCTACATCGTTCCCACGCTCCGCGTGGGAGTTATCAAACCCTCTCCTGCTGGAGAGGGAAGGGAGAAGAGATTCCAAATAAGGTATTTGCCAATTTAACGTCTCCTCACCCCGGCACTCTCCAGCAGGTGAGGGAGATAAGTGGCTGGCGCGCAGTTTTGATACTGGTTGGTTAAACCCTTTCGGCAAATATTTCATCACCTCGGCAATGTCGCGCTTATGTGCCAGCCCCAAGCCTTGCCGGATGCTCTGCGTCAATTCAGCCAATGAACTCATGCCGCGATCCTGGAGGTGGCGACGAAACCGATAGCGCCGTCGGCATAGGGCGGATAGCTATCCAGGTCGGCCTGCATCAGATAATGCAAGCGGCCGTGGACTTCGATTTCCTTCAGCGAGCGCCAGTGTAGGCGGCGGAACAACAGTTGGTTGCGTGCCTGCACCTGGGCCAAAAAGGTATTGCAGCCCTGGGCATGGGCGGATGTCACCGCCAATTTGATTAATGCCGCGCCGAGACTGCCTTGCTTGCGGTAATCCTGATCGACCGCCAAGCGCGAGCCCCACCAGACGCCGGGCTTTTCTTGGTGTATGCGCACGGTGCCGACTACCCGGTCCGGCAGTCCGGCCACGCAGGCCAGCGCAACAATGGGCGTGGCGATTTTGTCGATATCGTCCAGGTCGTCACCGGCGAAGATGCCCTGCTCTTCGCAGAACACCGCTTGGCGCAGCGCCAACATTTGCTTGCGCTCCCAATCCTGGGTGACGAACTTGATCAGATATTCGTTGGCGAAATAGGGTTTAAAGTCTTCGGTCCACATCTCACACCTCGTAACTGGCCAGTGCCGAACAGGCGCCGCATTTAGCGCAGCCGGCTTTCATGTCTTGGGAAAGCAGGTTCGCTTGTTTCAACATCGCACCGAGTGGCGGCAGGATTTGCGCCATGAAGGCCGGAGCCGGTGCGGGATACTTCTCCAGTGGCGTGCCAGTGATAGGAACGAAGGGCACGACGAAGGGGTACACGCCTTTGCCGATCAACTGCTCGGACATCGCCAAAATCGCTTCCGCCGTATCCCCCAGGCCTGCCAGGATGTAGGTACTGACTTGGCCGCGGCCGAACACTTTCACCGCCGCCTCGAAGGCATCCATATAGCGCTCCAGCGGTACGCCGGCCTTGCCGGGCATGATGCGGGCGCGCACTTCCCGTGTCACCGCTTCCAGATGCATACCTAGGCTGTCGATGCCGCTGGCTTTCATGCGTTCGAACCAGACGTCATCGTCCGGCGGTTCGCATTGACCTTGAATGGGCAGATCGACGACCGCTTTGACGGCGTGGGCACTTTCGCAGAGTATCGCCGCGCCGCGGTCGGTCAGATTCGGCGTACCGGTGGTCATTACCATGTGCTTGGCACCGTCCAGTTCCACGGCGGCCTTGGCGACTTCGGCCAGTTGCTCCGGTGTCTTGCGCAATATGGTTTTACCGGCTGCCAGCGACTGGCCGATGGCGCAGAACTGGCAGGAGGTCTTACGGTTGCCGTAGCGGATGCAGGATTGCAGCAGCGTGGTGGCCAATACGTCCGACGAATGCAAGGTGGCGATCTGCGAATACGGTATGCCGTCGGCGGTCTGCAACTGGTAAAAGCGCGGCTGACGCAGAAACTCGATGCGGCTGACCTCAATGCCGTCGCTGCGGATTACGCTGATGCCGTGTTGGTCGGGGCGGCTGGCGACGAAGGGCGACTCGCAGGCCGAGGCGGTGGCGATAGGGATCATCACCGTTCGTCCAGCGAAATTGACGGCCTTGTGGTCGGAAGGGCCGGCCCCGCCGCGCCGGCCAGTGACACCTACGTCACTGTCTTCCAGGCGCAAACCTAAGGATTGCAGATCCAGCAGCAAAGCCGCCGTGCCGGCGTCAGCCAAGGCTAATGGATTCATGGCATTCTCCTTCTTGGTTGATGAGGGAAACACTGTTTTGCACCTTCGGCGAATCGCTGAACATCGGCACGGCGGGGCGGTCGTCTATGCGCAGACTGAGCAATTCCGGTCTGGCGTAATGGCCGACCGAATCCATCATACGCTTACGCTTGGTGATCAAATTCATGTCCAGGTCGGCGATCAAGATGCCTTCGCCTTCGCGCAAGGGTTCAACCACATGCTGGCCTTCCGGCGAGATGATGGCCGTGCAGCAACCGCCGCGCAGGGCTTTCTGCAATGCGGGATCGGTAGTGACCGCATCGATTTGCTCGTCGCTCAGCCAGCCGGTGGCGTTGACCACAAAGCAGCCTGATTCCAAGGCATGGTGGCGTATCGTCACCTCGATTTGGTCGGCGAAGATCGGCCCGACCAAGGAACCCGGAAACTGGCTGCAATGAATTTGTTCGTGCTGGGCCATCAGTGAATAACGAGCCAGCGGGTTGTAATGTTCCCAGCAGGCCAAAGCACCGATGCGGGCTATGCCGGTTTCCACGACTTTCAAGCCGGCAGCATCGCCCTGCCCCCAAACCATGCGTTCGTGATAGGTCGGCGTGATCTTGCGGCGTTTCAGCGCCAGCCGGCCGGTTTCGTCGAAGATCAACTGGGTATTGTACAAACTGCCGTGGTCGCGCTCGTTGACGCCCAACACCACCACGACGCCGTGAGCCTTGGCTTGCGCGGCGACCGCATCGGTAATCGGTCCCGGCACCGTCGGCGCATAATCGTACAGTTTCAGATGCTCGCGGCCCTGGGCGACCGGCGGCAACACGAAGGAAAAATACGGGTAATAAGGCACGAAGGTTTCCGGGAACACGACGATTTGCGCACCCTTGGCGGCGGCGTCGCTGATAGCCTGGCAAACCTTGTCAACGGTGGCGGTGGCGGAATCGAACACCGGCGCAATCTGTACCGCCGCCGCTCTAACGATATTGGGGGTAGTCAAAATTTGATCTCCTGCTGCGGGTGAAAAAAAGCCCGAACACTGGTTCGGGCGAGTGCTGATGGCTAGAGGATTTACAGCGTCCAAGTATCCAAAATAAAGGAGTTGTCACGTTGATGAATCAGAACAATGTCTAACACATCCAATGGGCTGATTGGCCGAATGCCCGGCAACAAACTCGGTTCGCCATGGCCGTACAAGGCTTGTAAGGCAAAGCGGCAGGCGTAGACCTTGCCGCCTTCTTCGATGAATTTGGCGATTTGGTTGGCGTAGTTTTGATGGCCAGGAAAAGATTCGTCTCCCAAACGCGGAAAGCCGCGTTGCAGACCCAGCGTCACGCCCGGCCCGTAAAGCAGGATGGAGGTCTCAAAGCCTTTGCGTTGCAAACGGGTGGCTTGCAGCAGATTGACGAAGCCGATTGAGCCTTCGAAGGCGACGGTATGGAATTTAACCAGCGCTTTCTGGCCTGGCTCCGCTTTAACATCTTCGAAGACTTTTTCTTCGAAATCGACAAAATAATCGCCCTTCTGGTGAGCTGGGAAAGTAACAGCCGGCATGAAAATCTCCTGATAGTCATTAAAAAATCCCTACATCGGAGAGCGATGCAGGGCAAGTCAACAATGATTGCCAATCCGTTAACGCGATTGACGGTACATACTTTACGGACGCCGCCGATTTCGAAACAGAAGCAGGTGAGAGATGAATAATCGAGTACAGATTGACTTAAATCGAGACTGTGTCTATGGAAAAAACGGTTAACTGTTATGCTTGAAAAACCCGGAAAGAATCAAATGAGCCGGTTCTGTGCGATTTCATAATTGCGAAATGAAATCTCGAAATTTAAGGAATAGTTAAACGCTTGTTTATGCGGGAAAATGTTGATTGGCTGGGATCTAGCCTTTGCGGTTTTTCGGATATGACAGTAGCCTATGTGAGCAATACTTCCTTCGGCCGGCATACAAATCTAACCGGCTCCACCCAAATCAAACTATAAGAATATCTTTTTGCCGAACGGTAAAACCCAAAGCTTGGGATACCAAAGCAACTCCGCAGCGATTGGTGTTTGCCCGCAGTCATCAAATGATTAGGCATGCTGGGGTCGGGCGAGGTCAAATCGCTCGGAGAAATCGCCGGACCGGAGAAGACTTCCCCCCTAATGCCCAGAAAATGGATTTGAAGCAAAGGAATTCGGGCAAATATCAATACCCTGCCAACCGTTACGCTTCAAGATTTTCAGCAGATTTGGGCATCCAGGTTTGTGACAAGCCATAAATACTCTTATTCAAGTTTGAGATAAACAAATCAATTTAAATCGATTTACCAGTTGCACAGCATGAATTATCCTAACTGCAAACCATTTTATTTTTTACACACCAATGACTTTACTTGCATTCAACAACCCTCAGGAAATGACTCTTTCAATAAGAGCATCCGCCTTGGTATTTGAAGACCCGCAATCTGAGAAACTGCTTAAACGTATTAAGCAAGTAGCGCCATCCGAGGCGAATGTTCTGATCATTGGCGAAACCGGCACGGGTAAGGAATTAATCGCCCGCCATATTCACAGTATTAGTGATCGTAAAAACGAACAATTTGTTGCCATTAACTGTGGTTCGTTATCGGAGTCACTGGTAGAAAGCGAACTTTTCGGCCACGAAAAAGGTGCATTTACCGGAGCGCATGCGGTAAAACAAGGGTGGTTCGAGACCGCTTCCGGCGGTACCTTATTTCTGGACGAAATCGGCGACTTGCCGCTGGCTATGCAAGTGAAATTATTGCGGGTTCTTCAGGAACGCGAAGTGGTCCGCGTCGGCTCGCGCCTTCCCATTCCCATTAACGTGCGCTTGATTGCGGCGACGAATGTCAATCTGGAAGAGGCGGTTCTAGCCGGGCGTTTCCGAGAAGATTTGTATTATCGATTAAGTGTGGCGGTGCTGAATTTGCCACCATTACGTTTGAGGCCAGGCGATATTTTACCGCTTGCCCGTTATTTTTTGGCGTCCTATGGCAGACGCCTGGGCTGTCCGGATAAAACATTCTCGGCGGAAGCTGAGACTCTTATGTTCAGCCACTATTGGCCGGGCAATATCAGGGAATTGGAAAACGCGGTTCATCATGCTGTTTTGGTGTCTGCGACGCAGGAAGTCGCTGCCGAAGATTTTAAATTATCAACGCTGAATACGCGACCCGCCGCAAGTGACAATCCGCAGACCGGTTTTGATGATTTGCAGCCATTATTCGCCGAGTTGTGCAAGCAGCAACCGGAGAGACTCGCGCTAAGGGTTGAAAAGATGCTGCTCAAAGCAGCTTATGAAGCTTGTAATTACAACCAGCTCGCCGCTGCCCGCTTGTTGGGACTAAGCCGTCATGTGGTTAGAGCGAAATTAATTGCCCACGACATTATTCCCGCTAACAGCAAGGCGCAGGTCGGTATTTCAACGACCACGCCCCCACCTCCCACCGGAGACAAATTGTTGCTGTTTCCTTTCAAAGTAAAACTGCAAAATACTGATTTCACCGGTATTGATACGCTTCCGGCTGAAGCTTGTGCCGAGGTTTGGGGCTTTTAGAGCTTGAGTATTCGCTGGGCGTTTTGGTAAAACACCTTGTCCAATACAGTCGCTTTGAAGCCCAAAGACCCATAATCGTCTATCGTCTGACGTAAGGCCCGGAAAGGGTAGGACGAACCGAATAACAGCTGATCCTGCAAAAAGCCATTGGCCGCCTCGACATACAAATGCGCACCAGGCTGAAAGATATACATGTCTGGCACCAGATAAATATTGCTGTAGCGAAATGCCGCGCCCAGGATTTCGTTTACAAACGGATAATAACCATGGAAGCAGATAATGTTGAGATCCGGGTAGCGCCGCGCCAAACGCGCCACTGCATTCGGATGTGCGTAATCGAAGTCCGGCGTGGTTGGTCCGCTCATTAGGCAGACCGGTACGGCGAGCTCCAAACAGGTCTGATACACCGGTTCCAAGAGCGGATCGTCGGCATGATGTGCCGGACGGCCAAACCCCGGCTCGATATTGATGGCCTTAAAACCCAATTCGCGCACGGCTCGCTTGATTTCGCTGATTGTTGAATCGGCGCCGCGAGTCTGGACATCCACCGAACCGATACCGATTAAACCTGAGCTATGACTAACCAAGGCCGATATTTGATCGTTATTGATCGTTAGATCCGGGGTCTCCCGACCAACCACTACCGCTTTATCGATGTCCGCCTGTTCCAGCTCGGTTAAATAGCCGCTTAAGGTTGACGAGCGCTCCAAGTGCCCGACTTCCAGCGAGCCGACTCGGTGGTTGAGCCATACTGCGGTGTCATGGCTGGCGGTTCCGGGACTTGCGCCGAAAAAGTCATGCAAAAATGCCGGGCGGTTACGCATGTCGATGATGGTAGACAAATTGACCTCGCTTTATTCAGATAAGAAATTTAGCCTGTGCGGCTATTGCGCCTTTTCCAAGGCAACCCGGCCGGTATCGCCGACCGGACTCAAATGCACCACCGGTTGCGCCTTGGCTTCACCGCTACGCTTCGCCAAGGGTAGCAACGGAAACAGCAACTCGGCCACCCGATATGCCTCTTCCAGATGCGGATAACCGGATACCACAAAAGTATCTATCCCCAGCGCGGCATATTCTTTTAATCGTATTGCAACGGTTTCGGGATCGCCGACCAAAGCCGTGCCAGCGCCACCGCGCACCAACCCGACACCGGCCCACAGATTGGGGGCGATTTCCAGATGGCCGCGCGAACCGCCGTGAAGTTCGGACATACGCCGTTGTCCTTCCGAATCGGAGCGGGCATAGGCTTTTTGTGCTTGGGCTATCGCCGTGTCGTCTACATCGCGAATCAACTCATGCGCGGCACACCAAGCTTTTTCGTTGGTTTCCCTGACGATAATGTGAATACGCAACCCAAAATGGACCGTTCGGCCCCATTCCGCAGCCTGAGCTTGAACGTCACGAATTTTTTCTGCGACCGCAGCTAAAGGCTCTCCCCAACTCAGGTAGTAATCGATGTGTTGTGCAGTCAAGCGATGACCTGCTGGCGATGAGGCACCGATAAACAACGGTGGATAGGGTTTTTGCACCGGCGGGAAAGCCAGTTTCGCCTGCTCGACCCGAAGATGCTTGCCCTGATAACTAACCGTTTCACCTTGCATAAGGCGTTTCCAGATTGTCAGAAACTCTTCAGTCAGTTCGTAGCGGCTATCATGATCATGAAACAGACCATCGCCCGCCAATTCCACCGGATCACCGCCGGCCACGACGTTGACCAATAACCGTCCGCCGGATAGGCGGTCCAACGAGGAGGTCATTCTTGCCGCCACGGTTGGCGAGGTCAACCCAGGTCTCACCGCCACTAAAAACTTCAGGTGCCGAGTCACCGGTATCAACGAGGACGCGACTATCCAAGGGTCTTCACAGGTTACGCCGGTAGGAATCAATACGCCGCTGTAATCAAGCCTATCGGCAGCCTGAGCAATTTGCTGCAAATAACCGTAATCGACCGCTCTCAGTCCATGTTGGGAGTTCAAATAGCGCCCATCGCCGTTGGTCGGTAAAAACCAGAAAATATTCATGAGTCGCTTGTCTCCAGTAAGCTGCTGATCTCTCTTAAATGCCCCATCCTTTCAGTCTTGGTGCGCAGATAATGCAGGTTTTCCGGATTCGGTCTGGGTTCCAGCGGCACCCGACCAGTAATTTTCAGGGCATAACCAGTCAGTCCAGTAAATTTGGCTGGATTGTTGCTCATCAGTAGTAAGCTGTTGACGCCGAGATGAGTGAGGATTTGCGCGCCGATGTCGTAATGGCGGGCATCGGCTGGCAAGCCAAGATCCAAATTGGCCTGCAAGGTGTCGCGCCCCAAATCTTGCAGGCCGTACGCCTGGATTTTATGAGCCAAACCGATACCTCGACCTTCGTGACCGCGCAAATACACTAGAATCCCGGCTCCCGCCCGGGCAATCTGTCTTAACGCCATTTTCAGTTGGTTGCCGCAATCGCAACGCAACGACCCGAGTACATCGCCGGTCAAACACTCGGAATGAACCCGGACCAGCACGTTTTCGCGGCCGGCAATCTCACCTTTGACCAGGGCTATGTGTTCGGAACCGTCTAACAACGATCGATAGACATGTACTTCGAATATACCGGCTTCTGTGGGCATTCGGGCTTGGGCAACCCATTCGATCAATTTTTCGCTACGCCGCCGATAGGCTATGAGTTCCGCTATCGAGATTAGCGGCAAATCGTAATGTCGGGCAAATTCAATTAAAGCCTCACCTCGCAACATGCTACCGTCATCGTTCACCAGTTCACACAATACCCCGGACGGTTGCAAACCGGCCAAACGTGCCAAATCGCAAGCCGCTTCGGTGTGACCCGGTCGCTGCAACACGCCTTGCGGCTTGGCGATCAGCGGGAATACATGGCCGGGCCTGGAAAAATCGTCCGGCTTGCTCGCGGGGTCGGCCAACGCCTTAACTGTGGCACTGCGGTCATTGGCTGAAATACCGGTTGTAGTGCCGAGTTTCAGATCGACCGAGACCGTGAACGCGGTATGATGGGCATCACTATTACGTGCCACCATCGGCGGCAGTTGCAATGACTGTGCGCGTTCCTCGGATAAGGCTACGCAGACTATGCCGCTGGTATGACGGACCATAAACGCCATTTTTTCCGGCGTCATTGATTCGGCGGAGATGATTAAATCGCCTTCATTCTCGCGATCCAAATCGTCGACCACTACGACAAACTGACCAGTACGAATAGCGTTAAGCGCCTTTTCGATGTTGTTATCGTCCATAGCGTATCTCATGAGTAAAAGCTGGGGTTAGGTGCTTGGCCGTTCAATAGCCAGGCACCCAAATCAGCTAGTTTGTAGTCAACCGGATCATGCAGGGAATGGGTACGCAGATTACGCCAGAAACGATCGAAACCGGCTTGAGCGGCGGTTGCTCTGGCGCCTGTCACTTCGAACAAGCGTTGCGTCACATCCAATCCGGAGCGGGTTGCCAACACTTTGGCGGTGGCAGCGGCAATAGCGGTATCAGCGCGCTCCTGCACCGTCAAGGAATCCTCTTTGCTCCACGCCAGATCCAATGCTTGCGCGGCATAGTCTGTCGCCAACGCCGCAGCATTGATATCCACCCAAAACTCACCATATTTCTTTAGGGTATAAGGGTCTTGCGTGGCACTCTCCACGCCGGATAGAAACCATGCCCGACTTTGCGAGCGGGTATATTGCCTCGCCTCGGCCAACGCACCTTCGGCTATACCTAGGTAAATATTGGTCAGGACAAGCTGCGCGATCAACGGCCTAAGCGTCGCGAAGACACTTCCCAACGGTCCGGGGTTACGCAGGATTTCGTGATCGTAGACACGCACATGGTCGAACGCGACACTGCCGCTGTCAGTCTGGCGCTGCCCCATGTTGTTCCAATCGGCAAAGCGGGTAATGCCTGGGCGGTCCGGCGGCAACGCGGCTATAAAAAGCTTGCCGTCGGGCTCGCGTAATGCCGAAACGATCAGATAATCGGCATCCAATGCGCCAGAGCAAAAGCTCTTATGGCCGTCTATCAACCAATCGGCGCCATCCGCAATCAACTTCGCTCGGGTGTCCAACGGATTTAAGGTATTACCCCAAAACCAATTGTGTTCGGCCGTTTCTCGGTAAAAATGCGGCCATTGGTCCCCGAACAGTCTCACGGTAGCCAGCAGTAAATGCTGAAAGCCGAACAAGTGGCCTAGCGAACTATCTGCACGGGAAATAATCCGAACGACACGTAAGGTGTCATGCCAATTAAAACCAAAGCCTCCCAATTCTCCGGGAATGATGAGTTTCAGCAGCCCGCTAGCGCGCAATTGGTCGCGCTCCTCCTTTGCCGTACCCCCTAAACGATCTCTTTCAATCGCGGTTTTGGCAAAATCGGCGGCGAGCCGCTCGGCCTGCTCGAACACGGCTTGTACTTGGCTGCTCGCCACCACAGTGCCCATCAGGCACCCACCGATTGTTCGCTTTCCAATTGCCTGACCAGCGGCAGTACATGCTTGCCAAAATAGGCCACTTCTTCTTGAAAGTGCAGAAAGCCGGTCAGCACCAAATCAACGCCGATATGTTTCAATGCCACAATACGTTCGGCAATTTGCTCCGGAGTACCGATCAAGTTGGTCTTAAAACCGTCGTTGTATTGCACTAGGTCTTCTAAAGTGGATTTAGCCCAATTACCTTCCCCCTCCGGAGAAGCTTTACCGGCTTGTTGCACTTCACGGCTGAATGCTTGCACCGCCTCTGGATTGGCTTTGTCGATAATTTCGTTCAACACGGCCTTGGCTTCCGCTTCGGTATCGCGAGCGATGACAAAAGCGTTGACGCCAATTTTGACCGAGTGCCCGTTTGCCGACGCCTTGGCACGAATATCGTCCACTTGGGCTTTGATGCCTTCCACGGTATTGCCGTTAGTGAAATACCAATCCGATACTCGTGATGCCATATCCCGGGCCGCGCGCGAGCTGCCGCCCTGGAAAATCTCGGGATGCGGCTGTTGTAGCGGTTTTGGCTTCAACGAGTAATCGTGAAAGCGGTAAAAGTCGCCTTGGAAATTAAAGTTATCCTCGCTCCAAATACCTTTAATGGATCTGATAAATTCTTCCGAGCGACGATAGCGCTCATCGTGTTCCAGCCAGTGTTCGCCGATAGCGGTAAATTCGCCTCGAAACCAGCCGCTGACAATATTCACGGCAATACGCCCCCCGCTTAGATGATCAATGGTGGCAATTTGTTTGGCCAGCACTGCCGGGTGCCAAGGGCCGGGCAACACCGCAGCAATCACTCTCAGCGTTGAAGTGGACTCCAATAACGCATGACTGAACGAGACCGATTCGTGCTGATTCTCGGCGCCGTAACCGGCTGTAAAGCGAATTTGAGTCAGCCCGTACTCAAAACCGGCTGCTTCGGCAATCCTTGCCAGCTTGCGGTTATAGTCAATATCCCAACTGGTGCGCTGTTCGATATTACTGATAATTAATCCACCACTGACATTAGGTACCCAGTAGGCAAATTTAATCGGAGAGAGTTGATTTGAAGATAGCAGACTCACAATAGTGGCTCCTTTTAAGCGCAGAAAGAGTCCGGATGCCGCGCATGGGCAGCATCCGGGCGGACAAGATAGGATGGTTAGTCGGTTATTCGCCGCCAGCCTCGAACAATTCCAGCGGTAACCCAACCAGAACTTTGCCTATCCATTCGCGCGCTATATTGTTGGACGGCCCCATACCGATACCAGCGCGGGCATCGCGGAAAATGCGTTCGATCGGACCTTTTTTGTAACCGTAACCGCCACTGACATCCAGTGCGTTGCGCGCCGAGATATTAGCCACTTCAGCGGCGTGCACTTTGAATTCGGTCAGTGGAATCAAGATTTGGCCTTGTGGTTCGCCATTAGCCTGTAAGTCGTCCAGTTTCCGTGCCAGTTCGCGTTGCCACGGACCAAGGCTTTCGATCAACACTTTGGATTCGCCCAATTGTTGTCTCAGTACTTGGTAGTCCGAAAGTTTGCGATTAAAGTCGCGATGTATGTTGGCGGATAAATGTTCCGATGCTCTTTCCAGGGCAGCACGCGCTACACCGTGCCACACCGAACCTAAACCAATTAGATAAACCGGCGATACGCCGTGGTAAACGATATCCTTGCCTTGGCCTTCTTCACCCAAGCGGTTGCGCGTTTCGACTCGCACATCCTTATAACTTATAGGTCCGCTGTGATTTCCTCTGACGCCTAACGCTTCCCATACGCCGTGACTAATCCCGGGTAACTTGGAATCGACGATAAAAAAACTGATATCGGTTGGTCCCTTGGCACCCGGCGAACGCGTTTGAAAAATGTAATAGTCCGCCTGACCGGCACTGGTGGTGAAGGATTTTTCCGCATTTAACAGGTAGTGGTTGTCCCCGTCTCGAGCCGCTTCGCTGAAATTGAACCACCAGTGTCCGCCGGAAGCTTTTTCGCTGGTTGAGTAAGTGCCGACCAGACCGTCGCGCGCCGGTTTCAGCCAACGTTCCTTTTGATCATGATTCCCGAACAGATTGATGGTTTGCGCAGCACCAGTGTGCATCACGTATACCAGTCCGGTGGAAGCACAGGCACGACCGATTTCCTCGGCTACAATCGAGAAGGCTACATGGTCCAAGCCTAAGCCACCGTACTCCTTGGAAATTAGCACACCGTTCCAACCTTCCTTAGCCAAGGCATTCAGATTTTCCCGTGGGAATATACCTTCATCGGTTTTTTCGGCGTTGGATCGTATTACCTCATCGACCAGTTTGCGAATGTCGGTGCGAATTTTTTCGTAATCATGTTGAGCCATGGTTGTATTTCCTTATGCGGTTTTCTGAGTGGTTTGAAGGGAGTGAATGCGGGTTTGAGCGGCATCAACAGCCTGTTGTGCCGCCGCCGAGATGCGTTCCAGTACGATTGGTTCGGCAAAACGTTGGCCATCGTAATCCTGCTCCGCCGCATAAATGCCAACCGGCAAGGCATTAGCGCCAAAGAATGCAAACAATGGGCGCAGTTGATGCTCGATAACCAACGCATGTTTGTAGCCGCCACCCGTAGCGGCCAAAATCACGGGCACGCCGACCAGAGCATTAGGATCGATAAAGTCGATTAAATGCTTGAAAGCGCCGGTATAGGAACCTTTATAAACCGGACTAACTGCAATCAGCAGATCGGCCGAGGCTATGGTTTGCAATACCTTGCGGGCTTCATCGTTCAATTCTCCTGGGTGTCGAGCCGGACCAAATATTGCTGCCCAGTCGGCTAGTTGATAAACCGTGGAATTAAGCGGTGTCAGTAACTTTATTTCAGCCAAAATCTGTTCGGCTAAAGTCAGGGTTTTGGATGGAAAACCCAGGTTACCGGATACCACCACGACGTTTAATGTACTCATAAATTTAACCTGTGTAGATGTTGAAAAAGTCTTTTTAACCAATGCGTTAAACGCTCAGAATCGGAAATTAGCGCCGGCTCCTATCGACCATTCACTGCCATTTACCGAGTAGCTGCCCAGCGCCAGCGTGTCGCGATGCGCCGAACCCTCAAAGGCATACGCACCAAATGCGTCCAAGCGGAATTTTGGATTGAATTGATAGCCGAGACCGGCGGTTACGGTGTGTTGCCAGACCACGGGGCCTAGGGTTGTTTGCACGACTTTGATTAAGTCGTTTTGATTGAGGACACCGGGAACTGTGGTGTCGAGCGGCAGTGTGCCGAGGCCGGAAGCACCGGAAACCGTGCCGTTCGGCTTGTCGCGCAAGACATCGCTGGCATAGCTGTAGCCACCACGAAATTGCCAATTACCTTGACTCCACTGTCCGCCAAGCAATGCAAGGAATTGGTCTTGGTAAATGTCTTGATACAGTGAGGATTCGGACCAACGTTTCCAAAGCACATCGGCCTCAAGCAACAAATTCCGAGTCGGATTGCCAGCCAGTCCCCAAGTAACTTCAAAGGGTTGCTCGACATGCAGAGTCTGGTATCGATCATTGCCTCCCACAGTAGTGGATAAGACGTTGCGATAGCTGTATTTCAGTGGGCTCTTGACTGAAACGCCTATAGAAAGCTCGGGTAATAACTGGTAGGTCGCGCCTAACGAGCCGCGAGTTGAAATATTGTGCGCACTTGCGGTGGTGCCGCCGAAATTGCCCGTCAAGCTTTGTAAGCCGCTGCTGTTACCGCCCGTACCCAGCTGACCGATGCCGTAGCCTACTGTCAATGCGGCACCCACCGATAACTTGGGGGTGATTTCATAGGCCGCCGCCAAGTTGGCGCTAAAGGATAGCAGTTCAACCTGTAACGGCAGAGTTGCCGCGCCGGCGACACCGTTACCTTGTAAACCCAGACCTGCGCCGGCGTTAATAGGTTGTGTTCTGTAATCCGCTCCCAAACCAGAATCCACCCCTATCCCTGCGCCAATTACGAACCCTTGTCCAACTTCTCCACTTAAAGCGACATCTGGAGCAATGTAGTTTGTCGCTTGGCTGTGCGAGATATTGCTGAATCCGGCGTTACTTTGTTGGCTATTGACTTCTGGTTCCAAAATGGCGGCCCCCAAGCCAAAGTTAAAACCTTTAAATTGGGATAAGGTGGCCGGATTCCCAAAAACCGCTGCCGACACTTCTTGAGGGCGGACGAAAGCAGCGCCAGCCATGCCTCCGGCGATGGGCTTCAAGCTCAGATCGAGGTCTGTGCCGGCATTTAACGCCCACACCCAACTGGATACACCCATCAGCGATCCTGTTACTGCGAATTTATAAAATCCTTTTAAATCTGTTCTAGGCTTAAGCTGACAATTAAAACGTTGCTTCATAGGTTGTTACTCACAGTCGTTAAGAAAAAGCTTCTAGCGCATGCATCAGACCTTGCGGATAGCGGGTAGATATCACTGCTTTTTTCTTAATTTAGCCAAAACCGTGCCAACAATTAATTGTTTTAAATCAAACAGATAAAATAAACTCCGATTTGATCGCTGCCTCGATATCGGCAAATTACCAGCAATTAGCCGCTACGGAGGCAAAGCGCATTCGCCGAAAATCTTGGGCATTGGTAAGAAGATTTTCAGTCCTCGACAGGTGCAACTTCTGACGGTTAGCTATTGCCGCCGCTCATTTCGCAGCTGGCGTGATTGTCATAGCTACCGGTTTTTCCTAGGATTCGAGACGACCCGGCATCGGCTACCGTTTCCCCATTGGTGTCTGCGGCACTTCTTCCAGTAAGGCCGAACTATTCGGTACGGCGTCCCTATTGCTACTGCTTAGGAAAACGAAGGTCTCCGATTTTCCTGGAACCATATTTTGCTGACTTGACCTTAGCCCCACAAAATAGATAGCCGTTATCTATCGTTAGTATAAAAACAATCGATTTTTCATTGAAACCGATCATCGATAGACTATCTCCGTACTGAATCAAAACCGTTTCACGTATGACGGCCAAGCCGTCCAACACTGACTTATAACCGGAGAATAACCATGACTAACACCGTACCCAATGTTGTATTCAAAACCCGCGTTCGCGATGAAAGTATCGGCGGCGATAATCCGTTTCGCTGGCAGGATGTGACTAGCGACGATATTTTCAAAAACAAAAAAGTCGTGATTGTGGCGTTACCCGGCGCTTTCACGCCCACTTGTTCAAACACCCATTTGCCAGGCTACGACACCAAATACCAACAAATCATCGACCACGGCGTGGATGAGATTTACTGTCTCAGCGTGAACGATGCGTTCACTATGTTTCAATGGGGCAAGCATTTGGGCATTCAACATGTAAAGATGCTGCCCGACGGCAACGGCGACTTTACCCGCGGCATGGGCATGCTGGTAAAAAAAGAGAATTTGGGTTTCGGTTACAGGTCCTGGCGCTACGCCATGCTGGTTGAGGATGGCCGGATCGTTAAATTGTTCAGCGAACCGGGACAAGCCGACAACCACCCGGAAGACCCTTTCACGATCAGCGATGCCGATACCATGCTTGCTTACTTGAATCAGGGTTAAGCATCCCTCCGGACCGAAGATTCGAAATCTTCGGTCCGGCTTCCAAAACGTGGAGTGAACTAATATGACCGAATACGATGTGGATTTGTTTGTGATCGGCGCCGGCTCTGGCGGCGTGCGCGCGGCCAGAATGGCGGCCGGCTTGGGCTTGCGGGTAGCCGTAGCGGAAAACCAATATTTGGGCGGCACATGTGTGAACGTGGGGTGTGTGCCGAAAAAACTGTTTGTTTATGCGGCCCATTTTGCAGAAGACTTTGCGGCTGCCGCAGGCTTTGGCTGGTCTGTTTCCAAACCGCAATTCGACTGGCGGCATTTGCTGGCGCAGAAAAACCGCGAAATCGATAGGCTGCAGGGCATATACAAGGGCTTATTGGAAAATTCCGGCGTGAAGGTCCTTACCGGCCAGGCACGTTTACTCGATGCCCATACCGTAGCGGTAGGCAAGCAACAATTTCGCGCCGAGCGCATCTTACTAGCCACCGGCGCGCAACCGGCGATACCCGATATTCCCGGTAAAGAATATGTCGTCAGTTCCAACGAAATGTTTGCGCTAGAGCATCTACCTAAACGCGTATTGATTGTCGGCGGAGGCTATATCGCCGTGGAATTTGCCGGCATTTTGCACGGTTTGGGGGTTGAAACGACGCTGAGTTACCGCGGCGATAAACTGTTGCGCGGCTTCGACGACGATGTACGGGATTTCGTCGCTCAGGAGATGACCAAAAAAGGCATAGTCATCCGTTTTAACAGCCAAATCAACCGCATTGAAAACACCGAGTCCGGTTTGATCGCCCACACCGAACAACAAGAACCCTTGACCGCCGATTTAATTTTATATGCCACCGGCAGAACGCCGAATACCAGCGGTTTAGGCCTGGACGCCGTGGGCGTGGCGCTCGATGCCAATGGCTCGATTAAGGTGGATTCTTACTACCAAACTAATATTCCTTCGATTTATGCCCTGGGCGATGTCGCCAATCGTATCAACTTGACGCCGGTCGCCACTGCCGAAGCCATGGCTTTTGTCAACCATTGCTACGGCAATCTATCCGCCTCCGTGGATTATGACAACATCCCCACCGCCGTTTTCAGCCAACCCAACATCGGCACCGTCGGTTTAAGCGAAACCGAAGCCAGAAAGCGGTATGCGGACATCGATATTTATAAGTCGGTTTTTACGCCGATGAAACACACGCTATCCGGGCTAGGCGAAAAAACGCTGATGAAAATGGTGGTGGAGCGCACTACCGGCAAAGTATTGGGTATACACATGGTCGGCGCCGATGCTGGCGAAATAATCCAGGGTATGGCAGTAGCCATTCGGGCCGGTGCGACCAAAGCGGTGTTCGACTCCACCATCGGCATACACCCGACCGCGGCGGAGGAGTTCGTGACGATGCGCAAACCGGTTTAGCCATAAGTTCATTATCGGCCAACCTGAACGGACGCCCGGTATAGCATCGGGCCTTTGCTACAATTTGCCGGACACACGTATCTGTGAGTTTGCCGTCGAATGCGTAGGGTGCGCGCGTAAGCCCGCCGACACGGCGGTTTTCCAGGCCTTCGATTTTGTAATAATCGTTGAATTGCAAATGCGCTTCCGACCCGGGGACTTAAGCTCAAGCGCGGATCGGCAAAATCAGCGACATTAATTGGCTAAGCCGTTTTGTGTTTTCATCCCGCATCCCCTTGGCGTTCACTGCGTTACGGCTTTAGGCTAAGGCAAGCGGTCGGCATTGGATTTCGCAAGCGTATTGTTCCACCAACCCAATCCGAAAAAAATTGCCGCAATCCCGCCATATCCCCACACAAACGGCCAAGTGTGTGCCGGGCCGTATGCATTGACTACTGCTCCGTTTTCCAGGGCGTATCCATGCATCAAGCCGGTGGCACTAACTACAGCGGCAACCACCGCCCACATGGCGGCGGCACGGTAGCGCTTATCGATTAGACAGACGGTCATCGCCGACAAGATCATAGAGGTAAATATAAAACCGCGCTCCAGCGCAATTAATCCGGCAATAGGCATTTGCAGCGTCAAAGCCTTGATACCAACCGCCTCGACATTCGTTCCCGCAGCCCGCAATGCGGCTTCCAGCAGCATTAAGCCCCAAGCCGCCAAGGCCGGAAAAAAACCGACCACTACCGCTGGCGCATGCGCTTTGGGAGTTGCTTCAAAAGCCTGGGCCGCGATGATAATCCCAATCCACAGCAGTATCGCCGCACCGGCTTCCACCGGTACCAAGGCCGAAATAAAACCCACCAGTCCCAACAGACAAAGCAAAGTAATCGCGACACCATTGGCAATCGAGTAGCCGGCACCCGCGCCCATCTTCTTCCAGCCCGGATGTCCAATATAGATCGTCGTTGGAAAAACGCTTCCGAAGCAGGCGGCGGCCATCGTGCCGAGGCCGTTCATGGCTAACGAGCTTTTCACCGGATAGTGGTCGCCGGCCGCGTCGGCGCTTTCCAAATTCTGCAAGGAACCGAGTAAATTGAATAAGCCCATCGGAATAATCACCGGAAGATAGGTAATTATGTAGGTCGAGAATGTCGTTTCCATCAGGTCGGCGACAAATAGCCGGGGTAGTTGCAACTGAACATGCATGGCATTGACCAGCATTGCCGTATCCATGCGCCCCAATCCCCAGGCCAACAGGGTGCCGAGCACAACCGCGACCAGACCGGCCGGCACATCCTTGGGCAAGGACATGTGGCCGATATATTGGAGCAGGATAAAAGCCAGCGGGATAAATCCGATCAAGGGATCGGCGAACAGGCGAAAGCAAAAATCCATGGAAATAAAGGTGATGGCAATGCCGGCCAGTGTGGCCAGCAGGGCCGCGCGCGGCGTGATTTGTTTTACCCGTGCGGCGACAAACGCGCCGCCAAACTCAATCAAACCCGAGCCCAGACAAGCCGCCAATCCAACCTTCCACGCCAGTTCCACATCATGAGTTTGATCCAGTACCGGTTTCATCACAAACAGAATAAAGGCAAACAGGGACACGGTATTTACCCCATACGGTAAGGCTGTAACATCGGCTTTTCCGCTGGTTAACGCCAAAGCTCGGGCTTGATAGGCATAGAATAGATTTCCGACTAGCAGGCTGACGGCGACACCTGGCAGAATACGCCCGAACACCATTTCTCCGGGCATGTTCAGGATCGCGCCGCACAACACCACAATCAGGATCAATTGGATCAAATTATCCACGAACAAACCGAAGAAGCCATCCAAATCACCTTTGCGCCACCAACTAAACTGCATCTATCTTCACTCCGAATTGATAGGCAAAAAACCTTGCTAAGCGACATTATTACTATTGATTGCTAACAAAAGTGCCGATGATTGAAGAAACTTCGGTGTTGCTAACCAACCCTTGACTATGTTTACGCACTACGAGAGCGGAATTTCACGGCAAAAAACGATATTGGCCGGCTAAGCTTGTACCCTTTTCCGATAATCCAATCTTAATTTACTCGTAATGTAGTTTTAAGGAAACCCGGATAAAGTTGCCGCACACAAAAGGACCTAGCCAGTCGGCTTAGGCAGTAATAAGGAAACATTATGGATAATAGAACAGCGATACCGATAAGTAATCATACCGAGATTGGGCAGTGCAGCCATCCCACCTTGATGATGGAGCTTGCCTACGGTGGACCAACCGGAAATTTTATTTGCATGGCATGCGGATGTTTGGTTTCGAGCTCGACGAATCAGCAGAACCTGACCATTAAACCACCCGCTCCGCTAAATACGGCGACGCCGCTCAGATTGCCCGCATTTATCGTTTGAAGTCATGCGAAAAAACTAGGCGCACAAAAAAGCCGGGAATGTCCCGGCTTTGAATTGTCTCATTGACAATTTAGGGCGTTTCCGCACGTTTAAGCATTCTATTTTGTCAGGGTTAGACCAGCCTATTGTCTGATCTCAACGTCTCGCCATGCCTCTACAGCAAACAATGCCAGTTCTTTGATGAGTCCGCGCAAAAACAGCACTAGACCATAGCCAATTCCGGCCAATATCAATATTGCAAATAGTTTCATAATACCTCCCGCAAGCACCAAGCCCGGAGGATTCTGCCACCATCTCACTAAAACTCAATAGGGCTTTCGTCCTTATAATTGACGGAAACCGCTGAAAATTCAAACAAAATCTTCTAAAACAAGCTTATGCAACACTTTATTAAAGTTAATTAAATTTAGCATTTTTGCGTTCGACAACGACTATAGCCTTGTAAATCCCGCGCGTTGACATTCATTTATTGGCGCAAGGTGAAGGTTGTTCGTTTTTCAGCGCGCTAAGATAGTTGACGATATGCGTAATGGCTTGCTCCCGTTCTTCGGAAGCAAGCATGCGGTTTAACGCCGGCATAACCGTGCCAGGCTTTATCACGCTCGGCGCTTCGATCCAAGCCTTTAGGGCGCGTTCTTGCCAACGGCAGCTTGCCTCAATTAAATCGAGCGGATATTTTTGCCCGCCTATGCCGCGAATACTATGGCAATTTAAGCAATATTTCTCAGTGTCCAACATACCTATCCGAGTCGCTTCCGAAGTATTTTGCGGACGAAGTTTATCTTGGCTGTTTTTGCGTTGTAACTCAATCCTCGTGACCTGATACGGCCAATCATAGGCACCATGGGTAATGAGTTCTTCGACGCCTAAATTAGCCCAAATCAAATAATAAGGCCCTAGCTCAATGCCTTTTTGATCGTGTTCTATATTATCGACGGTAAATGCTTGCGTATCGCTACGCGCGAAGGCCAGATACGCTCGGTACTTTGTCAGTTTTGCACTGGATATGGCCGATCTGTAACCATCTTTGGCGAAGAAAACAATCTGGCTGTCCGCAGACTGCCATTCATTCCCAAACATCCGAGACAACAATTCGTCCATGGGGACTGCGGCATATTCAACGTAAGAGTAACGGCTCTTGCTTGTCTGGTGCGGCTCGACAACCTTGATGCTGCGTTCATGTAATTTGTAGTTTGAGATTAAGTCGGCCGCGGCCGGCAAATCTTGTGCGTCACTTGTTCCGGAAATGAACCGCGCGAACAAGGCAAAAAGCACCAGCCTAGAGTAGGTTTTCATAATCAATACGCCAGGGTCAGGAAAAAGATACCGGCACATAACCGCACCCAATGCATATGCTACCAGCGCTAGCTAATGTCACAAGCCGCCATTGGCTTCGCGTAACCATCAATTCTTTTGAACTTTAGAACCTTTAACCGTTTCCCTTCCCCGGCAAACAGCCGAGGGGAAAGCTAACTCAACTAGCTATCGCCGTCGGGTTCTGCCTTCGGAGTATCTTCAACCGTCGTTTTTTTCGGCACCTCCTTGTTCGATTGCTGATTGATACGTTCCAACTGGGCTAAAAAATACGAATCGTAATTCCAATTGGGCTTGGCCGCGATTGGTTGGGGTCTGGTATCAGTGATATCGCTCATATTGTTTTTCTCGTTAATTTACTCGCGTATGGCCAGGAACATGGCCGTGTGGGATCGTCATCGCCTGCATTGATGTTGGCACGCACGTAGCGAAGTGACGAAAACTAAAAATATTAAACTTGCTCCAGCAGGCATCGAAGACAACACTGCTTTCAATCCTTACTGGAGCAATTCGCTTTCGGTTTAATGCGCAAACGCCGGCTTCAGCATTGAGGTTTTGCCTACCATAATATCCGCTGCTTTCAACATGCGTTTAAATACCGATTCCTGGCAGTAGGGAATATTATGCTTTTGGCATAAAGCTTTCACTTGCGGCTGCATTTTTTGGTATTGACTTAGCGGCAAATCCGGCCACAAGTGGTGTTCGATTTGATAATTCAACCAGCCGTAGAAAAAGTCATTGAAATTAGACCCGGTTGGATAATTGACCGAACCCAAGATCTGCCGCAAATAAAATTCGCCCTTGCTGTCCGATTTCTCATCGAACATCATCACGTCATCGCCGGCATGATTCGGGATCATCACCAAAAAGCTGTGCATATTGGTAAAAATCTCCGCCAGAATGGAATTGATCAACACACTGATGACGGCAAAAGATCCCAGCGGTAAGAAAAGCAGCGGTAATAGCACAAAACGATAAGCGGTATAAGGCAATACGCTTTCCAGCCACAGCGCTTTCCCTTGCGGGGTAAACAGGCTCCAGGCACCGATACGTGTGGTTTCGGGTTTGGGTTTACCTTGCAAGCGGGCGGCATTCAAAACCAATTCCTTATGCGTGCGCGGCGTGTAATAAATAATTTTCCAGATACCGGAAAAAAACGCCACGATGGCATAGCGCTGCCACATGGGCAGACTGGATTGCCGCAACCATTCCATGTTGTGCTGGGCGTTATTGGGATCGGTTTCTTCGCCCAGGTTGTAATGGTGTAACAAATCGTGTTCGTGATGCCAGCCTGCGGGCGTCATCCAGTCCGGCCAATCCAAAAACCGCCGCCAACCCTTCGCGAATTTTTTACTGGTGTAATTTTTGTCAGTATCCTGCATTTTATCGAAAGCTTTATGCACGATGGGATGACCAACTGCAGTCCAGCGGGAAAAACTACCCTGACTGATTAACAGTGCGGAAACCGGATTTGGCATAATCCACGCCGTAGCGTAACCGGCGATAGAACAAGCTTTTCCCCAACGCTCCATCTTTTTCAAATGCGCGAAATCCGCTGGGCCGATATCGGCTAAAGCTTGCTTGTGAAGCTGACTGATGTCTCTGGCTAATTGCTCGCGATCAACCGACTGGTAACTATTTAAACTCAAAATATGTTATCTCTATAAAGTACAAGGGAAGGACGTGAAATACCTTCGGGTAAAAAGTCCGGATTGAAAACCTCGGGACCGCGCTAACAATTAGCGGCCTAAGACCGGCCGGGCCGGGACAAAGCGACTGGCAGGACAGGAAGGCATAAGTCTATACGCCATCCGCATTTTTGCATGCCGTCTCACCCTTCCCGGCACTTTGTACGAGAAACTTGCGAGGCAACGTTTGCAAATTTTTAACAAGTTTAATGTGTTGATTTTTTAAATGGTGCCGGCAATAGGAATCGAACCTACGACCTTCGCGTTACGAGTGTGGTTTTAATCAAAATCGTCGGTAATTCTCGACAAACATAAATAATAAAAAACAATAACTTGCTAGACCTTGACTGTTGACGATTGCCGAGAAAAACCGAGGTTTTTTGTGGCCTAGTGGATCATCAGTGGATCATTGGAATATAATCTGAACCACTAACAAAACGGGTTTGGGCGGTGCAGCGAACACCGGCCAAGCCCTGACCGACTCACTTAACGCGACAGGTTAAGCAATGGCTAAGCGCATCATATCAAATTGCCGGTTGCTATCCCAGAGGAGCAGCAATGGCAAGCATCACTAAGCGCACCAGCAACGATGGCGACGTTTCTTATTTTGTACGAGTCCGACTCAAAGGCTACCCGCTGCAAACCGCCACATTTAAGCGACTGACCGACGCGAAAAAATGGGCAGCCTCAACAGAAAGCGCCATACGGGAAGGGCGACACTTTAAAACCAGCGCGGCTAAAAAGCACACCTTCGCGGATGCTATCGACCGGTACACGCGCGAAATCCTACCCACCGAATTTACAGCCACCGAGCAACGTAATCGCCGACCTATTCTCGAATGGTGGGCTTCACAGATCGGTCATTGTGTAATGGCTGACTTATCAACCGCCACCTTTGCCGATTGCCGTAACACCCTGGCGACAACCGGCGGGCGCAAAAGCCGACCATTAGCACCTGCAACCATCAAAAAGCATTTTGTAGTTGCTACCGATGTTTTAAAGCGGTGCGTTACTGAGTGGCATTGGTTGGAGCAATCCCCGCTAAAGGATAGCGGCGTTAAATTGCCCGACTTGCCGCGCGGGATCGTTCGTTTTTTGGACGATGAGGAACTTAACCGACTGACAACCGCTTGTAAGGAATCGCCAAACCCCTTGCTTTATCCGGCCTTCGTGCTGGCTATCTCAACCGGGATGAGGCAAAGCGAAACCATGAACCTATATTGGCGTGAGCCGGAAACCCCGCCCAGCGAAACCGCGTGGGGCGTGGTCAATCTGGCGGAATCCTGCATCATCCTGCACGAAACTAAGAACGGCGACCGGCGGCGGGTACCGGTGACAAGTCAAGCCCTGATCGAGCTGCAAAAACTCAACAAGGTTAGACGGTTGGATTCGGCGCTAGTCTTTCCAAGCCCGACACACCCAAGCCAGCCAATCGAGCTTAAAAAATCCTGGCTAAATGCCTTAAAACGGTCCGAGGTTAATAATTTTCGGTGGCACGATTTACGGCATTGCACTGCGTCTTATCTGGCAATGGGAGGTGCGTCGATGGTGGAAATTGCGGCGGTACTAGGCCACAAAACTCTAGACATGGTGAAACGATACAGCCACCTATCAGACGGCCATATTGCCAATGTGGTTGAGCGTATGAATAGCAAGCTATTTGGCGGTTGTAATGAGCGCTAAAAACGATAAACGCTTAAGAGAGCGTGAGGTTAGACTAAAAGAAAATGAAAAATTTCAAAGACGGCAGCTAGCACAGCGCAAACTCGAAGAAAACGAACTACAGCTAATGGCTCTAAACAAATTACTGCCTGATTTTTTAACATTGCGGCAAATTGCCATTTTACAGGGACATATCCCAACAGCATATGAAAACGTCATCGAAAAAACAGACCTTGAAATTGAAGAGAGGAAAGTTTTAGACCAAGGCTGCCGCACCGGCTTTTATTTAGAGAGAGGCGCAACTAAAACATGCTTTAAACGCTTTCTTCAAAACCATGGACAGTGGCCTGCAAATGGCTTATTGGCTAATTGGTGGCCAGACCAGCAGTCAGAGGCAAAAACGCTAATCATTCCAGAATTACCCCGATCATTGGTCAAAATGACAGAATTATCAGCGACCAAACAATTCCTGGAGCTGGCAAAATTTGCCCAAAGTCCATTTTTCCAAAGCACCATCAACACGTATGAAATGCTTGAAGCAAATCTTCCAAAAGTTACATTTTCAAAAACTGGTGCGTTACCGACTGAAACCAGACCAGCAATGCCTAAGCCAGCAAACGAAAAACCCTCATCGGCAGCCAAAAATAGACATAAAACCAGAAAGCGCGAGAATCAACTACACACCCTTATTTGGCGAATTTATAACTTCCTTTCTAAGGGAAACGGGAGGACATCAGCGGAAGCCAAGTCTGTATGGGATGAAATCAGATTCCGCCACGCCATGCACGACATAGACCACATAATTATGAGAACGAGCGCGGAAGAAATACATTGGCGCTCTCGTTATTACAACGACCAATCATTACAGAGAAACAGCTTTGATGCATTGCTAAGCAGGTTAATCAGAAATCCACCTGAATAATAAATTTGCGGGTAGTTTTGCGACTAAGCAAAACTTCCTGGCCGCAAATTCCCCCGCAAATTTAGCTGTCCAAAATTCACCCCGAACCGCCACGAAAGGACGCGGCGAACCTTGTTTAAATACAACAATTCGGAGTGATTATGTTCACGAGACCCCAAACAACCACAGCGAACTCTACGGCAATTCAAACCGAAGCCATGCAAACCGCTTGGCTTTACCTGACAGTTCAACAATTCAGCAAAAAGCATCCAGCCTTTCCGGTTGGCACCTTACGCCACCAGATCTTTAACGAAGAAACCAACGGCCTTAAAAAATCCGGGGCAATTATTCGCAATGGCCGCCGGGTTCTAATCAACGAGCCTAAATACTTCGCCTGGTTGGAATCACAAAACGCGGGGGCTGCGTAATGAATAGAATCATTCCAGCCAGCCCCGGAGTCAATGCCCTGACCCTATGCGCTAACGAAGCCGGCAGACTTAGCTACCAGCGTGAAAGCATCATTGCCTGGCATATCAACGGAGCTAACGACATTGAACAAGACCGCCCTAACCTTTCAGCGTTTCCCGTGTTACCACTCAATGAAGGGGTTTTATTTGACTTTGACGGAATTGAGCACCCGACGGGCGCAGTTCAAACCGAATGCCAAACCTTTAGGGACATTGCCGAGTGGTTGAGCCACGAAGAAACCAAGAGGGCAAAGCCATGAAGCCTAATGCCAACTACATCAAGAGAGCAATCAATCCCTGCGACTATTACCGGGCGACATTGCCAGAACTACCACAGAAGCGGATTGGCTGGATCGATGGGGGGCTATGCCCCTTTCACAGCGACAACGAGCGCGGATCATTCCGGATCAACACTCAGACCGGCGGTTTTAAATGTTTTAGTTGTGGCGCTGCGGGTGGCGACGTGATCGCTTACGAGCAAAAACGCGGCGGCCTGACCTTTCCGGAAGCCCTGGAAAAGCTGGCGAGGGAATGGGGGCTTACGTGATCCAGTTACCCAAAACCTACAACAACAAGTCTTTGGTGTTTGCCTGGACATACCCCGACGCCAACGGCCAACCCTTGGGCGCGGTCGGCCGGTATCAAGCCGACGGTAGCAAAAAAGATGTTGTGCCCTTTTTCCGCCGGCGTGGCCCTGACTGGACACCCGGCATTGATACCGACCCTCGGCCTTTGTTTGGGCTTGATCGATTGGCGGCGCACGATAAAGCTAAGGCGGTGTTTGTCACCGAAGGCGAGCCGTGCGCGGCGGCGCTGCAATCTATCGGCCTTTGTGCCGTCACCAGCTTAGGCGGAGCGCAAGCCGCCAAAAAGGCCGACTGGACAGCCCTAAACGGTTTCGGCGCGGTCTACATCCTGCCCGACTCCGACGAACCCGGCGAACGCTACGCGGCAGACGTGGGCGAATGCCTGGCGGCCTTGCCGCAACCGCCCAAGGTTAAAACCGTTCGCTTGCCGAACCTGGAAAAAGGCGGCGATGTGGTGGACTGGCTGGAAGGCTGGGTAACTGGCTGGGATCGCTTCGCGCCGATAGACAGCGCCTTGCACGAACCATTACAAGCCAAGCTTCGGGAAGTGATCGCCAGCCAAACCACGCCAGCGACCACGACAAGCCCCGACACGGCCACGCGCGGCACTTGGGCCAACCCTGGCGAAATCCGCCCGAAAATCCCGCAGGTTTTGCCGATGTCCCCGGAACTAATCCCCGCGCCGCTTCGCGATTGGCTGGCGGATGTTTCCCACAGGATGCAAACCCCGGCGGATTTTCCGGTAATCAGTGCAATCGTAATTTTTTCGAGCGTAATTGGCGCCGGTTGCGGCATTCGTCCAAAGCAGCGCGACGCATGGGAGGCAATACCCAACCTTTGGGGCGCGTGTATCGGGCGGCCTTCGGTTTGTTTGAAGTCGCCCAGCATGAAAGAGGCGCTAGGCATTTTGGATCGATTGCAATTCGTCTATGGTGAAATGTTCGAGCGAGAAAAGCGGAGCGCGGATTTTGAAGGCATGGTGGCCGGCGCGGTACAAAAAGACCTGAAAAGCCGACTGGATAAAGAGGCAAAGAAAAGCACAATGGATAGTCGCGAGCTTGACCTGTTGCGGGCCGAGTACATGGAAGCCTTGGAAGCCAGCCAAGAACAACCGACCCGCCGTCTATTCAAAACGTCCGAGGCGACAATTCAAGCCATGACCCAGCTACAGAGCCAAAATCCAAGAGGCTTGCTGGTGTTTCGCGACGAATTAACCGGCCTGCTTGCAAGGTGGGAAAGAGAAGATGCTAACGACGAACGCGCCTATTTTCTGGAAGGCTGGAACGGGAATGGAAGTTATGTAGATGCCAAGATAGCCCGAGGCATTACCGAGGCCAAAACAATCTGCCTTTCACTTTTGGGCGGTATCCAGCCCGATAAACTGAAAGCCTATTTGCACCAAGCCCAAAGCGGTGGCAACGATGGCATGATTCAACGCCTACAGCTTGCCGTTTGGCCGGATGAGCCGAAAAACTGGCAACTGATCGACACCGCACCCAACAAGGAACACAAGCACCGCGCCTTTGTGATCCTGCAAAAGCTGGCCGAAATGGAGTTCGCCGAACATGGCGCAAGCTTCGACCGCGAACACGACGACCGCCCCTTTTACCGTTTCGACGAAGCCGGGCAAGCGGTGTTTTTCGACTGGTTGACCGAGCTGCAAACCGCCAAGATACCGACCGAGGAAAACCCCTTGATGGTGGAGCACTTCGGAAAGTTTCGGTCATTGATGCCCAGCTTGGCGCTAATTTTCCACTTGATCGACATTGCCAACGGCGCACCGGGTGGGCCGGTCACGGAGACGGCGGCGCGGCTAGCGGTGGCGTGGTGCGATTACCTGGAAAGCCACGCGCGGCGCATATATGCTATGGCGGAAAGCCCGGAACAGGAAACTGCGGTAAGATTGGCCGGCAAGATCAAAGCCGGCGGCCTGCCTAACCCATTTACCACCCGAGACATTGACCGCAAAGGCTGGCACGGCTTAGGCAAAGGCGCCCCCGTCAAAGATGCGCTGGAAATCTTGGCTTATGAGGGCTGGATAGTCGAGCAACCGCCAGAGCCGCAAGCGGTAGGCCGTCGGCCTTTGCCAAGCTTTCACATTAACCCGCTGGTTTTGCGCTGATCGAGCGCAAACACCAGCCCAAAACCAACCGGCTTAGTCCGGTTTTTTTGTGCCTGCCGACCGCCACGGCGGGCCGGGATCAAGGCCGGGCCGTTGGCCGGTACTACCCTACACCAACACCGAGGCGGCGAAGCCTGGGGCACTGAGCAAAGCCGGCGGGCCGTGTTCGAGCCTGCCACGGGATAGGCCTCCGGATCGGGTGGCGCTGGTGCCGAAGGTGGCAAGGGATGTTTTGTCGGTAGGGGGTGGCCCGCGTTTTTGCGCGATTGCCCATGCCTACCGACCACCACGGCGGACCGGGATCAAGGCCGGACCGTTGGCCGGTACTACCCTGCACCAACACCGAGGCGGCGAAGCCTGAGGCACTGAGCAAAGCCGGCGGGCCATGTTCGAGCCTGCCACGGGATAGGCCTCCGTATCGGGTGGCGCTGGTGCCTAAGGTGGCAAGGGATGTTTTGTCGGTTTAGTCAGTATTGTCGGCTGGGGGTAGCCCGCGTTTTCGCGCGGTTGCCCAAGCCTGCCGACCGCCACGGCGGGCCGGGATCGAGGCAGGGCGGTTGGCCGATACACCATGCACCAACACCGAGGCGGCGAAGCCTAAGACGCTGAGCAAAGCCGGCGGGGCATGTTCGAGCCTACCACGGGATAGGCCTCCGGATCGGGTGGCGCGGGTGCCGAAGGTGGCAAGGAATGTTTTGTCGGTTTAGTCAGTTTTGTCGGTAGGGGGTGGCCCAGGTTTTCGCGCGGCTTCCCAAGCCTACCAAGCTCCGGCGGGCCGGGGTCGATACCGTGCCGTTGGCCGGTGCTGCCCATGCACCAACACCGAGGCGGCGAAGCCTGAGGCAACGAGCAAAGCCGGCGGGCCGTGTTCGAGCCTGCCACGGGATAGGCCTCCGTATCGGGTGGCGCGGGTGCCGAAGGTGGCAAGGAATGTTTTGTCGGTTTAGTCAGTTTTGTCGGTAGGGGGTGGCCCAGGTTTTCGCGCGGCTTCCCAAGCCTACCAAGCTCCGGCGGGCCGGGGTCGATACCGTGCCGTTGGCCGGTGCTGCCCATGCACCAACACCGAGGCGGCGAAGCCTGAGGCAACGAGCAAAGCCGGCGGGCCGTGTTCGAGCCTGCCACGGGATAGGCCTCCGTATCGGGTGGCGCGGGTGCCGAAGGTGGCAAGGGATGTTTTGTCGGTAGGGGGTGGCCCGCGTTTTTGCGCGGTTGCCGAAGCCTGCCGACCGCCACGGCGGGCCGGGATCGAGGCCGGGCGGTTGGCCGATACACCATGCACCAACACCGAGGCGGCGAAGCCTAAGACACTGAGCAAAGCCGGCGGGGCATGTTCGAGCCTGCTACGGGATAGGCCTCCGTATCAGGTGGCGCGGGTGCCGAAGGTGGCAAGGGATGTTTTGTCGGTTTAGTTAGCTTTGTCGGTAGGGGGTGGCCCGCGTTTTTACTCGATTGCCCATGCCTGCCGACCACCACGGCGGGCCGGGATCAAGGCCGGGCAGTTGGACGGCAATGCCCATGCAACAATAACCGAGCAATGTGGCTTTTTGGATTTGCAAAAAAATGAGCTGGCGAAAATGTAGCTAGGGCGACGCAAAGGGGGACTCCATCCCCTAGACTTTTGACCCGCCCCGCCCTGCGGGCCTTTGGTGTCGGTTTTGTCGGTGTATATATAAAAATACTATATTAGTATTTTATTATTATTTATATATAACAATTGCTTATTATGATATTAGTGGGCTTTTTCTATTCAATAATCCGCTAGCGAAAATTTAGTTAGGGCGACGCAAAGAGGACGCCAACCCCCAGACTTTTGAACCGCCCCACTCTATAAGACATTGGCGATAATTAGGCGATATCCCCCCCTCCCAAAACTCGCGGCCCTGAAAGAAACTAATCGCAACCGATCTAGCGGCTTGCCTCTTAAGGATTTTACCCCCTACCCCTTAACCCTGCTGATTGGCTTGATTGTTTATGCCTGGCTTGAAACACATGCAACCCTACCAAGCCAACACGGCGGCGCTGATCCTGATTGCCTATGTCTGGCGGCAGGGTATCGGCTACCGATAGCCGGCGGGCCGGGGATCAATACCGAATAAAAACGGGGCCACCCCCTACCGACAAAACTGACTAAACCGACAAAAGGCCGAAGGTGGGGATTGATTGCGGGCGGTGGTTGCCTGGTCTGATCCACATGCAAACCAATCCAGCCAATACGGCGGCGCTGATCCTGGTTGCCTATGCCTGGCGGCAGGGTATCAGCTACCTATAGCCGGTGGGCCGGGAATCGATACCGAATAAAACGCCCCACCTACCGACAAAACTGACTAAAGGCCAGAGACGGGGATTGATGGAGGGTAGTGGTTGCCTGGACTGATCCACATGCAAATAAGCCAAACCAACAAGGCGACGCTGATTCTGACTGCTGTTACCAAACTACATGGTTTGACTTTATTGAGCTGAGTCTGGCATAAAAAAACCGGCTACCCTGTCACCAAGTCAGCCGGTTTTTCTACATCCTTGATCCATTGCAAAGTTATTTGCGTTGTAAAGTTTAGGCTATCTTTTCTATCATGCAAGTTCATAACTTTTCTTAACATGTGCGGCCGCTACAGCCTTACCGCGTCGGCAGAGGAGCTGTGCGAGCACTTCCGCTTGATGCGGCAATTATTGCGAGAACCCAGCTACAACATTCACCCCGGCCAGAAAATTGTTACCGTGGTGCAGTTGGATAATGGTTCGTTCAAAGGTGTGAATTTGTTTTGGGGCTTGGTGCCATCTTGGGCCAAAGATTGCAAGAATAGCGGCAACTTAATCAACGCCCGAGCCGAAACCATCCGGGAAAAGCCCTCATTCCGCGCCGCATTTCATCACCGGCGCTGTCTGATACCTGCCACCGGTTTTTATGAGTGGGCCAGACGTGACGGCAAACGGGCTTACAATTTTCATCGGGAGGATGGCGGCTTGTTCGCTTTTGCTGGCGTCTGGGAGCAATGGCAGCACGAATCCGAAACCTTGTATTCCTGCGCCATTATCACAACGGCGGCCGAAGATTTGATGCGGCCGATTCATGATCGGATGCCGGTTATTATTCCGAGCAATCAGTATTCGGATTGGTTGGATAAAGGGGCTACGGTTGACGATGCTTATCGACTCTTAACCAATAACGCCTATCAAGCGCTAAAGGCGACACCGGTGAGTAATTGGGTAAACAATCCGGCCCACAATGACCCGAGCTGCTTAGATTCGGTTGAGCTTGGAAGGTGATCGCCAATCAGGCGGCAATCAACTTGTAAAGCGTTGGCCGGCTGATACCGTATTCCTTCGCCAGCTTGCTTTTATCGTCACCCTGTTCAACCCGCGCTTTGATTTCGGCAGTTTGTTCTTCTGTCAGTTTGGCCGGTGCCCCCAGCTTTTTACCTTGGGCCTTGGCCGCTTCAATGCCTTCCCTTTGGCGTTCTTTAATCAAGGTCCGTTCGAACTCGGCAAACGCGCCGAGCATTTGCAGCATAAGGGTTTGCATGGGTGATGTATTGGCCGCTTCGAAGGTCAAATGCTCTTTGTAGAATTTAACCGTAACGCCTTTCCGGGTTAGGTTCTCGATGATGGTTTGCAGGTCTTTCAGGTTACGCGCCAGGCGGTCAATAGAATGGACGTGTAACACGTCGCCTTCTCGTAAATGCTCCAGGCAGTTGGACAGTTCCGGGCGGTTGGCATCTTTGCCGCTGGCCTTGTCGGTAAAGACTCGATCAAGCGCCACGTCTGCCAACTGGCGTTCGGTGTTTTGCGATGTTGAACTAACTCTGATGTATCCGACGTTTTGACCTTTCATGACTGCCACCCTTGTGTAAATTAATCTTTTAGAGTCAGATTAACATGTGTAAATAAAATGTCAAACTGACTTAAGTTTACACGGTGGAATGCAGGTTTGCGGGCATGGGTGGAAGTGTAAAAAAATGTGTACTTTTCTTACTTGGCTATTGATTTTGATCAGATGAATTGTCATCGTCTCAACAAACATCAATTGTCTTGTAAAGGGCGACTTGTTAAAATGCATAAGCCTAACCATTAGGCCCCTATATATAGTTTAAGTTTATATTATTTTTACTATATATGGCAAAAACTGCTTTACAAGATCAAAAAATTAAGTAAACGCTAGCTGGCAAGATAAAAATTCTGCTACCTTTCTTACAGAAAGCATCTTTCTTTCTTGAAGAAACGCAAAACATAGCTAAAATTGCAGAGGTGTCAAAACAACACTTTGCTATAAAAAGTAGTTCCATTTTCGTAATGGCTTACGCACCATACACATAGCAATGATTTGCTTTATAAGTAACAACTAAGTCTTAACACTAAAAAGCATATTTCAGATAATACGCATTGATTCTGCCATGGATAAAGTTAGATTAAAAGATGAGCAACGCCTAAGAGACCTTTCTCGAATTGCAAATATGGCGCATAAATATGGCTCTCTTGAAAAGCAATATACAGTGACTATTAAGCCTAACAGCTTGAAAAAATTAGATGCTGAATTCAAAAAGTCTAGCCGAGAACAGAAACCAATTCAGGACAAACTTTATTTAAGTTATGGATTGTAATTTGTTTGGCAATTAAAATATTAATGGACAATTAAAAGCCAAAAGTTAATAGCTTTTGGTTTTTTTATATAAAGATGCCTCGCAGTGAATTATCACCTATAAGCGTTGTTCAATACAGTAGAGATTTCCTGATTGAACTTATCCGCTATAAAACAGGATGGGATCAGCGAAACGAGGTGTCAGATAAAACGCAACTAACTTACCTTTGTAATTACCTCGAAGTAGATCATATATCCACAAAAACTATTGTCGTTGAAAACGAGTATGTTGATCGACATTATCTGGAAGATTATACTGAATATTATGCTCGCTGCTTTGCAGCGCATGCCAGAAAATGTACTCGAGTACATTTTTTTTCTAATAGTTTTAACGAGCATGAGTTCACCGATGCTCTGACAACGAACGATAAAAAATTTATTAAGGCGCTATCCAGTAACTATGTCGGCTTTGCAGTAATACGACCTATCCCTCACACCTTCTTAGCAAAAGTTTGCATAAAACCTTATAACGCTCTTGTCTCATCTGATGGATACACATTAATAACAAAAGAACATCGCGTTTCATTGTTTGGGTTGTCTTTAAAGGTTCAAACAGCCGCCTTTCTAGAGCAAGACAAAGTCGTGTCAGCATGTGCAACTAGCGCATTATGGATGTTATATAGCTCTTTTTTCCAAAAACCATATGAGTATCTTCCATCCCCAAGTGCAATCACAAAATCAGCCTCGTTACCTGACATACAAGGAGGAAGAACCTTTCCAACAAAAGGATTATCACCAATACAGGTGGCGAAAAGTCTTAAACACTTTGAATTAGAACCCATAATTATTTCTTATGAGTTTGATGGCGATTTTTCTGGACTAAAAGAACTGCTTTATGGCTACATAAGCAACGATATACCAGTAATTATCGGCGGAGATATTTATCAAACAGCAAATGAAAAGAAGGCAAAACATGTTGGCAAGCATTTGGTATGCGCTCTAGGATTTCATCTGCGCTCTACCCAAAGAAACAAAAAAACAATATTTAAGCTTCGCTCTCATACCATTGATAAAATTTATGTCCATGATGACCGGTATGGGCCCTACGTGCGGATTGATGCTGACCCTATAGATATATCTGATAAAAAGCAAAAGAGGCATGGTCTAGCGCTGTGCCTGAAAAAGTACAATTCCGATGGATCAGAGACTATAGATAAACTAGAGTACTTTGTTCCAGATGTCATCATTATCGGGCTTTATCATAAAATAAGAGTTTCCTACTCTGATCTGAGAGACATGTGCACTGCCTTGCATTACTATCTAAGTGTAATGTTTGAGCGAATAAAAAAAGTTTCAGAAACTATTCACAATGATCCAGATCAGAAGGAATATTACAAGGCTGTTGGCTCGATACTGAATGTTGCTGTTAGTGGAGAATGGGATATATCATTGACGACAAATACAGCCATTAAGACAGAGCTTAGGGCATCAAAAGGTTTTGAAAGCTTTAACGGGGAAACCAGCATGGAGACGTTGTTATTGCTAAGCATGCCTCGATATATTTGGAGATGTAGAATATGGACGTCAGATAATCGACCTAAGCTCATATCAGATATTTTATTTGATGCCACAGAAGTTCCCCAGGGGCATGTATTTATTGGCTATGTCTCATATTCGCAAAAAGCCGAGTTTCTATGGAAACATGTTGAGCAAAACGCATATAATAGAGCGTGGATACCTTATAATCTCCCGGACAAAGTTAGAGATGATCTTAGTTATCTATGGAAGTTTTTTAGCAAATCGAATGAGAAAACATATCTAAATACTTTATATGGACCCATCGGTTTACCAAGACGAAAGCTCAAAGGTGGAGAGGCTGATGACTACCATAATATAGGATTAAGGAGTGATATTAATATAATAAGGAAAGGGAGCAATATAAATGTGGAGCTGAATAAGGATATAAATTATATTTGGGTTATCAATGAAAATGGCGACCTTGTCATTGGTCAGGATATTGCGGACCACACTATAGATAAATACCAAGGACATCCAACATTAATTGATGGCAAGCCGGCTAGATTGGGAGGCGAGCTAATTTGGTCTAAAACCAGTCATAGATGGTTCATTAATCTCAAATCTAGAACGTACTCTGAACATATTTCAGTAGACTCTCCAAGAGAGAAGCAATTTTTAGCAAATGTAATTGAGCACAACTTTAAGTCAATCGATCCCACTCCCGTTCCCAAGAGCCACGTTGTGACTTAATTCAATCAGAGCTTTAGAAAATTAACCAACTTTAGCCAAACCAGTTTTATAGCTTTCTCGGGCATTGAACGAGCAATTATTAAGACTCATTCTTATAAATCAGAATTCTGTAAAAAAGCCAAGACCTTTAGGTTTGTTGGCTTTTTTATTACCCTCGATATTTTTAGTGGATCACTAGTGGATCACTAGTGGATCATTGAAAAAATAATATCGCCTAGCTTTTTCGTAAGCTGTTGATTTAATTGGTGCCGGCAATAGGAATCGAACCTACGACCTTCGCGTTACGAGTGCGCTGCTC
>CAZGUM010000012.1:41278-43670 GCA_964529085.1 uncultured Methylomonas sp. | reverse complement strand
GTTTGCGAAATCGGTTACGACAACGGTGAAATCGGCTTTGACGGCAACAGCTGTGCGGTATTGAATGCCATCGGTAAACAGTCGGCGGATATCGCGATGGGTGTCGATGAGTCCGAAAACCACGAACAAGGCGCGGGCGATCAAGGTTTAATGTTTGGATACGCCAGTAATGAAACCGATGTATTAATGCCTGCCCCGATTACCTACGCGCATCGCTTGGTTGAGAGACAAGCGGAAGTGCGTAAGAACAAGACCTTGACTTGGTTACGTCCAGACGCCAAAAGCCAGGTGACTTTCCGTTACGAAAACAACAAGCCGGTCGCCATCGACGCGGTGGTTTTGTCTACCCAGCATTCTCCTGAAATAGGCGGCAAACAGCTTGAAGAAGCGGTAATGGATGAAATCATCCTGCCGATCCTGCCGAAAGAATGGCTGCATAAAGACACTAAATATTTCATCAACCCTACCGGCCAGTTCATCATTGGTGGACCTGTTGGCGACTGCGGCCTTACTGGTCGGAAAATTATCGTAGATACTTACGGCGGCATGGCTCGTCACGGTGGCGGCGCGTTTTCTGGTAAAGATCCGTCAAAAGTGGATAGATCAGCTGCTTACATGGGACGCTATGTGGCAAAGAATATTGTAGCTGCAGGGTTGGCTGAGCGTTGCGAGATCCAGGTTTCTTATGCCATCGGCGTCGCGGAACCGACTTCGATTAGCATCGAAACTTTCGGTACCGGCAAAATCGATGAAGAACGCTTGGTGCAAATCGTGCGCGAGCACTTTGATTTGAGACCAAAAGGTTTGATCGCACAATTGGATTTGTTAAAACCGATTTACCGTCCCACCGCGTCTTACGGCCATTTCGGTCGTAACGAAGCCAGTTTCAGCTGGGAAAAAACCGACAAAGCCGAGGCATTGAAAGATGCGGCCGGCATTTAATCAGGATCAGGAAAACATTATGAGCCAAGCCGATTACAAAGTTGCCGATCTCGCCCTGGCGGATTGGGGTCGCAAGGAAATCAATATTGCCGAAACCGAAATGCCGGGTCTTATGGCGTTGCGTGCAGAGTATGGCGCGCAGCAGCCTTTGAAAGGTGCTCGTATCGCCGGTTGTCTGCATATGACTATCCAAACGGCGGTATTGATCGAGACTCTGACCGCGTTGGGGGCGGAAGTTCGCTGGTCGTCTTGCAATATCTTCTCGACCCAGGATCACGCCGCCGCCGCGATAGCTGCTGCCGGGGTTCCCGTTTTTGCCTGGAAGGGCGAGACGGAAGAAGAAGCCGAGTGGTGTATTGAGCAAACCATTCTGGGACCGGACGGTTGGCGTCCAAACATGATTCTGGATGACGGCGGTGACCTCACCAACATGATGCACGACAAGTTCCCTGAGCTGATGACGGATGTGAAAGGTCTTTCCGAAGAAACCACCACGGGTGTGTTGCGCTTGAGTGAACGTGTCGCCAAAGGCTCATTGAAAGTACCTGCCTTTAACGTCAACGACTCCGTCACTAAATCCAAATTCGACAACCTGTACGGTTGCCGCGAATCGCTAGTAGACGGCATAAAACGTGCGACCGACGTCATGGTGGCCGGCAAAATCGCAGTGGTCTGCGGTTATGGCGATGTCGGTAAAGGTTGCGCGCAATCGCTACGTGGATTGGGTGCCACGGTTCTGATTACCGAAATTGATCCGATCTGTGCATTGCAAGCGGCGATGGAGGGCTATCGGGTCGTGACGATGGATGAAGCGGCGGCTATTGCCAATATTTTTGTGACAGCGACCGGTAACGTCGGCGTAATTACTCACGATCACATGAAAGCGATGCGCGATCAGGCTATCGTTTGCAATATCGGCCATTTCGATTCGGAAATCGACATTGCTTCCTTGCGGCATTACACCTGGGAAAACATTAAACCGCAGGTCGATCATGTGATCTTCCCCGACGGTAAACGTATCATCGTATTGGCGGAAGGTCGTTTGGTCAACTTGGGCTGTGCCACTGGTCACCCGAGTTTTGTGATGTCCAATTCCTTCTGTAACCAAGTATTAGCACAAATCGAGCTTTGGACTAATGCGGACAGCTACGAGAACAAGCTTTACGTGCTGCCTAAGAAACTCGACGAAAAGGTTGCGCGTTCGCATCTGGCGCAGATTGGCGTGAAACTGACACAGTTAACTGCCGAGCAGGCGGCATATATTAACGTGCCGCTGGAAGGACCGTATAAACCGGACCATTATCGTTACTAAAGTTCGATCAATCCGACAAAAGGGGCGCAAGCCCCTTTTTTGTGCAAGCCATGAACAATCAATCTATCGTTCAACGTGATTTAGCCGTGCTTTGGCATCCCTGCAGTCAGATGAAGGACTATGGTCCGGGGGCGGCTG
>CAZGUM010000012.1:28826-41178 GCA_964529085.1 uncultured Methylomonas sp. | reverse complement strand
GCCGTGCTTTGGCATCCCTGCAGTCAGATGAAGGACTATGGTCCGGGGGCGGCTGAGCGGGATATGCTGCCGTTGATTCCGATCAAGTCCGGGCAAGGCGTCTGGTTGGAAGATTTCGACGGTAATCGTTATCTGGATGCGATCAGTTCTTGGTGGGTGAATCTGTTCGGTCATGCTAATCCCATTATCAATCAAGCGCTTAGAGATCAGCTTGATACCCTTGAACACGTCATTCTCGGTGGCTTTACCCATGAAGCCGCGCTGATGCTGGCAGAAAAGTTGATGGAAATCACCCCTTCCGGGTTGGATAAATGCTTTTACGCGGATAACGGGTCCTCGGCCGTCGAAATTGCGCTAAAAATGAGTTTTCACTATTGGCGTAATCTCGGGCAAACGCAAAAAACCAAATTTATCACACTGGAAAACAGCTACCACGGTGAAACGCTCGGCGCATTGGCGGTTGGCAATGTTGCGCTATACAAGGAAACCTATGCGCCCTTACTGATGGATGTCATAACGGTTCCCGGGCCGGATTGTTTCTATAGGGAGAGTGGGGAAAGTTGGGAAGTCTATTCGACCCGCCGCTTTTCCGAGATGGAGCAAACCTTGGCGCAATTTGCCGACGAAGTTTGCGCCGTGATTGTCGAGCCGTTAGTGCAATGTGCCGGCAGTATGCGTATGTATCATCCGATATATTTGAAACTGCTGCGGGAAGCTTGCGATAAATACCATGTGCACTTAATCGCCGACGAAATTGCGGTTGGCTTTGGCCGCACCGGCAGCCTGTTCGCATGCGAACAGGCTGCCATTAGTCCGGATTTTATGTGTTTGTCCAAAGGCCTGACCGGCGGTTATTTACCGTTGTCGGCGGTGTTGACTAGCAATAGGGTCTATCAGGCGTTTTATGACGACTACCAAAGTCTCACCGCATTTTTGCATTCGCACAGCTATACCGGCAACGCTCTGGGTTGCCGGGCCGCTTTAGCGACACTTGGGATATTTCAGCAGCAAGATGTCATAGCCCGTAATCGGCAATTGGCTGCAGCGATGGCTAAAGCGGTGGAGCGTTTTAAAGATCATCCCAATGTTGCGGAAGTTAGGCAAACCGGCATGATTGTCGCGGTTGAACTGGTTAAAAATAAGCAGACCCGAGAAGTTTACCCGTGGCAGCAGCGGCGCGGATTGACAGTTTATCGCTATGCTTTGAGCCGGGGGGTGCTGTTGCGGCCATTGGGGAATGTCATTTATTTCATGCCGCCTTATGTTATCAACGAGCAGGAGATACAGCTGATGGCCGACGTTGCCTGGCAGGGCATCCAACTAGCGGTGCAAGATTGATGCGCGTTTCTCGATTGTATGTCGCGGGAGCGTTAAATGTTGGCGGCCGCGTCGAATTGGTTGGCGATGCAGCCCATTATGTGCGTAGCGTCCTGCGCTTGAAACAGGAACAAAGTATCATGTTATTTAACGGCCGTGGCGGTGAATATTTGGGGCGTTTTAGCGAGGTCAGTCGCAAGATCGTTCGGGTCGAAATCGAGCAGTTTGTCGATCGTGACGTCGAATCCCCGCTGGCGATCCGGCTGGGTTTGGGCATTTCTCGCGGCGACCGGATGGACTGGGCGGTACAAAAAGCGGTGGAATTAGGCGTTACGCAATTGACGCCGTTGGTAACCGAGCGTTGCGTGATTAAATTCAACGACGATAAAAAGCTGCAACGCCTACAGCATTGGCAACATATCGTGCAGCACGCTACGGAACAATCCGGGCGGACTGTGTGCCCGATGCTAGGCGAGGTTGCTGATTTAGCTGATTGGGCCGGTGCTCAACAGGGCTTGCGTGTGTTTCTCGATCCTTATGCCGAACTATCACTCGCCGACCTAGAACCGGAAAATTCCTGCGTTACCTTGCTTTCCGGGCCTGAAGGCGGCTTTAGCGAGCAAGAACGGATAATCGCGAAGGCCGCAGGGTTCGTGCCCGTGCGAATGGGGGCGCGGATTTTGCGTACCGAGACTGCGGTATTGTCGGCGTTGACCGCCGTGCAAACCTTGTGGGGGGATTTTCGCTGATGCGCTGGCTAGTTTATGCCTTGTCGCCGTTGGCTATATTGCTAGTGACGGCCTTTCTTGCCAGTGTGCTGGGCTACGGCTTGTTGCGGATTAGTGGCGATATTTTGCCGTTGGCAAAAGTCATCAGCAAAATTACGCTGATTCTGTTGCTACTTAGCATTTTGCCGTTGAAGAAATATCTGCAATTCAGTTGGGCCGATTTAGGGGGCGCACCGAAACAGGTTTTTTTCAAACAGGTCGCTCAAGGATTGGCGTTGGCTTTGTTGACATTGCTACCGGTGTTGTTGACATTGTATTGGCTTGATGTTCACGTTTGGGACGATACCCGAAACTGGACGCCTGGTAAAATAGCGGAAAAAGTCGGGTTAGGTTTGTTTTTTGCGATGCTGATTGCCTTGGGTGAAGAACTGTTGTTTCGTGGCCTATTATTGGGTGGGTTACGTCGAAAAATGTCTGTCATTGCTGCCGTAACAATCAGCGCTATCTACTATGCCGCGCTGCATTTCCTGAAAAGTAAATCGCAAATCCCTTACGCCGATTTAACGCCCGGTAGCGGTTTGGCCTTAATGGCCGAAGCTTTTGCCAACTGGTTTAACCCGGCTATACGCAGCGCGGCGCTGGCTTTATTTGTGGTTGGGGTGTTTTTGGCGGTCCTCAGGGCTTGGATGCCGCAAAGTCTGGGCTTATGCATCGGTTGTCATGCCGGCTGGGTATGGCAAATTAAGGTGAGCAGGGATTTGTTCAACGTCAACTTACAGGCCGATTCCTTGTTTTTGGTCAACACCTACTACGACGGTGTGGTTGGCCCTTTGGTTAGTGGCTGGTTGCTGCTGGCTTTAATAGTTTGCTGCTGGTGGGCCAAGCGGCGGAAGATGGTTTGCAGCTGTGCTTAAGTGCCAGCTTGAAAAAACGATTGCCAGATACCAATGTGATTTGCAATATTTCTTCATCAATTCAAGTGCATCTTAAGGGGACATAATTATGCGCAGAGTCAGACTAATTCCTTCCATTTCACTCTTGGCGTTAATGATGGCGGGTTGCGCCAGCGAACCGGCTGCACCCACAAAGCCGGCGGCGGAGAAAATCCTGTCGGGCGAGCAAATGTTGCGGGATAGCCAGGGTATCGCCCAATTAGGTAGTCGTTGGCAAGAAGGCAAGCAAATGGTCGAGCGCGGTCAAACGATGCAGCGCGAGGGACAGATAAAAATCGACGAGGGCCGAAATCTGGTCGAAGAAGGCCAAAAAATCATGCGGGAGAGCGAAGAAGGCTATAAAAATATCAAACAGTAAACTTTATCTTAACGTCCGATAACTGGCGTTTTCGAAGGTTTCAATGTCTTAGCCTGCTCCAGGTCGGATTGCGCGAGACAATTACGCAGTTGTATCGTCGTGGATTTTGCCGCGGTGTCGGACTAAGGTTAAGACAGGTCTGGATTTTTTGAAGTTGGCGTTATAGATTTCCATGCATTCGAGCTGTGTGTTGCAACATAAGGCACACAGCGATGTATTTTGCAAAAACTGCAACTCGTCCGGCGGAATTTCATCCCCGCATCTTGAGCAATAGCTTAACTGCGTTGCCATTGGTTCCATGTTTCCCCCTCTTTGTTGTATTAATCGTTGCCGAGGATAAACGTAATATTCGCTGCCTTCTGTTGGGGTATCGTCATTTTCCGACTCTTTGTCCTTAGGGCAATGTGATAAAGTCCAAAGTTCCTGGATTAACAGTCGTAATCCGGCGTTAAGCGGTAGCCGGGGTGACCGATTGCAAAATAGCAAAAGGCCTAAGGGGATTATCCGAGTAGTGTTGATTCCGTAGCAAGCTTTTTTCGCGGGCGAGTACTAAAATCACGGAATGGGCTTGTCCAAACGTTGTCGAGGGGTTATGCGTCAGAGTAAGCTGCTATGACAGGCAAGATGACACAAGTGGGTTGCATCGAGGCTGCCCAGGGCCCGGTGGTCGACGTGCGATGCGATTATCTGCCGCCGATCGGTCAGGCGCTTGATGTTGTGAACGGTGCAGGCCGTTATGTGTTGGTAGTCTTTCAGCATCTGGAGCCGACGCTGATTCGGGCGATTGCCTTGCACTCTGTCTCGGGGCTCTATCGCGGCATGCCGGTGTTCGATCGTGGCGACGCATTGAACGTGCCGGTCGACCTCAGTTGTCTGGGGCGGATGTTGAATGTCTTCGGCGACCCGCTCGACGGCGGCCAGCCGTTACCGAATGCCGTTTTCCGCAACATTCTCTCTGCTCCGCCGTTACTATCCGATACCCTGCCTGCTTCGCAAATTCTGGAAACCGGGATCAAAGTCATCGACCTGCTTTGTCCGTTCGTGAGGGGCGGTAAAACCGGCTTGTTCGGCGGTGCCGGCGTCGGCAAAACGGTGCTGATGATGGAGTTCATGCATGCGGTTAGCGTGACGATGCAAGGTGTGTCGGTTTACGCCGGGGTCGGTGAGCGCATGCGCGAAGGGCACGAACTCTGGCATGAAATGGCGGATGCCGGCGTGTTGCCCAAGGCGCTGTTGATTTACGGACAAATGGACGAGTCACCCGGCGTGCGCTTTCATGTCGGCTACACCGCGTTGGCTTACGCCGAATATCTGCGCGATACGTTGGACACCGAAGTGTTGTTTTTGATGGATAACATTTTCCGTTTCGTCCAGGCTGGAAGTGAAATCTCCGGCCTTTTGGGCCGGATGCCGGCCACGGTCGGCTATCAGCCGACTTTGCTGACCGAAGTCGCGTCGTTGGAAGAGCGCATCGTCTCTACCAAGTCCGGTTCCATCACTTCGGTACAGGCGGTCTATGTGCCGGCAGACGATATGTCCGATCCGGCGGTAGCGACCATACTCGGGCACCTGGACAGCGTGGTAATCTTGTCGCGCCAACAGGCGGCCAAAGGGATTTATCCCGCCATCGATCCCTTACGTTCCGGCAGCCGAATTATGGATCACCATATCCTCGGCGACCGGCATTATCAGGTGGCGCGCGCGGTGCGCGAGCATCTGTCGCGTTATAGGGACTTGGAAGACATTATCGCCATGCTGGGTATCGAAGAGTTATCGCAGGAAGACCGCCGCATCGTCGAACGGGCGCGGCGTTTGCAACGCTATCTGACCCAGCCGTTTACCACCGTTGCCGACCACACCGGCATGCCCGGAGTACGGGTGCCGTTGGCGCAGACTATTGCCGACTGCGAGGCTTTTATGAATGGCAAATACGATCAACTCAGCGAAGCCGATTGCTATATGAAAGGCGCCATGCCCATATGAACAGTTTTACGCTGACGCTATTGGACAGTCGTGGAGCGGAGTGTTTCGATACCGTTACCCAGTTCATCGGCGCCGATGCTGACGGCAGTTTTGGGATCTTGGCGGGGCATGTGCACAGCGTAGCCCTGCTTCGGTATGGTTTGGCGCGTTTCTGCGATCAGGCCGGTATGTGGCATTATCTGGCTGTCCCGGGCGGTGTGCTGCGTTTTGCCGGTAACCAACTTACCGTCACTACGGTACGCTACTTTCTTGGCGACGACCGCGATGCCATCTGCGAACGGCTGGCCGCTGACATGGCTCAGGCTGATTCCGAGGTGCATACCGCGCGTGCCAGTTTATCCGAAATCGAACGTTCGCTGGTAAGGCGCCTCGCCGAGCTTAGCAACCGCGGATCAACGGGGATTTAGCCATGAGCTTTCGCAATAAATTGATCGAGCATACCCGCCGGGATGTGCGGCGCTTGGAAGATAAAACCCGCCGTCCGGCGACGTGGGTGGGTATGCTGTTTTACGGCGGTACTCTGGGGCTGTTGTTTGTGGTGCCTATCGTCGCCGGGGCTTATTTGGGACGCTGGTTAGACACTTTGGTGGCCGGTTATTCGGTGCGCTGGACAGTCAGTTTGATCGTGTTGGGCATTGTCGTCGGCGGCTACAACGTTTTTCGATTTTTGCAGGAAAAAAACTAAATTTTTTCGGATTTATTCCTCACGAAAATTCGAAATGAGCGCTATTATTTATTGAAAATACACGAGGATTATTTTTGCTTCCTCGGCTAGGCTAACTATTCGTCGATCAACGTTGTACCCAATAAACAGACCAAAATGAAACGACTCCTGCTGCGTTTACCTTTTCCCTTAATAGCCTTGGTGTTATTGAATGCCTGTAGTAGCAGTTCGCCGGTAAAGCGAGAGAAAATCGCCTCGGTTAGACCGAATATTGTTCAGCAACGACCGGCTTATCAACCTCAACCCGCGCCCTACAAACCGGTGTTTTACTCCGGGACTTTCCCGAAGCCGGCGGAACTTGAGCCGGCTGTCGAGTTTTGGCGAAAAACCTATGGCGTATGGCAACGTTCCGAAGTTGCTTTTCATGATGACCGATATCTGGATGTGGTCTATGAGGTGATGACTTTGCCGGGCTATGTAGCGGAAGGTCTAACGCCAGAGCAAAAAGAAATGGTCAGCCAACGGCGCGAATACTGGAAAGCGCAGCTGGCGGGACTGGAAAGCAAGTTGCGTTATGGGGCGGCACTGAATGCCAACGACAAGCAATTGATTGCCAAGCTTGAGAGCAATGGCCGATCATTAAATAGCGTGCTGCCCGGGGTTAGCGACCGCGTACGTTCGCAACGCGGCACGCGCGAGCGCTTTAAACGCGGTTTGGAAATCAGTGGTCGCTACGATTTGCAATTTAGAAAAACTTTCCGCGATGCCGGGTTGCCGGAAGACTTGGCTTATCTGCCTCACGTGGAGTCCTCATTTCAACCGTCAGCCAAATCATCGGCAGGTGCGGTCGGCATGTGGCAATTTACCAAGGCTGCCGCGAAAACCTTCATGCCCGGCGGTGATCGCATCGATCAACGTTACGATCCTTTCGTGTCGGCCAACGGCGCTGCCCGTTACCTGAGTTACGCTTACGGCAAGTTGGGAGACTGGCCGGCGGCAGTGACGTCGTACAATCACGGTATTGGCGGAATGAAGCGCGCTCAAAATCAGGTAGGCAGCGACTTTGTGCGTATAGTGGATAGCTACGACGGCCCCGCATTCGGTTTTGCCTCCCGAAATTACTACGCGCAATTTTTAGCAGCCCGCGAGATTGCGTCAAACCCGGAGCAATTTTTTCGGGAGGGCATTCGCTACGAAAGCCCGTTGGCTCCCGGACAATATCTGGCAGTCGAATAAGGCCGGTCTCGCGTTTGTTTTGTCCGTTTGGGACGCGTTTAGGGGCCGTGAAGGCCTTTGCAAAGGCTGGGAGAGGGAGCCCGCTGGTTTCTTGAGCTGGCTTTTCGGACACGATCTGCATGCCCAGCTTGAGGTATGAAAATGAATAACACCGAGTCGGTTGCCGATAGCGTTTTTCAGATCGGCCCATTAGCCATCAGTAACACGGTAGTTACGACTTGGGGCGTGATGCTTGGTTTTATGCTATTAAGCCTATTGCTGCGCGTTAGCCGCCCGTCATCCCGCTTACAAAATTTGCTGGAGGCGGTGGTGGTGGCTATCGAAGGCGCAATTGCCGAGGTATTGCCACCCACCTCGGTGCGCCGGGTATTGCCGTTTGTGGCGAGCTTATGGCTGTTTGTTCTGGTCGCCAATCTGGTGGGTTTAATTCCCGAACTGCATGCGCCGACTCGAGACTTATCGGCCACCGCCGCTTTGGCGGTGCTGGTGTTCGGTTCCACACATTGGTTCGGGATACGCGACCGTGGCTGGCGCCGGCATTTTCGCCATTACGCCGAACCCAGTGTCATCTTGCTGCCGTTTCACATCATCAGCGAGTTCACTCGCACTTTGGCTTTGGCCATCCGTTTGTTCGGCAACATCATGAGTCTGGAAATGGCGGCTTTGCTGGTGTTGCTGATCGCCGGCTTTCTGGTGCCGGTGCCGCTGTTAATGCTGCACGTTATCGAAGCAGTGGTGCAAGCATATATTTTCGGTATGCTGGCCTTGATCTACATAGCTGGCGCATTGGAGCCGACCGAATCAGAAGAATCCGCAATGTCAAAGGAACAGCCATGAACGACATCCATTTATTCAGTATGATTTCCACCGGCGTGGCCGGGTTGGTTATCGCTCTCGGCACCATGTTGCCGGCCCTAGCGATGGGTAAGGCCATTGCGGCCGCGCTGGAAGCCTTGGCGCGCCAGCCGGAAGCCGAGAAAACCATCACCCGCACCTTGTTCATCGGTTTGGCAATGATCGAGTCCTTGGCCATTTATTGCTTGGTGGTGGCCTTGATCGTGTTGTTTAGAAATCCGTTGCTCGAATATTTTTTAAAATAATTCAGGTCAGCTTGTATTAAGCGGGCCACTCGCTTACTTGGGGTCTTTACCCAGCCACTCGGCATACTTGCCAAAAATAAACTTACTGCCGCGCATGGAAAGATGGTCGTCGTCGTAAAAATACGACACGCCATCGTGCATGCCGCCGCAAGACGAGTCATCACATAAGTATTCGTAGGCGGGAAAAATCTTGATCCGCTTATGAGTGGCGGTATCGATAGAATCGACCGCTTTTCTATATTTTATATTTCTCTCGTCAAAAGATTTTCTGGAGACATCGCATTCGGGTAACGCTTTTTCGGTAATTTGTAGCGGGCGCTCGTCTACACAGTTTTTAGCACTCACCCCAATTTCCGGTACATCTTCAATAAAGACTACCGCTTTACCCAGCTTTAAAATCTCATTAATTGATGCGACATAGCCGGAAATGAATTGATTGTAATTTTCCGCCAACAGATCGTCCGGGCTTTTAATAATCCGATAGTTGTTCTTGGTTTCCGTATTGCCGAAACCCGAGCCTTCGATGTACATCGCGCCTCTAGTCGCGAAAACCACACGCTGAATGGAGGGGAACTCTTTCAGCAGCTTCAGCACAATCGGAATCACTACCTTACATCTCGTCGATTTCTCCGCAAATTCTTCCGTGGGATTAATGGTCACTAGATCGATAAATGGCAGGCAGCCATTCACCGCCACCAATGCCAGTTCGTTCGAGCCTTTCGAAATCGAGTCGTAGACAAATTGCGCGGCGTGACTATCGCCAACGACCAGCGTTTTGGGCGTGGCGCTGGTGAAACGGCAAATCAAATAATTGTAACTGGCTCCCAATACTGCCTTGCAGCGTTCGTCGACCCAATCTTCGGGCGTGTTGTAAAGAACAGTGCCGTTCACGTCGGCAAACATTTTGGTTTTGGTCGACTCATCCGCTTTGCGAAACTCCAAGCCATCCTGCAAATAAGAGCCGTAACCGATAACCCCAATGCAGGTCATCAGCAGCAACAATACGACTGTCTTGGCTGTACTGTGACTGCCCAGGCGTATCGGCCGTTCCACCAGCTTATAGGTAAGCCACGCCAATACAACGGCGAGCACAACCGCCACCAGACGAATATTGATGCTGGGTACTTCGGTTTCCACTATCCGCGCGAAAGACAGCAAAGGCCAGTGCCATAGATACAACGGAAAGCTGATTAAACCAAACCATATCGCCAGAGGGTGGGACAAGACGATACGATTGACCCAGGCATTTGGCCCCGCCGATATGATCATTACCGCTCCCAGCATTGGAATCACCGCCCATCGGCCAGGGAAATTGAAATCCTTATTGATCAGGAAGAACCCGTAGGCCAATAGAAATATGCCTATAAAAGAAAGTGCGTTGGCCAGCGTCTTGCCGTCGGCGGCATGAGCGTCTCGATAAACCGCGCATGCCAGCCAACCGTCAAGCTTTGTCTTAAAGGTGGCAAATACGCCCCTTTTGTAGAGACTCGTCCAGGCTAACAAACTGCCGCACAACAGCTCCCAAAACCGGGTTTGTGGGGAATAAAAAGTGGCTACGGGATGAGACAATATCCCCTTTACATTCAGGCAGAAGGAAGCAATGGCGACCAGAAGCGTAATAGTCAGCAGATTAAAGTTTCGCTCCCAGGCAAACCAAAGCAATAGCGGCCAAACGATGTAAAACTGTTCCTCGATACCTAGACTCCACAAATGCAGCAGCGGTTTAGTCTCGGCGGAGTTGTCGAAATAGCTGGCTTCGTTCCATAACACGAAATTCGACACGAATCCCGCGCCGCCGGCAATATGTTTACTGAGTTGTTTGTACTCGTCGGCAAAGAGCGCGAACCAACCGAAAGCGTAGCAGGTAATCAATACCAGAATGAGTGCGGGAAAAATACGCTTGATGCGGCGGGCGTAAAATTCGGTGAAGCTGAAGGTGCCCTTTTCCAGGTTCTGAAAAATAATGGTGGATATCAGGTAGCCGGAGATCACAAAGAAAATATCGACACCTATGAATCCCCCTTGCAATCTTTCGGGAAAGGCATGGAAGGCGACGACCGAAAGCACGGCGATCGCTCTCAAACCGTCAATATCGGGGCGGTACTTGGGGTGTGAGAGATGCGGCTGTAAAGATGTCATAAGATAACGATGCGCTAAGCGGAACTTTGGCTCGTCGTCTGGTCTGCACTTGGGTGTCCGGTGGAGCGGAGTAGAACCTGGAAATTAGAGTGCCATTTTAAGCCGTAAGCTCCCTAGTCTCAAGCGGCGCCAAGTATTCAAGTATTAACGATACGGCATGGCCAAATTTTTCAGGCGCCGAAACCTGGGCGAGAGTTAAGATACCGGACGAAAGCTGGGGATAGATTCCTAACGACGCCGCAAAATTACCACTAACAAAAGGTTAGCGACTCCATGATGCAATTCGACGGGACAACCTTCATTCTCGAAATTCTCAATTTTCTGGTTCTGGTGTGGATACTGCAACGTTTCCTGTATCGCCCGGTATTGACCATGCTAGATGCCCGCCAGCAACGCATCAAGGACGAAACCGATCACGCCGAGCAATTGCGCGGCGAGGCTGAAGCCTTGCGCCAGCAATACGAAGCGAGGCTGGCGGCGTGGAACCAAGAACAGGAAACCAGCCGCCGCCAACTTGAGGAGGAATTAGCGCAATTGCGCAATGCCGCGCAAGAGAATCTGAAACAAGCGCTCGCCGAGGAAGAAGCTGAATTGCGGGTCCGCAACCAGACGCTGATCGCCGCGCGGGAAGCCGCGTTGGTTAGGGAAGCCGCGGGCGCGGCTTACGGACAAGCGGCTGCGATGCTACAACGGCTGGCTAACCCGCAATTGACGCAGAGTATTGTCGAGGTGTTTCTGCAGGATTTAGCCAATATGCCGGCCAGCGAGCAAGCCGCATTGAGTAAGGCCGCGGCAATGCCGATGAGCGCTGCCATCGTTGAGGTAGTTAGCGCGCATCCGCTTGTGGATGCGGAGCGATCGAGAGTGGCTGAGGCGTTGTCCTTCGCCGCCGGGCAAACATTGCAGCTAACTTTCAAGGAAGATCCCGCTCTGATCGCCGGTTTGCGGGCGGTGATTGGAGAATGTCAATTACACGCCAATCTGGCCGACGAACTGGCGTTTTTCCGGCGTCAAGCCAACCATGGTTGAATCGTCGCCTTATCGTTTTGGTCTGCGTTTCTCCGAGCGCGGTTACGTCGCCGGCATCGGTGACGGTATCGCCTGGATACGCGGTTTGCCCACGGCGCGACTCGACGAGCTGATAGGTTTCGACGACGGCAGCACCGGATTGGTATTTCAGCTGGGAAAGGAAGTGCTGGGGGCAATTTTGCTGTCGCAAAGTCGCGGCGTCACGGCGGGTATGGCAGTACAACATATTGGTCGCAAGCTGGAAATCGGCGTCGGCGATGTTTTATTGGGGCGGGTGGTCGATCCGCTCGGTAGTCCGCTGGACGGATTGCCGCCGCCGGAACTACGCCAGTTCCGGCCGTTGGAAGCCGCCGCGCCGCCCATCATCGAGCGCGATTTCGTTTCCGAGCCGTTATATACCGGCTGTAAGATAGTCGATAGCCTGATTCCGATCGGCAAGGGCCAGCGGCAGTTGATTATCGGCGACGACGGGATAGGCAAAAGCGCATTGGCTCTAGATGCCGTGATCAACCAACGCGGTCGCGATGTGCTGTGTGTGATGGTATTGATAGGTCAACCGCGGTCTTCGGTAGCCGGTACCATAGAAGCACTGCGTCAGGCCGATGCACTGGCCTATACCGTGGTGGTGGTTGCCGAAGCCAATGCCTTGCCGGGTTTTCGTTACCTGGCGCCGTTCGCCGGTTGCGCGATAGCCGAGCACTGGATGCGCCTGGGCCGCGACACGCTGGTGGTATATGACGATCTGACCCGTCATGCCCAGTCTTACCGGGAGCTGTCGCTGTTGCTGCAGCGGCCGCCGGGGCGAGAGGCCTATCCGGGGGACATTTTTTATTTGCATTCTCGAT
>CAZGUM010000012.1:0-28726 GCA_964529085.1 uncultured Methylomonas sp. | reverse complement strand
CGGCCGCCGGGGCGAGAGGCCTATCCGGGGGACATTTTTTATTTGCATTCTCGATTGCTGGAGCGCTCTACGGTTTTGGCCCCTGCGTATGGCGGTGGCAGCATGACCGCGTTGCCTATCATCGAAACTCGCCAAGGCGAATTGTCCGCCTACATTCCCACCAATCTGATTTCGATCACCGACGGCCAGATTTATCTGGAGAGCAAGCTGTTCGCGGCCGGCATGCTGCCCGCTATCGATATCGGCCGTTCGGTGTCACGAATCGGCGGTAAGGCCCAGCACCCGGCGATCAAAACCGCCTCGGCGCATATTCGACTGGATTATTTGCAGTTTTTGGAGTTGGAGCTGTTTGCCCGTTTCGGCACGCGTCTGGAGGCCGGAGTCGAGGAAAAGCTGCAGCGCGGGCGCTTGTTACGGGAAATTTTGAAGCAAGACCGCTTGCAGCCTTTGTCGGAGCTTTCGCATCTGGCCTGGTTACTGGCTTATGGCGAAGGCTTGCTCGAAAGCGTCCCCGCCGAGCGAGTGGCGGAAGTGTTAGCAAGCGCGTTGGCACAATTGCCGCTCGCCAAACTGAAACTTGATTCGCCTAAACAGCAATGGCTGACGGTATTGCGACAATTATTGGCGCCTAAGGTATGAGCCAACGGCGAGAAGTCGAGGCGCGTTTAGCCTTATTCGACGATCTGTCCGGCATCCTGGGCGCAATGCGCAGTTTCGCGTTGGCGGAGCTGCGTAAAGTCAGCAAGCGCGAGGCGGCTCAACAACAAGTGGTGCAATCGTTGGCAATTGCTTTGGGCGATCTGGCTGACAGCTTGCCGGTACAGCTACAGAGCGACCCTACGAAGGATATCTGGTTGCTGTTGGGTTCGGTGCGTGGTTTTTGCGGTAGTTTTAACGAAGATGTCGTGCGCTTTTGGCGAAGCAATGCTCATGAGCAAGGTCCGTTGATTTTGGTTGGGGAACGCCTGCACCAAATGGTGGATGATCGCACCGCGCTGCAACGGCTGCGAGGCGCCGATGGCGGTTTGGACGCGCCGGCAGCGATCGACGGGATTTTGGCGGCGGTCGCCGAATTGCACAGGGGGGCGGCGTTCGGGTTGATTGCTTGCCTGCGCGACGAACAAGGCGCGCGCAGCGAGCGCCTGTGGCCCTTGCCGAACGCCCCCAGCAATGCAGGGCAAAGTCCGCCGCTGACTTTCGCGCCGGCGGCGACAGTGGCCGCCGGCGTTGCCGAGTATTATCTGTTTCACAATCTGCTGGCTTTGCTGTTGCGTTCCATCCGGGTGGAAAACCATATGCGGCTAATGCAGATGGAAACCGCGTTGCGGCATCTGGAGCGCGGCGGCGAGGAGTTGCAGCGGCAACGCAACCGTTTGCGTCAGGAAGAAATCGTTGAGGAAATAGAGTTGATGGTGGGACGGCATTGATGCGCGACCGGGCTATAAACCGTATTTCTTAAGCTTGCGCCAAAAAGTCGCTCGGCTCAATCCGGCGTATTTAGCGGCCTGTTCCGGATGGTTGGCGCAACTTTGCAATGTTTCGCGGGTTAGATCCTCATTAAACGTCACGCATAGATGTCGCATGGCCGAGCTGTAAAAAAATTAACTAACCCTGTTGGCTTGCTAGCGTAAATTTTTAATTAAAACACTTGTCTATCAACGGTTGGCGTGTTTGCGGAGTAGGGTGTGCGGAACGAAACGAGGTAATTGAGCTCGTTTACGAGCTGCCACAAGAATTGATATATAAACCGTATATTCTTCTTATTTTGCGATAAACGAGCTTGATGATGATTTTCAGACAACTCCTCGACACAGAAACCTCCACTTACAGCTATTTACTGGGCTGCGAGCGCACCCGCCGCGCTTGCTTGATCGACCCGGTGGCTTCGGAGCTGCCGATTTATATCGAACTACTGCAAAGCCTTAACCTGAAACTGATTTACACCTTCGAAACCCATGTGCATGCGGATCATATTACCGGCTCCGGTTTATTAAGGGAAAAGCTGGGCAGTAAAAGTGTGGTGCATCGGGAAGCCGGCGCATTATGCGCGGATTTGCAGGTCACCGACGGCGTGTTGCTGCAAGTTGGTGATCTGGATATTCAAGTACGGCATACTCCAGGCCATACCGGTGGTTGCGTTAGTTATGTGATGGCCGACCGGGTGTTTACCGGCGATGCGTTGCTGATCGGCGGTTGTGGCCGTACCGATTTTCAACAAGGCGATGCCGGCCGGCTTTACGACAGCATCACCGGCAAGTTGTTTACGTTGCCGGCCGATACGCTGGTTTATCCGGGACACGATTACCAGGGCAATACTGTGTCCACCATCAAACAAGAAATAGCCGAAAATCCGCGCCTGGGCCAAGGCCGCAGCCGGGCCGAGTTCATCGAAATCATGAGCGAATTGAAGCTGGCTTATCCCAAATTCATCGATCAGGCTTTGCCGGCCAATCAGTCCTGCGGTTTTGTAGCCGAGTAGTCGGAGTAGGAAGATGGTTTTGACGCTGATTATTGGTAATCTGCAGTGGTCTGCTGCTGGGCTTATTGGACCGCGGCCGTTTGGTCGGATATTTTTTCGGCGAATGGCTGATGGTATTTTCGGCGCTATCATATTGGTGACCGGCTTGGCGATGATCTTAAAAAATGCGCCAGCCAAGCCTGGACCATCGCCGGCTTTACGATCTTTTATACTGTGCTGCTGATCATCGAGATGTATCGGATGCTGAAGTATGTGCGCCTTGGTCCCAGTAGCTTGCACCGGGCGCTATTGTTTTGAACCAGCCGCGTTGGCTTACCAATTAGGGAAGAAGACTATGAATAAAACACTTCTATCAACTGTGTTGCTGTTGTCCGTTACCACAGCCCAGGCTATTCCGCCGGTCGATCCGGCCCGGCTCGACGAAGTGCAGGAGCGCGGTAGTCATGTGATGCCGTTTGCTCTGGATAAAACCCTGCATGTCTTCAATAAGACCGAAACCGGTGGTATTCAGCAGGTGATCGCCAAGGAGGCCGCCGACAGTGAGCAAATCGGCTTGGCACGTAGTCATCTGTCGCAACTTGCCGCACGTTTTGCCGAAGGCGATTTTTCCGGGCCGCGCCGTATTCATGGCGACGATATGCCCGGTGTTAAGGCGCTAGCGTCGGCGGCCGGAAAAGTGCGCTTCGTTTATCGGGAGTTGCCGAATGGCGCGGAAATCGAATATCGGACCGAAGATAAACTTCTGATCGAGGCCATACACAGCTATTTCGACGCCCAGCTCAGCGACCATGCCCGGCACGCTGTGCCCGGCGGGCACGGCATGCATCATGGCCACCTGCCTTAATTTTTATCCAGGAGCTAATCATGTTCGATTATGAAACTATCCGTCTGATCTGGTGATTGTTTATTGGGATTGTCGGCATTGTGTTTGCGTTGCCGAAGGCTTTGATTTTGGCGTCATCACCTTGTTACCTTTTATTGGCGGAACCAATGTCGAGCGCTTGCTGATTACCAACATCGTCTGCGCGATCTGGGAAGGCAATCAGGTTGGTTGGTCTTGCTAAGTGGGGCCTGTTTTTAGGTGGTACCTTTTGTATTAAGAGAACCGCCATGTGGTATTTCACATGGATACTCGGCGCCGGCTTTACGCGTCTTATGCCATCATCAACACGCTATGCTAGGAATCGGTGTGCGACATCGATAACCACGGTATCGATCAGTTTTGCGATAGTTTGCGTAAATAAGCCGCGTGTTCTTTAGAGACGCAAGATGTTGCGTCTCCACCGCTAAATGCCCTTGCCGTGCGCATCGTCGGTTCAAGCTACGGCTCTCAGGGCATGTGAAATAGTGCCATGCGATTTGCCTTTCCTTGATGCGATTTTGTTGTTAAAAAGTCCCTACGCAAGAAATGTCATAGGGGGCGACATGTCCGTGCTTAAGGCAAGTAAAAAAGCTAGCGTTAAGACTGAAGCAACAACTTCAGCTTCCGGCCATTGGCAGAGCCGCCCGGCACTATGGTTGGGCTTGGCTTTGACCCTGGCCTTACTGTCTACTGTCGGCGCCTTCCAACAAGCGCCGCACCGCAACGCTTATCGTCCTGCCACCAAGTTTTTGAGCTGGGATTACTGGGGCTATCCCGTCGAGCGCAATGCCTTCCGCCGGCTGCCGGCGATTGCCGGTAACCTCAACGATCTTGCCGTCTCCGATGACGGCCAACAAGTTTGGGCGGTGGGCAGCGGCGGTCTGATCGTGTACAGCCTGGATGGCGGCGTGAGTTGGCAGCAAGGCCGCATCGGTCCGCCACCCGCCGAAGCGCTGCCGCGGGCCAGCAGTTTCTGGATCAACGAAGCCCAAGCCGGGATGCCGCCGGAGCGTCAACAACAGTACTTGCCACCTGTCGATACCGGAAACTCGGTACCTAATGTTTCGAACAGCAAATCTGACTATGCCAATGCGCCGGCAAGCCAGGAAGTGGTGGCAGATCCTAAGACGCAAACGACACAAAGCTTTGTGCAATCCAAAGACTTGCCCGCTATCGGAAGCAACGCACTACCGAAACAGACTTTTGCCAATACGGTATCTGAACCCGTTTCCGGTCCCGATAAAAAATCGCCGGCAACCGTCGAGCAAGCTGTAGTGGCGAAACAGCAAGCAGCCGAGACCGATCCAAAATCGGCGGATTTAAAGGCCGTTGCTTTTACCGATACCCTGCATGGCTGGGCCGTCGGAAACGACGGTGTCATCCTAAGCACAATGGATGGCGGCAGGAGTTGGCAAATACAACGTAGCGGCACTAAGGGAACGCTTAACGGCGTATATTTCGCCGATAGCGTCCACGGCTGGGTAGTAGGAGCGGGTGGTATCATTCTGGCGACCGGCGACGGCGGTAAAAGTTGGCAAAGCCAAGTTAGCGGTACCGCACAATGGCTGGGATGTGTGAAATTTGCCGATAATTTACATGGCTGGGCCTTGGGCGCCAACGGTCTTATCATTACTACCACGGATGGAGGTCTAACCTGGCAGCCACAGGCCGGTAATGTCACGCATACTCTTAACGGTGTGACGTTTATCGATGGTTTGCGCGGTTGGGCAGTAGGAGAGAAGGGTGCAATAATTGCTACCAGCGATGGCGGGAATAACTGGCAAGTTCAGAGCGGCGGTAGTTCGGAACACCTGAACGGAGTCCGGTTTCTGCAAGACGGTTTGCACGGTTGGGCTACGGGCGATAACGGCGTTATGCTCGCGACGATGGACGGCGGTCGGAGCTGGCAAACTCAAATCACCGGTACATCATCAAACTTGCTTAGCGTGCGCTTTCTCGGAGATGGCTCGCGGGGTTGGGCGGTGGGCGACGACGGCACGATACTCGCTACCAACAATGGCGGAAGCACTTGGCAAGCCGCCAGCCAGAAGTCGTTGACCAGAGTGCAATTTCTAAGTAGTCGGCAGCAGGGCTGGGCAGTAGGTGCCGACGGTTTGATATTGGCGACCGACAACGGCGGCCAAAACTGGCGAGTTCAGCTTAGCCGTAGCGCTGAACATCTATTTGGCTTGCAATTTCTCGCCGATGGTCAACACGGTTGGGTGGTCGGTCACGGCGGCAGTGTATTAAATACGCTGAATGGCGGCGAGAATTGGCAAATCCAAGCCAGTGGAGTTGAGGGTCGGCTCTATCGAGTACAGTTTCTGGAAGACGGTTTACGCGGCTGGGCGGTGGGCGATTCGACCCTGATCACTAGCCGTACTGGCGGACAAAATTGGCAGCAAAAAACCGGATTGAGGCCGGAAACCTTAGCGCTGGCTTTGCATTTTCAAGCGGACGGTCAGCGCGGCTGGATCGCGGGCGATATGGATAGAGTCTATTTCACCGCCGACAGCGGTGGGACTTGGCAATCTCAAGTCGTCGGCTCCGGTAAAGTGATTGCCGACATTCATTTTCAAGCCGACGGGCAACGCGGCTGGGCCGTTGGTCGTTACGGTACGATTTTAACAACGCTAGACGGCGGAAAAAATTGGCGGGCGCAAGCGAGTTTGACCAAGCAGGATCTATGGGGACTGGCTGTTGCCGACGACGGTAGCCGAGGCTGGGCTGTCGGCGATGGCGGCACGGTACTCGCCACCCGGAACGGCGGCGAAAATTGGCAATTGCAAGCCAGCAATACCTCGGCATTCTTGACGGATATTCATGGCGATAACGAAGGCCGTTCCGCCTGGATTGTCGGCGCGGCCGGCACCATACTCGCCACCAGCGACGGCGGCGAGCATTGGCAGGACCCCGTGTTGCCCTATCAACGCTACCCTGCGCCCTGGTATTACCTGAGCTGGCTGCCGGTATTATTATTGTTTGGTCGCGGTTTGCGTTTGCAGTTGACCGAATTGCGCGAACCGGAAGCCCATGATCCCAGTTTAGGCATCAATCCCACCGCCGCATCCGACAAACCCACCGGGCCTGGCAGCAGGGATTATTTGGGCAGTTTGAAGTTAGCCAAGGATTTATCGGCATTTCTGCGCAACGAAAACACCCAGCCGCCGTTAACCTTGGCGATCACCGGTGACTGGGGCAGCGGCAAAAGTTCGGTGATGAATTATTTGCAAGCCGAGTTGCGCCGCGAGGGTTTGCGGCCGGTCTGGTACAACGCTTGGCATCATCAGGAGGAACAACAGGTATTGGGTTCCATTCTGGAATGCGTGCGCCGGCAAGCCACCCCGCCGTTATGGCCCTGGCTGTTGCCGGGGCTGTGGTTTAGATTGCGCTTGCTGACGCATCGGCGGTTTTGGCTGCAATTGCTGGCGGCGCTGCTATTGACCGGTTTCTGTTGGCTGGCGGCATTTTCGTATTTTCATGAAGCGTCGGAAGAGAGCCAGGTTTGGCACTATGTGTCCAACCTGGTCGGCTTGGAACAACCGGCCGTGTTGACTGCACAAGGCCATGCCCGCTTATGTGTTCAAGCCGAAGGCATCGCTAAGTCGGCCGGCGACAAGCTGTTTAGCGCGACCGATTGCGAGAAATTGCAATGCTTGGTGAATGAGGATGTATCGGGTATTGCCGACAAGCCGGCCAATTGTGTCGATACCTTGAGCCGCTTCCCTAGCGACGACGGACTATTGGAGCATGCCGGAAAATTGCTCGGTCACGAATTAACCCAGGAGCGGAAACAGGCTATCGTAAAACAGCTGGAACATAGCCCCGGCAAAGCGCCGTTTGCGTTGCCGGCTTGGTTGACAGCCTTGTTGACGGTGCTGACTACCGTGGCCGGGATAGTCGTGATCAAGGGCGCTTCCTTATTTGGTTTGGCCAGCACCGATTTATTGAAAACCGCTATCAGCAAAGCCGGTATTGTCGAAGCCGCCGAGCCGGTGGGTACCCGGCAAATTTGGGAACGGCGCTTCGAGCGTCTGACCCGGTTGCTCGGCAGACGGCGGCTGGTGTTGTTTATTGACGATCTGGATCGTTGCAGCCGCGATCATGCGTTGCGGGTGCTGGAAACCTGCAATTTTTTGGTCAGCAGCGGCGAATTGTTCATCGTGCTCGGTATTGCGCCCAAATATGTATTGGCCAATGTGAAATTACATTTCAAGGAATTGGCCGAAGCCTTGCACGAATTTGACGACAATGGCGTAGCTGTAACCGGTGCTACTGCTCAGACTGCGTCAGCTCAGAAGCCTCGCAGCTTGGCGCGGTTTTATCTGCAAAAACTGATCAATATCGAAGTGCCGGTACCCACCGCCGGCAGCGAAGCCATGCTGAACATGTTAACCGGCAGCGGCGGTGAGGGGGATAGCAACGGTGAGCGCGAGCTGCGCTGGCAAACCCTTGGTCACGGCCTGGTTTTGACTTTACAAGTCGGAGTGCTGCTGGCCTCGATGGGCTGGGCGGTTTTTTTCGCCAGTCAGCCGATACCTATTGCGTCAAACACGCCGATTTTGACGCAACAGCCGGCGCTGGTTTCCGCCGGCGATATTTCGGCGGCAAGCGTCGAACCCGAGGCCGAGAAATCCGGCGCTATTCAAGCCGAGTCGCGCATCGCCTCGTTTCGCACCGACTTCCATCCGGAGCAATTGACGCGCTGGCCGCAACGTATTGGCTATAGCTTGTTACTGCTGTTCATGCTGTTGGCCGGTGGTTTGGTTTGGGTGAGCGTCAACGAAAAAGCCCGGAATTGGCTGGTGGATTATCTGGAATTGGCATATAAGGCTTTGGGCCGGGATTGGTTCGGGCCACGACAAACCCAGGATACCCCGGAATTTGCCGCAGCTTTGCGGATCTGGTATCCGCTAGTTCACCAAACCCAATCTCAGCCGCCTGAGATCAATTCGCCGCGTACCGTCAAAGCCTTTTTAAACCGCTTGCGCTGCTTCGCCAGCCGTTGGCCGAAAACGACTGGTGTGCACGGCGAAGCGCAGTTGGTGGCGCTGGCTGCGTTGCATTTTTATTTGGGGGAAGATAGTCCTAAAAATTGGGATAAGTTTTTAGAGGAATTGAAAGTGCAATCTTATGTCACGGATACTTATCTAAAGTTGCAATCAATAATCGCCCAACATAAGGGGATGTTTGGATTACCCAGTAACGACGATAGTAAACTGTTTAAATATTTCATCGAGAACCTGGAAATCCACAAGCCGCAATAAGGCCGACCTACTTAACCGACTATTCGAGTGGGCTCTCTTGCTTCAGCTCCGCTTTGGAAGGCGAGGGAATGGCTGATTTTTTCAGCCATTCCTGATTCGGTAGCCAGTTGGCTATCCAGGCCGGCAAGTCTGCGGCCGGCATCGGCCGGGCGATGCCGTAGCCCTGGGCGTTATCGCAGCCCAATTTCAGCAATAGCAAGCCGTGTTCCTCGGTTTCGACGCCTTCGGCTATTACTTGCCGATGAAAGGCGGCGGTGAGATTGATGATGCCGGCGACGATGGCCAAATCTTCCGGGTCGCCGAGGATGTCGCGAATAAACGATTGGTCGATCTTAAGGGTTTCGGCCGGTAAGGCTTTCAAATACGTCAATGACGAATATCCGGTGCCGAAATCGTCCAGCGCAAAGCCGACCCCCATTTTTTGACACTCCTTCATCACGGTAGTGACCCGGCCAATATCTTCCAGCGCGGCGGTTTCTAATATTTCCAATTCCAGGCAGCCGGGCCGCAATTGCGGATGGCCGGCAAAGCCGGCTTGCAAGGTTTCGACAAAATCTTGGTGCAGCAGGTGGCGCGGGGCGATATTAATGCTAATGACAATATCCAAACCTATGTTTTGCCAACTTTCCAGATGATCGAGTGCGCTGGTCAAGACCCAGTTGCCCAGGGCAATTACCAATTCGGTGCCTTCGATATCGGGTAAAAACGCGGCAGGCGGTAACAAGCCCAGTTCAGGATGTTGCCAGCGGATCAAGGCCTCCGCGCCCAGCACGATACCCCGGCGCATATTCACTTTAGGCTGGAAATGCAATACAAATTCGTTATTGGCCAGGGCAATTTCGATTCTGGCCAAAGTTTCGCCGCGTATTTGTGCGATTCGGTTCAACTCCTGGTCGAACAAGTGGTAGCGGTTTTTACCGCGTTGCTTGGCAATGTACATGGCTTGGTCGGCATGTCTTAACAAGGTGTCGGCGTCGGCCAGATCGGCGGGGTATAAGGTCAGGCCCAGGCTGGCGGATACGGCTACGGCATAGTCTGCTATGGTTAACGGCTCGGCGACTTTGCAAAGCATGCGTTCCAGGACGGCTTCGCATTCGCGGCTATCGTTAAAATCCAGCAATAACAGCACAAACTCGTCGCCGCCTATACGGGCCACGGTATCGCCGGCACGTAGGCAGTCGCGGATGCGTTGGGAAATTTCTATCAACAATTGGTCACCCACTTCGTGACCGTATTGATCGTTAACCGGTTTAAAACCGTCCAGATCCAGATAACATACCGCCATGTGATTGCCGGCACGATGGGTATGGGCTATCGCTTGCGCGAGCCGGTCGGCCAGTAGCACCCGGTTGGGAATGCCGGTTAAGGGATCGAAATGCGCAATGCGTTCCAGATCGTGTTCGTGGTTTTTTATCGGGGTTATGTCGGCCGATAAGCCGATGTAATGGTGAATGCTGCCCTTATCGTCGCGTACCACGGAAATAGAGGTCAGTGCCGCATATATCTCGCCGTTTTTGTTGCGGTTCCAGAGTTCGCCGCTCCAATGATCGTGAGTATCCAGCGATTGCCACATGGATTTGTAAAATTCCCTCGATTGCCGGCCCGATTTCAGAATGTTGGGATCTTTACCCAGAACCTCTGCGCGCGTATAGCCGGTTATCCGGGTAAACGCGGCGTTGACATCAATGATGCGATTGCCGCTGTCGGTAATGACGACGCTATCGTGGGTATGGGCGAAAACGCTGGCTGCCAGACGTTGTTCCGCCTCCCGGCGTTGTAGTTCTCGCCTTAATTGTTCCCTTTCCAGCAGGTTGCGAATGCGTAAACGGGCGATTTCGACACTGAGAGGTTTGGTCAGATAATCGGCGGCACCTAGCGAAAAGCCGAGGGCCTCGGCTTCGAGGTCGGTCAAGGCGGTGATGAACACGATTGGAATGTCCCGCAATAGCGGATTGCTCCTGATTCTGCGGCAAGTCTCGTAACCGTCCATATCGGGCATCATGATGTCGAGCAGAATCAGGTCCGGCGGATCGTCCAATGCCAGCGCCAAGCCTTTGCCGCCCGAGGTGGCGATTTGAATTTGGTACTCGTCTTGTAAGGCCAAACCCAGCAAAGCCAGGTTGGCGGGCATATCGTCGATGGCGAGAATCTTTAACGGTTTATTGTTCATTTACCTTGGGCTCCGCGCCAACCCAATGCAGAACAAAGGTGCTGTAATTGCTGACGGGCTTGTTCGAATTTCATTTCGTTAATCAATTGCGCAACCCCGGCAAACCGCAATGCCACCGGGTTACCCTGCAATAGATTTTGCAGGCGCTTGATTTGATTAATGGCATGAAACATATTTTTGGCAAGTAAATTATCCAGTTCGTCCAGTATCGGGCCGAGCTCCAGGTTGTTTTGAATCAAGTTTGTTTCTTCCTGGCTTATAGCGGAAATCGCGATGCCCGCGGCAAGATCATGAACTGAATTTCCGGGATGAGTTTCCGGTGAAGGTTTATTGGCTTGGGCGGGGAGCGGGTAGGAGTCTGATTGATATTCTAAGCGATGTGCCGTTTCCGTATGATCGACGCTTAATAGGCAAGTCAGAATTTCGCAGCGGACGCGAAACCAGAACCTAGCCCCCAACCCCGCTGCGCTCTCCGCCCCGGCTTCGCCCTGCATCAGTTCCGCAAAGCGTTGCACAATGGATAAGCCCAGGCCGGTGCCGGCGTAACGGCGTGTGGAACTGGCGTCGATTTGGCTGAAGGGTTTGAACAATAGGCGTTGTTTGTCGGCGGAAATGCCGATGCCGGAATCGGTTACCGAAAACTCCAACTCGGCATGCGTCTCGTGCCGTGCCCGTTCCGCGGCCCGAATGCGGATCTCGCCTTGATCGGTAAATTTGATGGCGTTGCTGACCAGATTGGAGAGCATTTGCCTGATCCTGATTTGGTCCAACTGGTAGCTTTGTTCGGCGGGGCCGAGCCATTCGGTTTCGATCAGCAGATTTTTCTGATGCGCGCTTTCGCTAAACAGCGATTGGACTTCGGCGAGAATTTGCAGCGGTTTAACCGCTGAATACACCAGTTCCAGCCGATTGGCTTCGATTTTGGACAGATCGAGTACGTCGTTCAACAGCGTCAGCAAGGTTTGCCCGGAGGTCAAAATGGTGTGCGCGCATTCTTGACGCCTGTTTGGGTCGCAATCCGGCATGCTAAGCAATTGCGCCATGCCCAGGATACCGTTCAATGGGGTGCGGATTTCGTGCGACATAGTAGCCAGGAAGTTACTCTTGGCCTGATTGGCGGTTTCGGCGATACGGGTTTTGATTTCGTTGCTCAAAATCAGCGCCATGTGCGAAAAAAACGGCGATAGATAGTCGCGCATTTGCGCCGAACCCAGCATGTCGCTCATCTTGATGACACCGATTAATTCCTTGCCGATCAGCAAGGGCATGACCCAGGTACAGGCAATTGCCGGTGTCGCACCTCGTAGCAAGGTACGCTGCGAATCGGTTTGTTGTTCGATAAAGCGGCGATATTGAAACACTTCGTTGACCAGAGGATCGTCGATATGCTCCAGCACCCGCCGTTCGCCGAACAAGTTGGCGTAATGGATATCGCCTTCATCGAGATAATAAATTTCGACGTTACTGCCGCCCAGGCTGCCGCACAACGCTGTCATTAGGCTCTCCAGCAGGCCTTCAACCCCGGCAATCGGATTCAGCAGTTCCACCATATGCAGAATCAGATACAGATTGGCTTTTTCTTCGGAGAGTTTGCGGACGCGGCTATCCAGCTGCCGGATCCGCTCCTGTAGTTCTCGATAATTCGATGCTTGTTTCATTGTTCCGCGGCCAGCCGCCGGGTAATCGCATCGGCCAATACCGTTTCCAGATGCTCCAGACCGACATCCATCCACTGTAGCGGCAAATCGACGAAACGGGCGGCGGCTTCCGCCGCACTCGTGAAATCGCCGTTGCACGGGGTTCTGAGGGCCAGAATATATTTATGGCTGCTGTGGAATATTTCTCGAATCACCGTCATATTTGCGCCGAAACAGGCGGTGATCATAGGTTCCCAGGTCAATGCCCAATCTTCCAGCAAAAAATAAGCGCCTTTTTCCAGTTCCTGCATGAACAACTCGTAGCCCAGCAGCATGACGATACAATTTTGGCCGTGGGTGCGGCAGGTGTGGTGGTCTTCCAGATATTTTTCCATTAGCGGGTGGCAGCCGCCGTAAAATACTACGGTTTTTTCGCCGAGCTTTTCGCGTGCTTCAAGGGCTTGATTCAGCTCGGTCGACAGCCGATTCAGGTAATTGTGTAAGGCCGAGTCCAGATAATGGGTGTGGACATTCCAACGGTTATTCTCGATCAATCTGTCCACTTCCTTGCGCAAGATGCCGCAGCCTATCATCGTTAGCGGTGCTTGATGTTCCGCTTGTATAGCGAAGGTTTTCATTCCAGTCTCCCGAATTCGAAGCCGGCATTGACCATGGCGTGGATATTCGCCGGTGGAACCGCTAAGGGCATCAGGCCGTTATTGAGCATAAATCGCCCGCCAACCTTGCCGGTTTCGATCACGCGTTTCACCTCGGCGCGAGTTTGTTCCGCACTCCAGTGGATCATTTTAATATCGTCGATGACGCCGCAGGTTAAGCCGCGGCTGCCGACCAGACGCTTTGCTTCGGCTAAATCGGCCAGCGGGCTGATGTGTAGAGTCTTGACTGCCAAGTCTTCCAGAATCAGATCGATCACATTGTTAAACGGCGCCATCCCGCAATAGTAAACGATGCCGTCGGTGCCGCCCGGCAATAAGTCGCGGCGCATCCAGGGCAATACCAAGTGCTCGAGTTGTTTACGGCTAACGAAATAGGGTGAGCCGAACGGCGTGGCGTAAATCAGGACGTTGGCGCCCAAGGCGCGCAACGCGGCGATTTCCTGATGGAAAAAGTCCGAGCATTTGCGCAGCAGTTCGTCACGTAAATCGAACGGGCCGAGCAGGAAAAGTTCCATCCATTTGTCCATGCCCATCAAGATGGCCGGCAAGGTGGTCGAGGCGGTGACATAAGCGCAAATCGGATGCGTTGCGCCGACTTCGCATCGCAAAATCTTTAGGCTGTCGGCGATGGTTTGCCAGGCTGGGTGTTGGGTAATGTCGGCGGGAGTTTCGAGTTTGGCGATGTCGTCCAGGTTTTTAATGACGAAGTCGGCGACATTCGGTGCACCGTCGTCGGCAAACAGGATTTCCCGGCAACCGAGCAATTCCGCTTCCTTGCCGACATAATGCAGGCTCCAGATATTATCGTAGCCGTAACGCCGCAGCATGCGTAATTGACCTTCGGCGACATAGTCGCCCTTGCTGAAATATTCCCGGGCGGACATGCCCAATTCTCGGGCGCCATGATCGGGAAGATTGCAAAAAACCGGAATGCGCGGCGCGGGTACGCCGGTTGCGGCGGCGTTAACGATTTCCAGCGGCGTCATGACTTGGCCTCGCGGATCAGATCGACGATGACTTTGGCCGCGGTAACTCCGTCGGGCGCCCAGGCATCCGCACCGACTTTGGCGTACAGTTCCGGATCGAAACGATAAGGCGCGCCGCCAACCGCCAGCTTGATTTTTTGTTCCAGCCCGTGTTGTTTTAGTATGGCCCTTACCCCTAAGCTGCCTTTTTCGCTGGTCGCGGTATGGACCATCATGGCCGAGACGGCAATTACCTGGGCATCCTCGGCAATCGCCGCTTCGACAAATTTTTCGGCGCTGACATTGGTTCCCAGATCGATTACATCGACCATCAACGATTTCAAGCAACCCGTGACGATGCGTTTGCCCAGCGAATGCAAGTCGCCATAGGCCGCGCCGATTACTACGCGGCCGATCATCTCCGGCGGTTTGCTGAATTTTTCCAGCATTTTTTCGGTGACGTCGGCGGCGATTTGCGCGGTCATGAAATGTTGGGCCAGATTGGCGTCCGGGTCTTTTTCGATGAAAGTCATCATCAGTTCGACCGCCGGAATTACCAATTTGAAGACGATATCCTCCGGACTCAAACCGTCGTTCAAGGCCCGATTCACAACATCCAACGCCGCCTGTTTATCTGTTTCGAACACTGCCTCGTTATAAGATTGAATATAAGCTTCGAGCATTATTCGTTCTCCGTGATGGGCATGGGTTGTAAGCGCAAATTGTCGATAAAACGGTTTTCGTATTCGAACAGGCCGCCAAGATTGATCACCTTGGACCGCCGCACGATTGAATCCAGTTTTGCCCGGCTCGCCTGGTTTAACAGGAGTTTTTCGCAACCTGCCAGGCTGGCATTGGCAAGCAGGCTTACCCGCTCGGCGGCGAACGCGGGGATTAAGCCGACGCGGAATGCGTTGTTCAGGTCCAGATGTTGACCAAAACTACCGCAAATCCATAGTCTGTCCAAATCCCTTACCGTTAATCCGGCTAAGGCCAGCAATTGTGCCATGGCCGCTGCTGTCGATGCCTTGGCACGCTGAAAAATATCTATGTCGCTCGCAAAAATAGCACTGTGCGGGTTGCTCGGGTCCAGCAAATAGCCGGTTTCGGTGTGCGGCTCGGTAAAACGTCCGGATGGCTTCAATAGTTTGGTTTCCAACAGCAGCGCAATTGCGTCGATGAAGCCGCTGGCGCAATAGCCGCGTGCCGATACGTCGCCCAGCGTTTGCAAATGCCAGGCTTCGGCAGTCCTGGACACCTTGCAGATCGCGCCGGCTTCGGCCGTTAAACCGTTGCGCATCCCTACGCCTTCGAATGCCGGGCCGCCGGGCACCGAGCTGGCCCATAAGTTTGTGCCATCCCACAGGGCAATTTCGGTATTGGTGCCGAAATCGGCCAATAGCATCGGTTGCGCTTGTTCGGTAATGCCGGTGGCGAGTAGATCCGCCAGCAGATCGGAGCCGATAAAGCCGGCTAGCGGTTGGGCGATATTTATTTCGGCATGCGGCGTGCGCCACGTCTTTAGCCAGAGTGCGGTGTCGGCCGGCTGGCAGGCAATAGGGCTTTGCCAGTTTTCCGGTTGGTAGAGACTGTCCGTACTATTGCCGCAAATTAGCGTGAGCATTGCGGTGTTGCCGACGATCATCACCTTACCCAGATCGGTCAGGATAGGCGTGATTTCACCCATGTCGCGGCTCAGGATATCCCGAATACCGTCCATGATGGCGGCGCGCGCTTGCTGGCCGATACGTTGGCAGTTCGGACCGCTCAGGCGCTCGGCATCCAGACGAGTCAGAACATCGGCGCCGTGCGCCACCTGCGGATTGATACTGTAACGGCTGCCTATGCGCCGGCCGGATTGCCGGTTCCACAAGGACAGGCGGATATGCGTGGTACCCAGATCGACCGCGACGCCGTAAACATAGTCGGTGATGGTTGGGTCGCCGCCACCGCGATATAGCTGACGGGTATCCAAACTTTTCCAGTCCGAATGCGGTGCCGGGTGTTCCAAGAAAAGTTCGCTGTCGCTACGCAGATGTAATTGGCAGGCTAGGCGCATGCCTATGGCCAAATCTTCCGGCAGCAGTTTTTGTCGTTCCGTCAGCGTCGGTGGGTTGACGTCGCCGCTGACGATTTGAATCAGGCAGGCGCCGCAGCTGCCCAAACCGCCGCAGGCGGCGCGGACGCGTAAGTCGGTGGTATCCAGTGCTTGCCGGACCGATACGGCAGTGTTGATCGGTAAACGCAGCGTCTGCTTTTCGCTACGCACAGTCGCCAGCGGATCTCCTGCCGGAGATGTTGGCCGCCCGGTATCGAAGTCTCCTTCAGTCATTGTCGTTGACGGCGGCTAAGCGGGGCGTTGCCGTATCGAAGCTTGTACCCGAGCGTAGGGATATCGCTAGGTGCGGTGCGTGCTTGGAAACGGATGACATAATCGATTGATAAGGCCGATTGATAAAAGTGAGCTTAAATGGCATAAACGCCAAAACAGCGGAGTTCTTCCCCTATTATTTTAGTGTGTATCTGAAGTTTCGTTCCGCGGATTGCGTGGGCGAGGCTACTGGCCATTGTTGGGGGAGTCGCCGGGGTAGTGAATTTTGGCCGAAGTGCCGAGACTGAAGACTGTGCGTAATCCGTTAAACTTTGCTATCTTCGCTCGGTATGTTTAAGTAAACGCCAGCTCAAACGCGGAATCCACTATTTCGGGAGGCTTGGGCTTCCCGGTATCTATGGTTTTTGCCGAATCGAACAGGAATTAGATGGAACCCGATAAGCAATCGGCCGATCGCCAGGCTACCATTTTGTTAGTGGACGATGAGTCCATCAATCTGTCGATCTTCGGGCAGTTTCTAGCGCCTTATTATCAGGTTTTGGTGGCCACCGATGGGCCGCGGGCTTTGCAATTGGCCGGCGGCACACCCAAACCGGACGTGATTTTACTGGATGTGATGATGCCCGGCATGGATGGTTATCAAGTCATCGGTCAATTAAAGGCCGATCCCGATACCCGCGACATTCCGGTGATATTCGTTACCGCCTTGAGTTCGGATGTCGAGGAAGAGCGCGGATTGTTGCTGGGCGCGGTGGATTACATTTACAAGCCTTGTCATTTGTCGATTTTATTGGCCAGAATCAAAACCCAGTTGGAATTAAAGAACGCCCGCGATTGGCTGAAAGATCAAAATGCCTATCTGGAAACGGAAGTGCAGCGCCGGCATCAGGAAAATCAGGTTGTGCATTTGCAGCTTTTGCAATCGGAAAAATTGGCGGCGATAGGGCAACTGGCGGCCGGCATCGCCCACGAAATCAATAATCCCATCGGATTCGTCAGTTCCAATCTGAATACGCTAAACGGTTATTTGCACGACGTGTTTTCCGTGATGGACGCCTGCGATGCGGCATTAAACGAAAATCCGTTATCGGCCGAGACATTGCAAGACTTACGCGAACTAAAAACTAGCAAGCAGCTCGACTATTTGCGCGGCGATATTCCGGAATTGATTGCCGAGTCTCGAGAGGGCTTGTCGCGGGTGCGCGACATTATTCAGGATTTGAAGGACTTTGCGCACGCCGATAAAAACGATTGGGAATTGGGCGATTTGCATAAGGGCCTGGATTCCACGTTGAATATTATCGGCAACGAGCTGAAATACCGTTGTACAGTGCATAAGCAATACGGCGAGATTCCGCAGATTTATTGCCTGCCGTCGCAATTGAATCAGGTGTTCATGAATTTGCTGATCAATGCCGCGCACGCCATCGAGACCAAAGGCGATATTCATATTCGTACCGGTTGCACGGGGCAGGAAGTCTGGGTGGAAATAGGCGATAACGGCAAAGGCATTGCCCCTGAGAATCTTACCCGTCTGTTCGAGCCGTTCTTTACCACCAAGCCGGTGGGGAAGGGTACCGGCTTGGGCTTGTCTATTTCGCAAAACATCGTCCGTAAACACGGCGGTAGAATCGACGTGAGCAGCGAACCGGGTCAGGGTAGCCGATTTCGCGTTTGGTTGCCGATTCGTCCGCCTGAATTGGGGCGTTCGGCATAGCCCGGCGCGGCGTTCGCGGTTTTTTAAAACCAAACTGGCGGATGGGACGTTTCGTGCCAGACTATACCGGTATCAGACACCACGATTGCAAAACCATGAACCAGACAGACATTAAAATACTGATTGTCGACGATGAGCCGAACGTGCTGAAAGCGCTTACGCGTTTGTTAAAGCAATACGAGCCTGTTACCGCCATTAGCGGCGAGGAAGCCTTATTATTGGCGGAGGAGCATAAATTCGATCTGGTGATTTCCGACTACCGGATGCCGGGCATTAACGGTATCGACTTTTTGATTCTGTTTAAACGCATGCAGCCGGACGCGGTACGCATCGTGTTGACCGGTTTCGCCGATGTGGAAGGTGCGCAACATGCAATTAACGAGGCGGAAGTGTTCCGCTTTATCAACAAACCCTGGAGCAATCTGGAAATTATTAACGTTGTGGAAAACGGTCTGGCGCACAAGCGTATATTGATGGAAAACCGGGCTTTAGCCGACCAAGTGCGTGCTCAGCAAAAGCTGCTGGATGAAAAAGAAGCGATTATCAGGGCACTGGAAGCGGAGGAGCCGGGCATAACCCAGGTTAACTGGGGGCAGGACGGCTCGATTATTCTCGATGAAGAGGATTTGAAATAGTTGGCGTGTGTTCTCTGTTTGCCGTTTGCGGCGGTGTTTAGCCGCAGCCGGCTGTCTCTCTCCGCCGGCCGCGTTGGATAATCTCAGAGTTGTTCCGTACGCTCGTCATTGCTGAAGGCATTGAAAAATTGCTTTGCAGTGCGGCCGTTTTTCGCGGCGTTCTGGTGGGCGAAATCCAGTGCGGCCTTGTGTAATGCATCGCGATTGCCCGGATAATCGACGAAATAACTGTCGATGATGTCCAGATAGGTCTGCGTATGTTGTGGATAAAACGCCAGACGTAAGCCGAAGCGGTCCGATAACGAAATTTTTTCCTCAACGGCGTCGGAATAATGCACCTCGCCGTCTACCAGCAGGGTGTCCAGATTGTCGCGCATATGTTCCGGCAGTAGGTGGCGGCGATTGGAGGTGGCGTAAAACAGCACATTTTCCGGCGGCAGTTCGATGGAGCCTTCCAAGACGCTCTTCAAGGGCTTGTAAAGCGCGTCGCCGTTTTCGAAGGATAGGTCGTCGCAATAAACGATGAAGCGCTGATTATGTTCGCGGATGTCGTCGACGATTTCCGGCAAATACACTAAATCCTGTTTATCCACTTCGATGATGCGTAAGCCTTCGTGCAGGTATTCGTTCAATAAGGCTTTTATCAGAGAGGATTTGCCAGTGCCTCGCGCACCCCATAACAAGGCATTGTTTGCCGGCAGACCGGCCAGAAAACGCTGGGTATTGTCGATCATTTGCTGTTTTTGCGGTTCTATGCCCAACAGTTGATCCAGCCGAATTGGATCGATTTGCCGAACGGGGCGCAGAAAAGCCTGACGTTGACGCCAGATAGCGGCATAGGTATGGTTCCAATCTATCATTTTGCGATCCTGATTAGGGTTTGAGCCGGTCTGTGCAGACCGCCGAATTGGCTTGGTTAAAGGAGGGTTGTATAAATTTTAGTCAATTTAACGCCACTGTAATCACCGCAACAACTTAGCGTAGGTTTTAACGGTTTGTTAACAGAGTTATCCACAGATTTTGTGAACAAATTATCATTCCTGTGGGCATTTAATGGCCGAGTCGATGTTTATCGCCCTACTTCAAGGCCATTTGGCACGGTAATGTTGGGCATTGCCGTTTGTTACCGGTAATCCGAACATAATCGCGGGTTAGCACTCAGTTTAGCGCCATGCCGGATAAAAAACGACCACAAAAGCGCATGGAACAGGCGAGGTCTGTTGTCTGGCCATTCTGCATGCGGCGGCTAGTGCCAGCCTTGCTGCCAGCGCGACATGTCGGTTAAGTCTCGCCAAGGGACAATTTGCTTACGCTTGCTGTATATCGCTTCCAACTCAACGTAGGTCAGAGGTTGATCCGGTTCTGACGCGATCAGTTTGCTGACCAGAAAGTGTTTTTTCTTATCCAGGGGCGAGACCGCGGTCCATTTGCTGAGCAATAGTTTTTGCGGATTCAGGGGAGTATTCAAGGATTTTGCCATATAAATTTCCGGACGAGTGCGACCGCATTTATGCCGGTATGTTTGATACATTCAAGGTGTCGGCTTTATTCGGATGGTGTCGATACGCGTCTAAAGCTATATCTGTCTTCAACTGATTTTGAAGTCGGCAATGATCCGCTCCAGTTTTTGGGCCAGTTCAGCCAGTTCGTCCGCGGAACGGGATGTACCTACGGCAATGTCGCGATTTTCGATAGTGCTGTCGGCTATCAGGCGTACTCGCTGGGTAATGTCTCTGGTCGATGCCGACTGTTCCACCAAGATCCTGGTAATGCCGCCAATGGCCGAGGTAACGCGTTGCGTACTATCGTGAATATCGGTGACCGAAACTGCCGCGCGATGAGCCAGTTCCACCCCGTCGCCGACCCGGTTTACCCCAGACTCGATCTCCTGCGCCGCCCTTTGGGTATTGACCTGAATTTTGGCTATCATCTGAGTGATTTCCTGGGTAGAGCTGGCGGTACGTTGGGCCAAAGCTCTGACTTCGTCGGCGACTACGGCAAAGCCCCGACCCTGTTCGCCAGCTCGGGCGGCTTCGATTGCGGCGTTGAGCGCCAATAAATTGGTTTGATCGGCAATGCCGCTAATCACGCCGACTATACCGGAAATTTGGCTGGAATAATCTTCCAGGCCGCGGATAGTAGCGGCCGTGGATTTAACCGCCTGGGCAACATTCGACATTTCGCTGGCCGCTTCCTGGATTATGCCGCCGCTAGCCAGCGACTCAGTTCCCGATTGTTCGGCTAAGTTGTGTACCGTTTTAGCTCGTTTGCCGATGTCGTCTATCATTGCCGACAGTTCTTCGACGGAGTTCGCCATACTGTTGGCCGCCTGCGCTTGCGTCGACCCTGCTCGTTCGCTTTGATTCGCGGATACCGCCAATGAAGTGGCTGCCTGATTTAGGCTGCCCACATTCTTGCTGATGACGCTGATGATCTCGAGTAGACGTTTACGCATGCCGTCCAGTCCGACGACGAGTTGGGCAATTTCGTCGTCGCCGACCGGCTGCGCGTAACTGGTCAGATTACCGCTCTGAATTTGTTTGGCAATTTGCACGCATTGCAACAGAGGTTGGGTAATTGAGCGAGTGGTGATTTGTCCCAGCAGTATGCCTAATACTAATGCTACCCCTATCAGTGTCGCCAGAACCAGTTTGCTCTTGGCGATGGTATCTCTTAAACCTTGCAACGATGTTTTGACATCGGTCTGTATCGCCGACTCCAGTTTGTCGATTTCGGTAATAAATGTATCGAAACGAGTGTCAAACTGCGCATCCAGTTTATGAAAACTTTCTTCGGGCAGATTTTGACCCAAGGTGGCGTATCGATCGTTCAATGCGGCATTTAAGTCATCGAATTTGGCTTGAGAACTTCTTACCAGGGCCAACGTTGTCGGATTGCTAACCGGCAGGTAGCGGCCCTCCTGGTTCTCGCCGCCGTCGGCGATAACTTTAAGGAACCAAGCGGACTCTTGCATGAGGGCTCGGACGGTGTCTATCGATTCCGCGGAGTCGCCGCCCATAATTTCCTCGAATTTCAGATGGGCCTCGGTGGCGAGTAACTTAGACTCCATTACCGCATCGATCAACGGCGCCGCTGATTCCCCAACGTAAAGGCCGTTACTGCCAACGACCGAAGTGAAATACATTCCCATTGAACCAATCAGAAAACTGATCAAGGCGCCGATTGAGAAGGCGGTGGTTAAGCGCTTTCCGATACCGATTCGATTTAACATACGTGTCATGCCCATAAGAGAACTGTTAGATTCAGTATTACTTAAAACAGGTATTTTCCTAGCTCCGTTCTCGGTATTTTTAAAGAAAGCGTATTGAATCTCTATTTATCCGCGCATTTGGACGAATCGGTTGGCTATGGTTACGATGCGGCTCCAGTTCTGAGCTTCCGCCGGACTTGCGGTGCGATTGCCTGGTGGGCCTTTTAGATTCGGGCTGACGGCGGTTAATATATACTCGATGGTTTTCATTTTAACGATAGCTATTAGCTATTTGTGGGGTGCTATGAATCTGCGGGATTTACATTACCTAATCGCTGTCGCCGATCTGCGTAGTTTTGTGCAAGCCGCGGATCGTTGTTGCATTAGCCAGCCGACCTTGAGTACCCAAATCAAGAAGTTGGAAGACGAGTTGGGTATTCGGATTTTCGAGCGCACCAATAAAAAAGTATTGCCCACCGAGTTGGGGGAGCAGATTGTGGCTTCGGCCAGGCGTATTTTGAAGGAACAGGACAATATCAAGGAACTGGCCGCTACTGCCCAGGATCCGTTGGCGGGCAATCTGCGTTTCGGCGCGTTTCCGACCCTGGCGACCTATCTGTTTCCGCAATTGGTGCCTTTGATAAAGCGGGCGTTGCCGCGTATTCGCCTGATTCTGGTCGAGGAGAAAACCGAGCAATTATTGCAACAACTCAGAAGTGGACAGATGGATTGCGCCTTGCTGGCAATGCCGGTATACGAGGATTTTCTGGATAGTGCAGCCTTATTCGACGACGAGTTTTTACTGGCAGTGGCAGACGATCATCCTTTGGCTGCTAAGCCGCAAATCGAGCCAGATGATCTGAATGGCGAGCATTTACTGCTGCTGGACGAAGGCCATTGCTTGCGCGGCCATGCCTTGCAAATTTGCCAGGCCGTCGGCGCCGACGAGGAGCAAGACGTACGCGCCACCAGTCTGGAAACCCTCAGGCAGATGGTGCTGGCCGGCACCGGTATCACCTTCATGCCGCGCATCGCGGTGCGCGACGAGCCGGGCGTATGTTACCTGCCGTTCGCTACGCCGACGCCTGCCAGGACCGTTGGTTTGGTGTGGCGTAAGACTAGTGCCAGAGGGGAGTTGATTCGGCAATTAAGCCAGCTAATTCTGGATGCCGCTAAGAATAGGCCGAAGCAGGTATAGCGTTAGGCAGAGCTTGCGGTTATTTAAGAAAGCCGCGCATAGCCACGACCACTGCTTCCGGCGCGCTCACATGCGGCATATGGCCGGTGGCTTGAATAACCGCGAGTTGACTGCCGGCGATCCGTTGCTGCAGGTAGTTGGCTACTGCCAGCGGCACCGCGAAATCTTCTTTCGATTGGATCAGTAAGGTCGGTATCTTGACCAGTTCCAAATCTCGCCGATGGTCTGACTGGAAGATTGAACAGAGTACGGTAAGGACGTGGTTTGTGGGAATGCTTTTGATGCTGTTTGCGTAATATTCGGAAAGGTAGGGCCGCTCGGGATTTGCCATCACCATGGGAGCAAAATAATCGGCCCATGCCTCATGGCGTTGAGCTACGGCACCGTAGATCTCGGCAAGATCGTTATCCGTAAAGCCGCCATGGTAGCTTTCGTCGTTGAGATAACGCGGCGAAGCGCCAATCAAGATTAACTTCGAAGCCAGGGAGGGAGCCTTAATCGCGGCAAGCAGACCGATCATCCCTCCAGCCGAATGGCCGATCAAAATAACCTGTTTCAAGTTCAACGCCGCGGCTATCTGTAATAAATCGTTGGCGTAGGAATGAAGATTGAGGTAACGGTGTTGGACAAACGCTTCGGGCGCGGCTTTTCCGGCGCCGACATTGTCGAACAGTATTATTTGATAATCGTCGAAAAATGCCGAAGCAACTTGTTGCCACGCAGATTGATCGGTACCAAAACCATGTACGAAAACCATTGCTTGTTCGGCTTTCGGATTGCCGGTCACCGTGACGTGGTTTTTGTAGAGAGGGTCGAGGTTGTCCATCAGGAATAGGCTAATGGGGATAGCGCTGAATTGCGTTAAACCTGTCGCGCCAACCAAGCGTAAGCCTTGGTCGGCGCGACAGGTTTAAGCTTTTACCATTGCGATTCGCCGGTCTCCGGGTCGTACATTTCGTGGAAAATTTTGTGACGATTGGCAATCAATTCGTCGATGCTGGGCGAGTTGCTCATTGCTCTGGAAATCGCCAGTTTCATTGCTTCGTAGTTGGTACGGTATAAGTCCTTGCGGTCCAGTTCGGGGTTGGTGGCGCAGGATGGGTCGATCCAGATCATGGCGATGATGCACAACTCATTGGCTTGCAGGCGCGGAATAATGCCGTCGGCGACGCTATCGATGACCGCATCGGCTATTGCCGATTGAACCGGGCCGCCGAGCAGATTGACATAAGCCGACGATTTGATCGTGACTTTAGGCACCATGATGGTGGCCGGGCGCACTTGTTGATTGGTGGCGCGGATCGCGAACATGCGGGTGTGGCCTTCGGTTTGGCCCATCAGATTGGCGAACGCGTGACCGGCCGGGCCTTTGACGTCGCCGATCAGGATTTCCGGCATGGCGTCGGTGCCTTGGCCTTCGCTGGAAAATACGGTGGCTTCGCCGGTTCTAAACCAATAGGAGTCTGACATGGGATGCGTCCTCGGAGTGTGTTAGGGAAGGCGGCATTCTATGCCCCCGCAGACATTGCGGCAATAGGTGGGGTTCCGCGCGGCGGTCGTGGCGGAGGAGGTGCGACGAAACGATAGCCGGTATTCAGTGCATAGTGCCGTCAAGCGGTGCTATGCCTGCAAGGCTTTTACTGCATCGCGAAGTAGTTGCAGGCATTGCCGGTTGGCGGCCAAGTCCAATGCACTGAAGTCGTCTTGAGTGGTCAACAGCGGGTCGGCGCCTGCCTCCAGTAATTGCTTAACGACTGCCTGTTTGCCGCTGGAGGCGGCATAGGTCAGCGCGGTGGCGCCACTGGGATTTTGATAATCGACCGCTATGCCTGCTTGCAATAATAGCTCGATGCATGAACCCGCTTCGGCGAAGCAGGCTGCCCATAAGGCGTTATTGCCGTAGGCGTCGAGGACGGCGATGTCGGCGTCTTGTCGTAATAGAAAGGCGAGTACATCGGCGCGGCCTTGTTGGGCGGCTAGGATCAGCGCGTGTTTGCCGTGCGGATTTTTAGCCGAAGGCTGTCGCGCGGTAAAGCCGTTTTCCGCAAGCCAGTTATTAATTTCCGGGGTAATACTCATGCAGTTTACTTTAATTTAGACCAGAGATGGCCGGTGGAGTAAGGACAGATGATTGACGCCGGCGGTTTTTAATTGGTCGGCAAGCTCGTGGCGAGCCAACTCGCCTTTGCCTCGCAGATATCTCAATTCGGCCCAGGTCAATATCGTGATGGCCACCAGGCGTATTTCGCCGCCAGGCAGCGATAGCGGTGGGTCGGGGACGGCGGGTACGCCCAGCAAAGCGCCGATGCGGCCGCGGCCGTCCTTGATGTGATCGATATTAAATTCCAACGACAACAATTCGCCGTTCAATAAGCGTTCGCACAACCGCGAATAGCCGGCCAGGGTATGGCTAACTTCGGCAGTCAGCGGAAATAACCAAGTATCGGCCAGTGCCGCCAGCGGCGCATCGGAGCCGATGCCGGAATCCGGGCTTTCGATAAACACTTCCAGGCCTAGGCCGGTTTCCGGCCGGTCGCGCTCGACCCAGGGATCGGACAGGCCGTCCGACATCAAGACGGCATGCCGGTCGCGCCGAGCGGCGAGCCAGGCGGCCCCGGCCGGCCACTCCGGCCCTTCGGTCATCGGACCCATCAGGGAGGTCAATGCAGCCAAGTCGGAGTCCAGGCGCTCGCGGATGCCGAGATGGCGCGCTTCGGTGGCCATCCGCAAGCGGTCGGCATAAGTCAGGCCGACAATATGTTTAGCGTTCATCGGCGACGGCCTCGTATTGCAGATCGTCCAAACTCTGCCGGGCAGTTAGGGATACTTCTTCCTCGTTGTCGTCCAGCATTTGTAGTAATAAGTCCGGGTTGGCCCGCAATGCGACTTCATAGCGCACCGTCCAGTCACGGTCCCTGCTCATCATGGCCAGGTCGTCGACGTCCATGCGTTGTGCCACGATGCGGCGAATGCCGACTTCATGGTCTTCCGCCATCAAACCCAAACTGACGCTGGGAATGCGTTCGGCGACGGTGCGGCGCACTTCGTTGTCTGGGTCCGCGACCAGACGAAACAAACGGCCTTTGGGCAGGCGTTTGGCAACGTAGGCCCTTACCAGATAATCCGGATCGTCGGCCATCAGTTCCAGCTGATGTTCCGGCAGACGGTCGGCGACCGTGACGCGGACTTCTCTATCGCTATCGTTGCGCAACTCCAGCAGCCACTCCAGCGGCACTCTGTAGGCCAAGACTCGACGCACGGCTTCGTCAGGGTCGGTCAGCAACGGTTGCAAGCGATTGGTCGGCAAATAGCGGGCGGCAATCGCGCGCCGCTCCCAAAATGGATCTTGGGCGTATTCGGACGCCAAGCCGGGATGAGCTTTGAAGAAGCGATCGATTTGCCGGCCGCTTTCCGCAATCACGCAACGGTCGCCCGGTTTACAAGTGCCAGCCGCCAGCAAGGTGCTGCGATACGCGCAACGCGAGCAGTCGGCCAATGGGGTGAGATCGAGGGCGTCCTCTCCTTCTGCGGATGAGGTCATCATCTAAGCGGCCTCCGCCAAGACCGGCAGCAACTGTGGCGTAATCTGCGCCAGCCAGGCGTTGATACGTTCGTCGGTCAAATGCGGTTGGCCGCGTTGGTCCAGCACCAGACCGACGAATTGATTGTCGATTACCGAATCGGAGTGTTCGAAGGTGTAACCCTCGGTGCTCCAGCGGCCGACGATGTCGGCGCCGTAGCCGTAGAAAATCCGGTAGAGTTGAATTAAGGAACTGGCGAAACGAGAGGCATAGCGTTCCTGATGGCCCAATCCGAATAGCGCGATGCGCTTGCCCGATAGGTCGGCGCCCTTCAGCTGCGGTACGAACTCCTGCCAACTGCGTTCCTGGCAGCCGGCGGCCAAGCCAGGCAAATCGCCGATGCCGTAGCTGGGCGTGCCCAATATCAGCGCATCGTAACTTAGCAATTCGTCGGCTGTTACCCGGTTGATGTTTTTGGGCTTGTCGGCCAGTTCCTCGCCCAAAAATCCGAATATCTTTTTAGCCACCAGCCGGGTGCTGCCGGTATCCGTTCCGAAAAAAATGCCGATTTTGCTCATAAGTCACCTGTGATCGAGTATGCGGGACAAGGCTCTGCAGCCGTTTCTAAACCACCAGCAAATTTCGATCCAGATTCAGGTAAGGAGTATGTTGCTGTTTTTTATTTTTATATCAATCACATAGAAAATTCATCGCCGCTCATTCGTTTAGGTTTGTGCAGTTATGTCTACAATTGCAGGCCGGAAAGGAAGATTTGTGACATCGATACGCTAGACTTAAGGACGAGATCGTTAGCGCCGATTCGGCCTATCTTGCGTTAAATACCGCGATTTTTCTCGCCAAGCCGATAAGCGAAATCAGTCGTTTGGCAACCTGGCAGAGATTAAAATCCGTTACCGTAAAAATAATCAAGGAAGCTTTATGGCAATTCTGCGTTGCAATAACTGTGCTTATTTACGAGAAGTGCCGAATGAGCATGTCGGCAAAACCGTGAAATGTCCGGTGTGCGAACAAGCCTCGGCAATTCACGATACCGTGGCTTTCGTAAAAAAACTCATCGATAAATACGGGGTATTGTTGACCAAGTATCGCGAGCTGGAACAAGCCGGCAATGCCGTCGCGGAAGTCAGCCTTGCCGATATACGTATCGCGAAAGACGAAGAGGTGGATCTGCATAATACGGCGGTGATGAGTAACAGCATGCAGTACAAACCTATTATCAGCTGGTTCGAGCGTAAAAATATCAAGGTTGAAGTCAACCATAACGCCTTGGATACACAGGGTTTTTACGATGAGGTGGCAGTGGAGCTGGGCGATAATTTCCAGGTTTTGCAGGAGGTATTGGACAAAATCAGAAAAACTCAAAGAAATAACTATACATCGGTCGTATTGAATTTAAACGACTACAGCCAGAATCAAATTAAAACCATTACCGGCTTTTGTAAAAACCTATATCAATTCTCGTTTGTCGCTAAGTATTTTTATAATAAAAACGAAAAAAGAGTCCATCTCACTTTGCAGAGTATGCCGGCTATCGTGGGCTTTTTTAATGGCGAGTGGTTGGAATGGTATGTATTTATGAAATTGTTAAAACATTTTTACGAAAGCAAGGGGTTATTTTCCTGTTTAAGAAGTTTTAATATTCAATTTGCCAATGAAGATAAATATGAAGTGGATGTGTTTTTTCTGATTAATAGCCGGATTCCGGTGTTCATCGAATGCAAGTCCGGCGAGTTCCGTCCCTTCATCGAAAAGTACAGCAAAATGCGGCGCCGACTGGACATCGATAAGGAAAACTTTTTGTTACTGGTGTTGGGCGCTAGCGACGAGCAAGTGCTCGGGCTAACGAAAATGTACGATATAACCTTTGTTAACGAAACAAGCTTTATCAAGCATATAGCCGGCTTAGTTTCGCAATAAGTTATACCGCTTTTTATTTGTGGAAATAGGGCTATTTTTCGCGGTTTCGGTGTGATTTTGAAAATCTATGGTAGGATGAAAAGGCTTTGAGCAAGCAACCGGATTAAAATATACAGT
>CAZGUM010000011.1:19644-44032 GCA_964529085.1 uncultured Methylomonas sp. | reverse complement strand
CGGCGTTGAACCGCAATCCGAAACCAACTGGCGCTATGCGAACGACTCCAAAGTTGCTCGCGTCATTTACGTCAACAAACTGGACAGACTGGGCGCCAATTTCTATCGCGTCGTCAAACAAGTCGAAGACGTGTTGGGCGCCAAACCCGTTGTAATGACCTTGCCTATCGGCGAAGAAGAAAACTTTGTCGGCGTGGTCGACTTGCTGACCCGTAAAGCCTGGATTTGGGATAACTCCGGCGACCCATTGAAGTACGAAATTCAAGACGTGCCTGCCGACATGGTTGAGCAAGTCGAAGAATGGCGCGCGAAACTGATTGACCAAGTGGCCGATCAAGACGACGACATCATGGAAAAATATCTGGAAGGCGAAGAGCCTACCATCGAAGAAATCAAACGCTGTATCCGTAAAGGTACCATCGCGATGAATTTCTTCCCGACTTTCTGCGGCTCATCTTTCAAAAACAAAGGTGTGCAATTGGTGTTGGATGGCGTTATCGAATACTTGCCTAATCCTACCGAAGTCAATCCGCAACCTGAGACCGATCTCGAAGGCGTTCCAACCGGCGAACACGCGATTGTCGATGCCGATCGTCCGTTGCGCGCATTGGTATTCAAAATCATGGACGACCGTTTCGGCGCCTTGAACTTCGTACGTATCTACTCCGGCCGCATCAAAAAAGGCGATACCTTGCTGAACACTTTTACCGGCAAAACCGAGCGTATCGGCCGTATGGTGGAAATGCACGCCGACGACCGTAACGAGATCGAAACCGCGCAAGCCGGCGACATCGTGGCCTTGATCGGTTTGAAAAACGTACAAACCGGCCATACCCTGTGCGACCCGGACCAACCTGCGACTCTGGAACCGATGGTATTCCCGGATCCTGTTATCTCAATTGCGATTTCGCCAAAAGACAAAGGCAGCAACGAGAAAATGGGTATAGCGATCGGCAAGATGGTGCAAGAAGATCCATCATTCCGCGTCGAAACCGACCAAGAAAGCGGCGAAACCATCATCAAAGGGATGGGCGAGTTGCATCTGGACATCAAAGTCGACATTTTGCGCCGTACTCACGGTGTAGACGTGAACGTGGGTAAACCACAGGTGGCTTACCGCGAAACCATTACCCAACGTATCGAAGACAGCTACACCCACAAAAAGCAATCGGGCGGTTCCGGTCAATACGCGAAAATCGATTATGTGATCGAGCCAGGCGAGCCAGGCAGCGGTTTCATATTCGAATCACAAGTTACCGGCGGTAACGTGCCTCGCGAATACTGGCCTGCCGTTGAAAAAGGCTTTAAAGCCAGTATCGATAAAGGTGTGTTGGCAGGCTTCCCTTGCTTGGACTTCAAAGTCATCCTGACCGACGGTGCTTTCCACGCAGTTGACTCCTCGTCCATTGCGTTCGAAATCGCTGCCCGTGCCGCGTACCGTCAATCGATCCCAAAAGGTAACCCGCAATTGCTGGAACCGATCATGAAAGTTGACGTATTCACACCAGATGCGCACGTCGGTGACGTGATCGGCGACTTGAACCGTCGCCGCGGCATGATCAAATCACAAGATGCAGGTGTTACCGGTGTACGTATCAAAGCCGACGTGCCGCTGAGCGATATGTTCGGTTACATCGGTGATTTGCGTACCATGACTTCCGGTCGCGGCCAGTTCTCCATGGAGTTCTCGCACTACACCGCTTGCCCACGTAACGTCGCGGAAGAAGTGATCAAAGAAGTTAAGGAACGTAACAAAGACAAATAAGCGGCATCCGGGCTGACCTTGTTCGGCCCTTACTCTGCTTAGTATTGCCGATCAGCCACCTGCCGCGTTCAGCGGCAGGTGCATTTTTAACCATAAAGCTTCCGCAATGCACGGCAGCTTGTTCATTTACCTAACCTTGGAAGAACAATATGGCTTTTGTAATCACCGAAAACTGCATCAAATGCAAATTTACCGACTGTGTTGATGTTTGCCCAGTCGATTGCTTTCATGAAGGTCCAAATTTTCTGGTTATAGACCCCGACGAATGTATCGATTGCACCTTGTGCGAGCCCGAATGCCCCGCCAACGCCATCCACGCCGAAGACGAATTGCCTGAGGGCCAAGAACACTTCGCGGCTCTGAACGCGGAACTGGCTAAACAATGGCCTATCATCACCGAAGTGAAAGACGCTTTGCCCGACGCCGACGAATGGAACGGCAAATCTGGCAAGTTTGCTCTACTGGAAAAGTAAAGCGCCACTTCCCGCACTGAACTATCCGGACCGGCACCTTAAACATTTGGCGCCGGTCTTTTTACTCGTTACCCTCTTTACCATTCCCCGCAGTCGGCCATACAGACCGACGCTCCGTATTCCTATCATTCATAATTCCAAATCCTTGGTGATAAAAAGCCTGGGCAAAACAATTTCTTCACATTGACGTCCTTAAACCCTGGCACTTTAAAATGTGGTTCTAGCTTGGTTTCGAACCATTTCTACACTTTGATGTACAGTATCTGAGCGGCTTTATTTCGATCGCCACATCCGCAACCCTACTCGGCCTGATAGTTTGCGCCGTTGGCTGTGCCGGATATCCCTGCTACCAATTACGTCCAAAACCATCCTGCAAATAAAAAAGGCGTTAAACCGGCATGCGGTTTAACGCCTTTTTAGTAAATACTAAAAAATCAAATCTCGCCTTTCTCAACCACTGGCATAATCCAATAATGAATACCCGACCCGGCAAACTCGGCCTTCAATTTTTCCAGCAAGGCGGAAATAGCCATCTTTTCGGCATAAATCTGAAACCGGGCGGTTTGCTGTTCGGCATCGTCGGCTTCAGTGAGAAACTTGGTAATCTTGTGCTCGCCGGTATCGCTGGTAAGCAATTCTTCCTCAAAACTGTTCAAGCACTCCATCATTGCAACTTCCATGACCGGCGGTACGATGAACGAAATCGAGAACTGTTGATGGTGAACGGTTTTGAAAAAATCGTCTTCGCTGTTGAAGCGATCGGATGCATTTTTGATCACTTGCAAATATTTACCGCGACGGCGGTCGCCTTTGCGTTTTTCCATCACGTCGGGCGCTACAGGCGTTTGGTTTTGCCGAGGATCGTTGTACCAGCTACGGTGGTAATAAGGTCTGACAACCACCATTCTGCCGTTGAAACGGCGATTTTTTAAGCCTTTTACCACTCTTTGCACTGAAAGCTCGGAATCCAGCGTCACCACGCCGTGGTATTCGATCGTCCCTATCCGCGTATCTTGTAAAGCCAGAATCTCTATATCGACGATGCGCCCGGACTTTCTAAACAAGCCGCTCTTTAATGCAGGGGCTACAAACTCGGAAATTTCAATATGCCTGGTATTAGCAGGAATTCGTCGCAAAAAAATGTTCATAGGGCTATGTATGACAAGAAAAATAGCTCATTCAATAATGTTTAACCGCTGTTTGCCCGAACTGTAGCATTCCCTGTGGATTTCTGCATACTTTATGCTCAGATGATGCCTTGCTCGATGGCCGGCACCAACCAATAACGTAATCCGGAACCGGCAAAATCCGCTTTTAGCTTAGTCAATAATGCGGAAATGTTTGGTTTTTCGACATACATCTGAAAGCGAATTTTCCGTTGATGCCCTGCCACCTGCTCCGCCAGCGACAAGCCCTCATTATTATGATCGTGCACATTGGCCGGAAAACTGGTGAAACCCTGCCGCCACTCCAAGGACAAAAGACAATCGACCAGCGCCTCTTCCAGGCTGGGCGGTACATTCACCGTCAGTAAAAATGCATCGTGACTCATTAACAAAGCTCCGGGTTACGGCCGTATAGCCGGTAGAGTATCGGCAACAAAATTAGCGTTAACAAGGTCGAAGACAGCAATCCGCCGGTGACCACGATAGCCAGCGGCCGCTGAATTTCCGAGCCCGGTCCCGACGCGAACAGCAGTGGGATCAAACCGAACGCGGCGATACTGGCGGTCATCAACACCGGCCGCAGACGCCGGCCGGAACCGATAATCACCACCCGCGATAACTCCATGCCGGTCGCGCACAGCTGATTGAAATAACTCACCATCACCACCCCGTTCAAAACCGCGATGCCGAGTAGGGCGATGAAACCGACCGAGGCCGGTACCGACAGATATTCGCCGGACAACCACAGCGCGAACACGCCACCTATCATTGCCAGCGGGATATTGGATAGCACCAGCACCGCCTGCCGCACCGAACCGAAAGTGGAAAACAACAGCAAAAATATCAAGCCCAGCGATAATGGGATCACCAATGACAGCCGTGCCGAAGCGCGTTGCTGATTCTCAAACTGCCCGCCGAACGCGACATGAAAACCACCAGGTAATTTGACGCGTTCGGCCACCGTTTTACGCGCCTCGTCGACAAAACCGACCAGATCGCGGCCTTCCACGTTACAGCGGATCACAACGAAGCGCTGGCCTTTTTCCCGATCGATCGACACCACGCCTTCGACCGCTTGAATTTTCGCGACGGCGGTAATCGGCACATGACCGCCATTGGGAAGGCTAATTTGCAGGTTATCGAAATTGGCGGTATTGCTGTTCCCGCGCAGCAGCAACGGTGTACGTTTGACGCCTTCCTGCACAATTCCCATCTGCATACCTTCGATTTGAGCCCGCAGCATGGTTTCGATAGTATTGCTATCCAAGCCGAAACGGCCGGCCGCCTCGCGATTTATGCTGAGTTGCAAGAACTGCATACCTTCGTTTTTACGAGTGAACACATCGCTGGAGCCGGGTATAGTCTTCAGCACGGATTCAATTTCTTCGGCTTTATGATTCAGCGTCTCCAGATCCGCACCGAACAGTTTAATCGCGACATCGCCGCGGGTACCGGTCAGCATTTCCGAAACCCGCATTTCGATGGGTTGGGTGAAACCGAAGGCAATACCCGGTGTATGGTCCATGATTTTACGAATCTCCTCGATCAACTCCTCTTTGGTTTCCATCCGCCATTCGGATTTGGGCTTAAGGATTAAAAAGGTGTCGGTGTCATTTAGACTCATCGGGTCCAAACCCAATTCGTCGGTGCCGACCCTTGAAACCACGGTTTCCACTTCGGGAATATGCTCAAGAATATTTTTTTGTACGCGGCCGTCCAGCGCCACTGAATCCAGCAAAGTAATAGATGGCAATTTTTCCAGCTGGATGATGATGTCGCCTTCGTCCATGGTCGGCATGAAAGTGCTGCCGATCTGGGTAAATACCGCCAGACTGGCGGCCAGCATCACGCCGGCACCGATAAAGACTTTCTTGCCGTTCTCCAGGCACCAGACCAGGATAGGTTGATACCACTGCAACAATTTGCGCGGCAACCAGGGCTCTTCATGCGATACCTGCTTGAGGAGTAGCGAAGCCAAAACCGGAATCACCGTCAGCGACAATATCAAAGAGCCGCTTAAAGCAAACACGATGGTCATCGCCACCGGCCCGAACAACTTACCTTCCAGGCCCTGCAAGGTCAACAGCGGCAAGAACACGATAATGATGATCAAAATGCCTGAGGTCACCGGCGCGGCGACTTCGCGGGTGGCGCGATAAATCAGATGCAAACGCGGCAGACGCTCGACCTTGTGATGATCGGCCAACTGGGTAATCACGTTTTCCACCACGACCACCGCACCATCTACCAGCATGCCGATCGCGATTGCCAGGCCGCCCAAACTCATCAGATTGGCGGACATACCGAACGCATACATGAGAATGAAGGTCGCCAGCGCCGCCATCGGCAACGCCAAGGCCACGGTCAACGCCGCCCGCAAATCGCCCAGGAACAGGATCAGCAACACCACCACCAAGACGATGGCTTCCATTAAGGCCTTGGAAACAGTATTGACTGCCTTGCCGACCAACACGCCGCGGTTATAAAACACTTTGAGCTGAACGCCTTCCGGCAAGGCCGGTCGCAATTCCGCTAATTTATTTTCCAGTTGCTCGATAGTCTGCCTGGCGTTGGCGCCACGCAAACTCAACACCACCGCAGTGACCGCTTCGCCTTGACCATCCTTGCTGACCGCGCCGTAGCGAGTCAGTGCTCCGATGCGGACATCGGCAATATCCTCGACTCTAACCGGTAATCCTTGGTGTTGGGCCACCACAATATCCTTAACATCCTGTTCGTTTTTGATGCGGCCTTCGGCACGGACAATCAGCGCTTCCTCGCCTTCGGTGAGCCGACCGGCGCCGTCGTTACGGTTATTGTTTTGCAAGGCCGCCATCAATTGCTGAGTATCGATATTGCGCGCGGCCATCCGGACGTTATTCGGTACCACTTCGAAACTGCGTACCAGCCCGCCCAGCGCGTTGACATCGGCCACGCCGCTCACGGTGCGTAAAGCCGGACGTATCGTCCAATCCAACAACTCGCGACGCTGCATTAAACTTAAATCGCCGCCCTCGATGGCAAACATGAACATCTCGCCCAACGGCGTGGTCAGCGGCGCAATCCCGCCTTGTACGCCTTCCGGTAAACTGCCCCATAAAGTGTTCAAGCGTTCCGCAACCTGCTGTCTGGCCCAATAAATATCGGTACCTTCTTCAAAATCAAGCGTGATGTCGGTAATCGCGTATTTCGCCAACGACCTCAACATGGTTTGGTGCGGAATACCCAATAGCTCAATTTCGATCGGCGCGGTAATCCGCGCTTCCACTTCTTCCGGCGTCATGCCGTTGGCTTTGACGATGATCTTAACCTGGGTGGGCGACACCTCCGGAAAGGCATCGATAGGAATATGTTTAACGGCATAATAACCGCCGCCCATCAACAGCAACACGCCGAGTAAAATCAGCAGGCGCTGGGTCAACGCAAAGCGAATTAACCCGGCCATTACTCAGCCCTTCCCAAACCAAGCCAATTGGCTTTCAAGGCTACAGCACCTTTTGTCGCGATTTGCTCGCTACCGGACAACGGTCCGCTGATCAGCGAATCGGCATCCTGTTTACCAATGACCGACACTTCCGTCACCGCAAATCCCTCTTGGTTACGCACGAACAGATAGGCATGGCCCTCATTTTGCGCAATCGCGGTATTGGGCACGATAAAGCCGGCTTGCGTACTGTTTTGCATGATCTGCACATTAACGTTTTGCCCGACTCTTAAGCCCTCTGCCTTGCCGTCGATCACCGCTCTGGCCAACACCGTTTGATTGTCGCGATTGACGCTTTGCCCCAGCAGACTAATTCTGGCGGTTATCTCGCTGCCCTCCAGACGCAGCGAATCACCGAGCCGAATCCCATTCAAGCGTTCTTGCGGAATATTAATTTCCAGCCAGAGTTCGGATAAATCGGCAATACGATACAGCGGCGCCTGCACGTCCAAACGAGCGCCCAGGCTGATCAGGCGTTCCAGTACCACACCGTCAATCGGCGAGCGAATATTCAATTGATTCTCAAGCTTGCGGGTTTGAGCCAGATTTTTGATTTCGGCAGCCGACATACCGGCCAGCGTTAGCAATTGGCGGGCTTCGTCGGCTTTTGCCGATTTGTTGCTGTGCAGCATCTGGGTTTCCTGCCAACGCCGTTCGGCGATGACGCCTTCCTGAGATAATTTTTGATCCCGGCTCCGCTCCAAAGCGGACAAATTCAGTTCGCTATTAGCCGTCAAAAACGCCTGCTGCAAGCCCACCAACGCCGGACTGTTCAACTGCGCCAATACTTGGCCCTTACGTACATGGTCGCCGATATTGACCGGCAATTCGCTGACCAACCCCGGTTGGCTAGTACTGATCAACACCTCGCGATCGGCGGGCACTACCACTTTGCCGGGCGCGTAGAACAACGGAATCTGCCGGCTGGCGGTCAGTGGCGCAACCGGAATATCCAGATTGGCTATCTGCTGCGGGGAAATGCGAATCTGCATCTCCAGCGCAAACGTATTCGTAGACTGCGCCAGTAGCAACGCATATATCATCCGCTTCATGGCTGTACACCGACCGCTTGATTATAAAAGGCGATATTGCGCTGCAATTTAACTTCCTGCAGTTTGGCGTTACGAGTCGCCTCCAGGCTGCGGGCCTGGATTTTCAACAAATCCAGCAGATTGATTTCGCCGGCGGAAAAACTGATTTCCGTCATTTTCAGATGGGTTTCGGCGATTTGTTTCAATTCGTTGGCTATGGCCAGCTCCGCCCGCGTCACTTCCAACGAGTGCTCGGCCTCATGCAGATTTTTCTCCAATTGCCGGTAAAGATGCTCGCGTTGCGCCTTGGCATGGTTCAGCTCTACATTCACCTTCGCGATTTCCGGCGCATTGTAGGCTTCGCCGCCGAACAGCATTACTACGCCGACACCAACACTCTCTATATCTTGACCGTTACGGCCGTCGCGCTGGCTTTTGGCGCCCACGCTCAGTTTGGGCTGATTGATCGGATCGGTGGTTTTAGTCCATTCGATTTCCGCCTGCTTGCGTTCGATGATGGCATTTACCGCTTCCAGCATCGGATGATTGGCGGTCACAGTGGTAATATCGCTTTGCTTTTCCTGATAGCTGCCTGGCACCCGTGACAAGGTGGTCAAACTGGCATAGGCTTTTCGGCTATGCATTACCTCCGCTTCGGCCTGCGTCACCAAAGCCCGATTTTGCAGATATTCCCCCTTGGCCAACAACAAATCGGCGCGCGGTAAATCGCCCAGCTCGACCCGCCGTTCGACTTTATTCATCAGCTGCTCGGAAATTGACAAGGCGTTTTGCGCCTGTTGCAAGCCGATGTTGGCGATTTCCATATTCCACAGCGCCTCGCGAACTAAACGCGTTACTTCCAATTTCACCGCAGCCAATTGCTTTTGCGCGGATAGGCTCGCTTGCTGCGCAACCGCCTGTCCGGCATCGCGCTGCCCCCATTTCCAGGTGGTCACTTCCAACTTTGCCGACGCTTCCCTGGAACCAAAATTATCGGCTATGCGGTCATCGAAATAATCCAAGGCCAAGGCTGTCGATCCCGCCACCCAGGCATCGCTACGTTCCGCCAGCGCATCGGCTTCCTGAGTCAGGGCTTCGTTGATCAAGCGATCCGGGTATTTTTCCAAGGTCAACTCCACCAATTCCGCCAAACTCAGGGCCGGGTCGGTTTCAACCGGATCGATGTGTTCGACAATCAGCTTTTCCGCAACCGGCTTGCCGCTCATCGCGGTCAAGTGTTCGCCGCTGTCGTTTAGTTCGGCAGCACAAGGCGTGCTTGCCAACAGTAAAACAGGTAAACCGTATTTAATATGACGGTATCCGTTCATTTAGCGCTCCAAAACAATAATTAAACTGGGCATAACTTACTAATAGCCGGCAGACTTTAGTAGTTGTAAGGAATCGGGGGGGCATGGTTTAGCGTGTAAACCAATTCCGGCCGCGCTAGGCGGCGGCCCCTTTCAGAACGGCGGTGCGCGGGAGGCGTTTTGACTGGGTAATGGTTCCGGCACAAATAAGGATATGTGCGGAGAAAAATTGACGATACCGATTTGCCGCGCAACGGCAAAAACCGGGACTGCCAGAACAAACAAGAACACAGCAGGGCTGAGCTTATCCAGCAATTGTTGCTGCTTAATCGCCGAGCCGATGTTGACGATGCTGCTTTGCATTTGCAGATCGTGATCGAATGCCATCAAGACCGGCCCATCGCGCTCGATATGCAAAGCTTCGAATTCATGTAAATGCAGACCGCGGGGACTGGCATCCGCACCGACGTGGGCATGCATCAGCGGTGCCGCCATTTGCAGCAGCATAAGCAACATCACCAACAATTGACGCAAATATGCAACCATTTATGTTTTCAGAGTGTCTGAGAAGTCTCGTTAATCGGTAGACAGGTTGTATAGGCCGGTACGAAAGGCTATTCTACTTGAAATTAGCGATTTTACCCCGAATATCGGCAAACCCTTACTCACTTGGCATACAAACCCTATGAACAGAAAGATCGGTACCTTGGCAACACTATTCATTGCGCTGGCCTTGCTGCTAGGCAGTGTTCACGAAGCGCAAGCTAAACGCATGGGCGGCGGCAAATCCTTCGGCAGCAAACCCAGCTATAGCACGCCTTTTCAACGTTCAACCTCACCCAGCGGAGCGGGCAGCCAGCCGGTCCGGTCGGCCGCCCAACAACAAGCCGCGGCGCAAAATCAAACGGCTCGGCAAAGCTGGGCCGGTCGCGGCGGTCTGATGGGCATGCTGGGCGGCTTGGCCTTGGGCGGATTGCTGGGCTCTATGTTCTTCGGCGGTGCGTTTGAAAACTTCAATTTTATGGACATTCTGGTACTCGGCGGTGTCGCCTATTTGCTGTATCGGCTATTTGCCGCCAGAAGCCGTCAGCAACCGGCCGCACCCGCCGGCTACGGACCGGCCCAACATAAGCAGGCGGAGCCGCAAACTTATTACCGCGAGAATCAACAAGCCGCGCCCGGCACCTCCGGTTTCGATACCGACGTGTTATTCAACAAAGGCAAAGCGGCGGCCTCAAGCAGCGGCGACAGCCAGGCGTCTGCGGGCTTTGACGCAAGCAAACTACCGGCCGGATTCGATCAACATACTTTCTTGACCGGTGCGGAGAACGCCTACCGGCACTTACAAGCGTCTTGGGATAATCGCGACCTGGCCGAGATCCGCGGTTTGACCACCGACAAAGTCTTCGCGGAAATTCAGGAACAATTGCGCACATCAGGCGGCAATAACAAAACCGTAGTGCTAAAACTGAATGCCGAACTGCTCGACGTGCGCGAAGCCGGTTCGGAACTGGAAGCCGTGGTCCTGTTTGACGCGCTGATCAGCGAAGACGATGCGCCAGCCGAAGCAATCAAGGAAGTCTGGCATTTCATCAAACCGATAAACAGCAAACAAACCCGCTGGTTTCTGGATGGCATTCAGCAACTAGAGGCGTAAGTTATACATGACAGCGAACAGCAACCGGATCAGACAACGCTACGACCGGCTGGCGCCTTATTTCGACAGTCTGGAAGGCGTTTTGGAAGGCTTGCTGTTTCGCCGTTTACGTAAAAAACTCTGGGCGCAGGCGGCGGGCGCCCACATTTTGGAAGTCGGCGTAGGTACCGGCAAAAATTTCGCCTTCTATCCGGACGATGCCAGAATGACCGGTATCGATTTCAGTCCAAGAATGCTGGAAATAGCGCAACGCAAACAGCAGCGTAAACAGATTGCTGTCGATCTGACGCTGATGGATGTGCAATCCCTGGATTACGCCGATAACAGTTTCGATACAGTCATCGGCAGTTTCGTGTTCTGTTCGGTCCCCAAGCCCAGAATAGGCCTGAAAGAGCTGTATCGGGTATGTAAGCCCGGCGGCCAAGTACTGCTGCTGGAACATGTTTTAAGTTCCAACAAAACCCTGGCTACCCTGATGAATTTATTCAACCCGTTGGTTGTAAATACCTTGGGTGCCAATATCAATCGGCAAACCCTAAAGAACGTCCAAGCCTGTCCGTTCCAGAAAATATTTATCGACCCGGCCAGCAGCGACATGATCAAATTGATCCGCGCCATCAAGTAACCCCCCGGCTTTTACCCGACCGACCAAAGAGGTTTTGCTATTTAATCGCGCCCGTCTACAATGAACCCATGCTTAATAGGGTATAGAAACGGGGTTTATGGCAAAACGGCTAAAAAAGGCTGGGAAATATCAGAGCGCAACGCTTTTTTATTTAACCTGCTTGACCGCTGGCGATGTCTATGCGGACGATACGCTGACACACCTAAAAGCCCTGTCCCTGCAAGAACTAAGCGCCACCACGGTCTCCATTGCCACGAAAAACCAGCAACCCATCAACGAGACGCCGTCCGCGGTATTCGTGATCAGTCACGAAGAAATCAGGCGCTCCGGCATGCAATCGATTCCGGAAGTGCTGCGCAAAGTCCCGGGCTTGGAAGTCGCTCGCGTGGATGCCAATCAATGGGCGATCAGTAGCCGAGGTTTCAACGGCATTTATGCCAATAAATTATTGGTGATGGTGGACGGCCGCACCGTTTACGATCCGTTAAACTCCGGGGTGTACTGGAATGAGCAGGATTATCCGCTGGAAGACATAGACCGTATCGAGGTGATTCGCGGCCCGGGCGCCACCTTATGGGGCTCCAACGCCGTCAACGGCGTGATTAACATCATTACCCGCTCGTCGCAGGAGTCGCAAGGCCTATTGCTGTCGGGCGGCACCAGCAAGGAAGAACCCGGATTCGGCACCTTTCGTTACGGCGGCGAAATCAATCCTGATTTTCATTACCGGATTTACGGCAAATACAATCATCGCGACGATTTCCATTTCGGCAACGGCGACAAAGCTAACGATCGCCTGGACATGGGACGAGCCGGCTTTCGCAGCGACTGGACACCGGACGCCCGCAAAAACCTGATCGTGCAGGGCGACTATTTCAACGGCGATATGCAGCAATCGCTGAGCAACCTCGATCCTATGGCCCCGGTTATCGCCGACAACGCTAAAAAATACGGCGGCAACCTATTGCTGCGCTGGCAGCAAACCCTGGAAAACAACAGCCGCCTGCAAATTCGCAGCTATTTCGATCATGCCGTCAGAAATCAGGTTCGACTGGACTATCGGCGCAGCACCTTCGATCTCGATCTGCAGCATAATTTCCGCCTGCAGGAGCATAATTTGACCTGGGGCGCCGGCTATCGCTTCAACAGCGATCTACTCGAGCAAAAGCAAGCTTTGTTGTATTTCGATCCGGCGCAACGCGATGTGCATTTGTTTAATGTCTTCGGGCAAGACGAATGGCGATTTCTGGACGATAATCTGCGCTTTATTTACGGCAGCAAAGTCGAACACAACGACTTTACCGGTTTTGAAATTCAACCCTCGGCAAGGCTGTTGTGGATGCCCAATCGACAGCATAGCCTGTGGGGAGCGGTATCCCGAGCGGTAAGAGTGCCGGCAAGAGTGGATCACGATCTGAATGTGCTGTTCAACGTCGGCCCCGGAACTAACGCAAATATATTGGGCGACGACAATTTCGACTCGGAAAGCGCAATTACTTACGAACTGGGATATCGCTTTTTCCCCGGCGACGCCTTCAACATCGATACCACGCTGTTTTACAGCGATTACGGCCGACTCAGCACAACCGAGCCGCAAACCCCGATAGTATCCGGACAAAATACCACCATCCCGTTTCTGATTGCCAACAAAGCGAATGGCGAAACCTATGGCTGGGAAACCGCGTTGAACTGGCGGGTTTCGGAGAACTGGCGCATGCAAGGCAGTTACAGCCTGTTTGGGATTGCGCTGCATCGGCGTGATGGCAGTCTGGACAGTGCCGCCGAAATAGCCGAAGGCAATAGCGCGCGGAATCGGTTCAACTTGAGCTCTTACCTGAATCTGCCGTATCAATTGGAATTCGATGCCCACTGGTATTACAGCGATCGGCTTGTTAATCAGGTTAGGGCTTATCACCGCGTGGACTTGCGACTGGGCTGGCAGCCGAATCTGCATTTTGAGTTGGCGGTCGGTGCGCAAAACTTGCTGGACAATCGGCATCTGGAATTCAGTCCCTATCTGGACAACGCCGTGATCAGCAGCGAATTCGAACGCAACTACTACCTTAAAGCCACGGTGCGTTATTAGATGCAGCGCCCTAGCCGGTTAAAAACGGTCTTGGTCAATTCCGGCCATGCTTGGCGGGGTTTGACACTACTGCTATTGTGCTATTCGCTGTGGATACAAGCAGTTAAAGCCGAGGAGCCGCGTTTCAACGAAACGGAACTTAAAGCGGCCTATCTGTATAACTTTGCCTACTTCGTTACCTGGCCGGCGGACATTAGCAAGCATTTTTTATTTTGCAGTTATGCCAACTCGCCGGTGACGCAAATCCTGGCCAAGCTGATCGAAGGCGAACGGGTGCACGATCAACCCATTCAGTTGCTTATAGATCCGGTGCCCGGCCAATTACATGAATGTCAGGTGATTTACGTGCCGGCCCAACAAGAGAGAATACTCGCCGCCACGCTGGAGTTCGTGCATGCGTTGCCGATTCTGACCGTCAGCGATATCGCCGATTTCGAGCAACGCGGCGGTATGATCCGGCTAGCCAACGACGGCCAACGTATTCAACCGGTGATTCAACTGAAAAATGTGACGCAGACCGGGCTGACGATTAGTTCCAAGCTACTGCGTAGCTCACGGATACTGGAATAGCCATGTCGCTTAGTAGCATCTACCAACACGCTTCAATTCGCCGAAAAATTTTGGCCATCGTGCTGCTGACAGCGTTAATCACGGCGGTATTCACGCTAGTGTTTTTTCTGGCAACCGATTATCGGCATCAGAAACAAACATTGCTGGAGCAAAGCCGGGTGTTATCCAAAATACTCGCCAGCAATGTATCGGCGGCGATTGTCTATCAAGACCCCGGCACGGCTAGAGAAATCCTGGCGGCGCTAAGGGAAAAAGACGATGTGATCGGCGCCTACATTTTTACCGCCGACTATAGGCTGTTTGCCGACTATCGGAGGCAGTTGCCGCAAGACCAGACCAAGTTAAGCACGGATAAACGGGATGGCGAATTTTGGCGGCAATTTTCCGCAACATTAAACGGCCAAAGCGTTGATCATATTTTTCGTTCCGATTCACTGGATTTGCTGGTTCCCGTCAGAATCGACCAACGACTTATTGGTTACCTTGCCCTGCATTTGTCGCTGGCGGAATTGATATATAACTTCCGTTACACGGCGCTAGAGGCCCTGAGCGCGATGCTGCTGGCGATGCTGATCGCCGTGTTATTGGCTCGCTGGCTGGGTTACAAAATCAGCCGGCCATTGTTGCGCCTTACGTCCAAGATCGAGCAAATCAGCCGGAACAATAGTTTCAACAGCCGGCTCAAGGTGGACACGTTCGACGAAACCGGGACCTTAATTAAAACCTTTAACACCATGCTGGAGCGACTGGAGCAACACGAACTCAACAAAAACGCATTAATCGTCAATTTATCACACGCCAAGTGGGAAGCCGAACGCGCCAGCCAAGCCAAATCGGAGTTTTTGTCGCATATGAGCCATGAACTGCGCACGCCGTTAAATGCGATTATCGGCTTTAGTCAGCTGCTGGAGTCGGATCAGAAGGAACCGTTAAACGAAGATAAAAAAGATTCCGTCAGTCATATCTTAAGCGCTGGCCTGCATCTGCTGGATTTGATCAGCGAATTGCTGGACCTGTCCGCCGTGGAAAGCGGCAAATTGACGGTCTGTATCGACGAGATCGACTGCCAAAGCGTGATTGCGGAAGCCTTGGAACTGATCGGTCATCATGCCAAGGCACAGGGCATCAGCATCCAATGCCGGCTCCCGGAACAGCCGGTTCCGGTCAATGCCGACCGGCTGCGTTTGAAACAATGCGTGCTTAATTTGCTATCCAATGCGGTCAAATATAATCGTCCGCATGGCGAGGTGACAGTATTGGTCGAGCAAAAGGACAATAAAGTCCGTATCGCCGTGAAGGATACCGGTGCGGGTATTGCGGCCGATAAACTTGCGTTGCTTTTTCAGCCCTTTACCCGTTTTCATCAGGATCAGGAAAGCATAGAAGGTACCGGCATAGGCCTATTGATTACCAAACATATGGTCGAGCTGATGGGCGGTTCCCTGGCAGTGAGCAGCCGGATTGATCGGGGTAGCGAATTTACGATTACCCTGAATCCGGCCGAAGCTCAATCGACTAACGAACTGAATTAACCGCGCGTTCCAGTTCTTCTCGGCTAATATGGCGTACGTCCTTACCCTTCACCATATAAATCACCTGTTCACAGACATTGCAGGCGTGGTCGCCTATCCGTTCCAGCGCGCGGGCCGCCCACAACATATCCAGCGCGCGGGTAATATTCCGCGGGTTTTCCATCATTTGCGTAATTAGCTGCCGGGTGATGCTGGTGTATTCCCGATCTACCTTGGCGTCCTGCTCGGTAATCGCGACGACTTCCTCAACATCGTTTCTGGCATACGCATCCAGCGCGCCGTTCAGCATTTCCTTGACCAGATTCAGCAGATGTTCGATTTCGTAATACTTGTCCTGGTAATAATCGGCGCCTTCCAGACGCATGGTCATCTTCGCAATGCGCGCCGCTTCGTCGCCGATGCGTTCCAGGTCGGTGATGATTTTGATGGTCGCGATCAACATCCGTAGATCGTAGGCCGCCGGCTGGCGTTTAGCCATAATTTCGGTGCATTCGTGGTCGATGTCTTTTTCCATTTCATTGACATACCGATCCTGCAGGACCACTTTCTCGGCGTTCTCCAGGTCATTGCTCATGAAAGCCTTGGTCGCCAGATCGACTTGTTGCTCGACCAATCCCCCCATGGTCAGCACTTTGTTACGGATATCTTCCATCTCCTCGTTAAATTGACGGGAAATATGTTGTTTGATTTTGCTGTTATCCATTGCCTACCTCCTAGCCGTACCTGCCGGTAATGTAATCTTCAGTTTGTTTTTTCGCCGGATTGGTAAACAATTCGCTGGTTTCACCAAATTCGATTAATTCGCCCATATACATAAAGGCAGTGTAATCGGACACCCGCGCCGCCTGCTGCATGTTGTGGGTAACGATCACGATCGTATATTTTTCTTTCAGTTCGTTGATTAATTCTTCGATTTTCAACGTGGAAATCGGGTCCAGGGCCGAGGCCGGCTCGTCCAACAAAATCACTTCCGGCTCGATGGCGATGGCTCTGGCGATCACCAAACGTTGCTGCTGGCCGCCGGACATACCCAAGGCATTGTCGTTGAGCCGGTCCTTCATTTCATCCCATAGCGCCGCACCGCGCAATGATTTTTCGACAACTTCGTCGAGGATGCGCCGGTCGTTGACACCTTGAATCCGCAGCCCGTAAGCCACGTTTTCATAAATGGTTTTCGGAAACGGATTAGGTTTTTGAAACACCATGCCCACCCGTCGGCGCAAGGCGGCGACATTCACCGATTTATCGTAAATATCCTCGCCGTCCAGCAGAATTTTACCCTTGATACTGACGCCGTCGACCAGATCGTTCATCCGGTTAATGCAGCGGAGCAGAGTGGATTTCCCACAACCGCTGGGACCGATATAAGCCGTCACCTTCTTATGGGGCATTTCCATATTGACGCTGTGCAATGCCTGCTTCTGGCCGTAGAACAAATCCAGATTTTCGACTTTGATACAGGTTTCGAGTTGCTCGGCGCTTTTTTTGCCTTCCCGTTTCAACGCACCGAGATCGATGGCGTGGGTATTTATTTGGGCTGTTGTCATGGTATTGGGTCCAGGCTTCCGGATGAATATGCGATATTAATTTTCTAGGGCGCGGTACTTTTCCCGCAAATTGTTGCGTATGGAGATAGCGAACATATTCAAGCCGATAATGACCATCACCAGTAATAAAGACGTCGCGTATACCAAGGGCCTGGCGGCTTCGACATTAGGACTCTGGAAACCGACGTCGTAAATATGAAAACCCAAATGCATAAACTTTCTATCCAAATGCAAATAGGGGAAATTACCATCCAAAGGCAAGGTAGGCGCCAGTTTAACCACACCAACCAGCATCAACGGCGCGACTTCGCCGGCGGCGCGCGCCACCGCCAGAATCAAGCCGGTCATGATGGCCGGACTGGCCATCGGCAATACCGTGCGCCACAGGGTTTCGGCCTTGGTGGCGCCCAGCGCCAAACTGCCTTCCCGAATCGATTTGGGTATGCGCGACAAACCTTCCTCGGTGGCGACAATCACCACCGGCAAGGTCATCAAGGCCAGTGTCAACGATGCCCATAGTAGCCCGGGCGTACCGAACACCGGCGCCGGCGCCGCTTCCGGGAAAAACAAGCGGTCGATATTGCCGCCGATGATATACACGAAAAAGCCCAAACCGAATACGCCGTAAACGATGGAGGGTACGCCAGCCAAGTTATTAACGGCAATTCGGATCACCCGGGTGATAAAGCCCTGCTTGGCGTATTCGCGCAGATAAACCGCCGCGATGACCCCGAACGGCGTCACCACCACGGCCATCAGCAACACCATCAACACTGTACCGAATATGGCAGGGAAGATACCACCCTCGGTATTGGCTTCACGCGGTTCGTCGCTGACAAAGGTGGCGAAATTACCGATATATTCGATGCATTTATCGAACACGTTCATCGTATTGGGACGGGTCAGTTTAACCACCCGATTCAAGGGAAGGCTGATTTCCTTTTGCCCGGCTTCAGCAACCACCAGACTGTAGCGTTTGCTTTCCTTGCTCAGTTTGCCGATTTGTTGCTGGATAACTTGGTATTGTTTTTCGTAATCCTGTTTTTGCGCGGCAAATTCCTGTTTGGAAGCCTCGCTCCAGGCATTTTTCAGTTCCAGCGCGCGTTGCTTCAAACGCAGACGTTCCAGTTGATAATTGATTGCACCGACTTCATGGTCTTGCAAACTATCGATTTCGTCGTGCTGCGCCAACACTTTCGCCAACTTTTCTTGCGCGACCTGCCAGGCTTGCTCACCTTGGGCAATCACCGCGCCGTCTTCCTTAACCGCCACCAAGCGGCCGTAGAAATTACCCCACTCCCGGCGTTCGATCATGATCAAATCGTCCGGCGTGGATTGGCTGTGAATATATTGCTGCTGGATCCAACGAAAATCGCTACCGAGAATATCGCGGTTACCGGTTTTTACCAGATGCTGCACCAGGTATTCGCCGTTATCCAGCAACTCATGCCCGGCAGCCCTGGCTTGCACGGCAGGCAATAACGAAGTCGCCACAGCCTCTCCGACTATAGAAATTTCCGGGCCATCGCGATCCTGATAACGGTATTCGATGATATCGGCCGGCCAAAAATGCCCCAAGCCTCTCACCGCAATCAGCAGCAACAAGCCCACTACCAATATCAGATTCAAACTGACCGCGCCGGCGGTCATCCATATCCAGGGCGAACCGCTCTTAAACCATGCTTTAATCATAATGAGCTGTATTTTTGTCTTAGATTCTGCCGAATGACTTCAGCCAGCGTATTGACTACAAAAGTGAACATGAATAGCACCAGCGCCGCGAGAAACAACACACGGTAGTGAGTGCTGTTAACTTCCGATTCCGGCATTTCCACCGCGATATTGGCGGACAGCGTGCGCAGCCCCTGGAAAATGCTCAAATCCATCACCGCGGTATTGCCGGTGGCCATCAACACAATCATGGTCTCGCCGACGGCGCGGCCGAAGCCGATCATGATCGCCGAGAAAATACCGGGGCTGGCGGTCAGTAAAACCACTTTAGTCAAGGTTTGCCAAGGCGTCGCGCCCAACGCCAACGAGCCGGTAGTCAAATGTTTGGGTACGCTGAAAATCGCATCTTCGGCGATGGAAAAAATCATCGGAATTACCGCAAAACCCATAGCCAAACCAACCACTAGCGTGTTGCGCTGATCGTAACCGATACCGAATTCCTCGCGCATCCAAGTCCGCAGATCGCCATTGAAACACAGCGCCTCAATAGTAGGGCTTAACTGAAAAGACAACCAAGCGCCGAATATCACCACGGGGATCAACACAATCGCGTCCCAGCCGTCCGGGATTTTATGCCGGGTTTGCTCCGGCACGTATTGCCAACAATACGCGAATATCATCACCGACAGCGGCACCAGCATCAGCAGCGAAAAGATTCCGGTGAGATTGGCTTCCACGAAAGGCGCCAGCCACAAACCGGCCAGAAAACCCAGAATCACGGTCGGCAACGCCCCCATAATTTCCACGCCCGGCTTTACATATTGCCGCACGCTGGGTGCCATGAAATAACCCGTATAAATCGCGCCGAACAAAGCCAGCGGCACCCCCATCAACATTGCATAAAACGAAGCCTTCAGGGTGCCGAACACCAGCGGCGTCAGGCTCATTTTCGGTTCGAAATCGTTGCTGGCCGCCGACGACTGCCAGATGTAATCGGGTTTAGGATAGCTTTCGTACCAAACCTTATTCCATAACGAACTCCAGGACACTTCCGGATGCTCGTTTTCGATTACCCAATGATTGATTTTACCGTCGGCCGCCTGCAATAACATGGCGTTGGCGCGGGGCGACAAGGTAACGGCCACCGGTGTCCCGCCCGGGATGTTTTCCTTGATCAATTCCCGTTCGGCGGTGGAACTGTAGATGCCGATCTCGCCATTGGCGTCGGCAGCCAGCATGCCTTTGCGGCGTTGTTCCGGATTGATGGTAATAATCGGCGCATCGGACACTTTAAATTCACGCAGTTTTTCGACGCTGAAATGGTTTTGCTGATCGCGAATCATGGACCATTGGGCCATCACCCCGCTGCTATCGCCAATCAACAGCGAAATGTCGCCGTTTAAAAATTCCATACTGCTGATTTGCACACCCTGATGCAGCACATTCAGCTTATGTTTGATCTTGGGCTGGCTTTTGTCGAGAATATCCACCACGGTTAAATCGCCGGTGCGGCTTGCCAGGTACAGATTGCGCAATTCCTTATCCAGCAGGATAAAGTCGACTTCGTCGGCAGCCATCTCGATCACCGTGTCGGTGGCTTCCCAAGACGCTTCGTCGTCGAACAGCGACTCTTTTTTACTCAGGCTGCTCAACAGCATGCGGTTATCGGCGGTTTTTGCCAGCAGGGTACTGCTTTTATCCCCCAACTTCACCGCCAGTTTTGTCAGCGCTTGGCCTTGTTTATCCACCACTAACGGTTCGGTGCCCAGCGGATATTGAATAGCGGGGGTAATTACCCGTTTGCCGTCCGGATACGTCAGTTTGTAATCGTGTTTAACGACCACGGCGCGGCCATCTGACAAACCAAAGGCAATTACACCTTTATCAACACCGCCATGGGCATAGCTGGTGATTTTTATGTTCTCCGGAATAGGCAACGCGTCCACGCGAATGGGCTGACCGGTGGCGACGCTAAAAAATACGGCTTTGCCAGTGTCGGTAAAACGCACGCCCACTTCGTTTTGTTCTTCCATCGACAAAAATACGGTGTTACCCAATGCCCGCTCCGGCACATCGTAACGGCCGACCGCTTCCGCGTGGGACGGCAACAATATCGGAAAAACCACATACAACAGGTAGAAAAAAATCAGCACCACGGCGAGGATAATACTCAGGCCGCCTGCGACTACGCAACGCGCCACCAACTTATCTTTTACCAGACGCCAACGCTGATAACGGTCGCTAGTAGCTGTTTGCAACAGCGTGGCTTTCGCTGGAATGGGGTGGGCTTCAGTCATAACAAGGCATGGTTGGTTAACATAGCTGCGTCGAAAAAACGACGCGACAGAGATAAAAAGCCGATAACTGTTTAAAAATCATCGGCTTTGTATTATACAAGATCATTCACCATTCACAGTGAGGGGGGGATATGGCCACCATTTCCATCAGCCAATCCCTTGCTGCGTCCGTGCAATATTGTCCTTTTTCAGACATCCTTGGCTGATCTAATTACTGAATCAAGGTTAAAGCTTTTTCCACTGCTTTGGCGGGCAACGGGATGTAGCCGTCCTTGATCACAACTTGTTGTCCGGTTTTTGACAATACCATTTTGATGAATTCCTTCTCCAAAGGCGCCAACGGCTCGTTAGGTTTTTTGTTGACATAGACGTACAAAAAGCGCGATAGCGGATAAGCACCTGATGTGGCATTCTCCGGAGTCGGCTCAACGAACGGTTGACCGTCTTTATGCGCTAACGGCACGGCTTTTACGCCCGAGGTGGAATAGCCGATACCTGAATAACCGATGCCGTTTGCCGAAGTAGTGACCGATTGCACCACGGATGCGGAACCCGGCTGTTCGTTGACGTTGCTTTTGAAATCGCCTTTACACAAGGCTTCGTCTTTAAAGAAACCGTAAGTACCGGAAACCGAGTTACGGCCGTACATTTGAATCGGTCTGCTAGCCCAACCGCCAGTCAGGCCAACTTGCCCCCAAGTGTTGATATCGGTAGCAAACCCGCATTTACGGGTTGACGACAAAATTGCATCCACTTGCGGCAGGCTTAAACCTTTAACCGGATTGTCCTTGTTGACGAAAACCGCCAGCGCATCGATCGCAACGGGAATTGCAGTCGGCTTATAGCCGTATTTGCTTTCGAAATCGTCGATTTCGTTGTCTTTCATTTTCCGGCTCATCGGGCCGAGGTTAGCGGTACCTTCGGTCAGCGCCGGCGGCGCGGTCGAAGAACCGGCAGCCTGAATCTGCACATTAACGTTAGGGTATAGTTTGCCGAACTCTTCGGCCCACAAAGTCATCAGATTGGCCAAGGTATCGGAGCCAACGCTGGAAATATTGCCGGACACACCACTGGCTGCCGCGTATTCGGGCAATGCAGGATCCAATGTCGCGGGGGCCGCAGCTGCTTCGCCGCCGATCAGGGCAGCGGATGCAAAACCAAATCCTAAAACCAGCGATTTCAGCTTGAAGGTGTTTTTCATATATTTTCTCGAAATGTTTAAAACTTAAGATCCATATTGCCAATCTAGCGTGACAATAGTATGAAGCGAATATGACAGTTTTATGACAAAAATTCCGCCGCTAATCGACTCCGGCGGATATTGGCAAAATATTTTGTGTGGCCTAATCAAGCCGGGCGTTTTGAAACTTTAAAAAACGGTAGGTAAAATCAACGGTTTGATCGTTTTCCACCTCCTCTCTAGCGATTTCCCGCCATTGGCTTAAATCGATTTCCGGAAAAAAAGTATCGCCGGCAAACTGTCTGTTGATTTCGGTCAAATACAGATAATCCGCTTGAACTAGCATGGCTTCGTATAAGGTAGCACCGCCAATCACGAATAATTCGGAATGGTCGGCATAGTGCCGTAACACACTGGCGATGTCGGTAAACACCCGGCAACCCTGCTGTTGGTAATCCGGATCGCGGCTGATAACAATATTCTCCCGACCCGGCAAGGGCCGGCCGATGGCTTCAAAGGTTTTACGGCCCATCAAGATCGGCGCCCCCATGGTGATCTGCTTGAAGCGCTTTAAATCGGCCGACAGGTGCCAGGGCATTTGGCCGTTCAGGCCGATGGCTCGATTGCTGGCCATTGCCACGATCAGTGATATTTTCATACGGAGTGTTTTAAGATGGGCCTTATTATTGGCGAAACATCATACTAGAAACCATCCTTTATGCCGAAAAACATCCTGCTGATTTTTACCGGCGGTACCATAGGCTCTCAGCTTAGTGGCGACACCATTAATACCGACGGCAACGCCGGCTTTAAGTTATTGCAGTGCTTTGCGGCACAAGCCGACGATCCCGGCTCGGTAAACTTCAAGTACTTGCAACCCGTGCAAATTCTTAGCGAAAATCTGCACCCCAGCCACTGGCCGGGAATTATCGCCAGCATCGAAGCCGAGGATTTAAGCCGCTTCGACGGCATCATCGTCACCCATGGCACCGACACTCTTGCATTTAGCGCCGCCGCGCTGAGTCTGTATTTCAATGGCTTGTCTATTCCGCTGCTGCTGGTTTCCAGCGATCTGCCGCTTGATAACCCGCAGGCCAACGGCCTGGCGAACTTTCTCTGTGCGGTGGAATTTATCCGCCAGCTCGGTCTGGCCGGCGTGTTTGTGCCTTATCGAAATCCGGGGCAAACGATGCAGATTCATCTGGGCAGCCGCTTGTCATCCTGCCTGCCGTTAAGTAGCGATTTCATCAGCGTGCAGTCGCAGGCATGGATGTGCTTCGAGAACGGACGGTTCCAATCCCTACAAAATCCGGCGCTAAGCGAGCGCGCATCAATTGCGCTTAGACCAGACTTTTCCAAACGAATATTGTTGACCAGACCTTATCCCGGCCTGGATTACTCTGCATACAATCTCGACACCGTCGATGCAGTGCTACACGACCTTTACCATTCCGGTACGGCTTGCGCATCTGATGCGGTGGGTGAGCAGTACAGTTTGGTCGAGTTCGTCAAACGCTGCGCCGGGCGGGGCATCAAAATTTATCTAGCGCCGGCACTGTTTTCCGAAAGCGCGTATGCCTCTACTCGGGAGCTTCTGGATTGCGGCGCGGAAATGATCTGGAATATATCGTTGGAAGCCACCTACGCCAAATTGTTATTGGCGTACGGCAACTTCGATTCCGAGGCGGCAATAACCGAGTTTTTACAAAGGAACCTTGCCTGGGAACATGTTCGGTAAAGCCTCGGCGGAAAACGCGCTGGCCCGGATGGGTTTAACATAGACGCGGAATATAAACCGCAAAGCAGATTTGATCTGAAACAGGGCAGAGCGCCATCGATACGCCATCAACCCAGTCATTTTCCCAAACAACGCCCGACCAGCCTGGGCATTTAAGCGGATTGTCTTTCGGCAATCCGCTTTAAGGAAAGGCGTTATTGCTTCGGTTGGGGTTTTTTAACCAAAACTTTAGCGTCAGGCCCCATCGACACGGAATAGT